>CAZPAS010000140.1:0-4673 GCA_964584575.1 uncultured Dehalococcoidaceae bacterium | reverse complement strand
TAGGGTTTACACCTCATGTACAATCATTATGGCAGATTGTACGATGAATATATAAACGAATCTGTAGTAATGACCCGAAGCCCTGAAATCGAAATCTGAGAGACTTCATGGTTTTTCCCGCGGGAAATATCGCGGGGATTTTTATTTTGGGGGTTCGGACCTGCCGTTATAAATCATGGGGAGTAGGGGGAGGAACTGCATGCTCTGGCGGCGTCATCACCAGGTGCATGGGAATAAAAGGGATTCGCCACGGCGTTAAGAGAATTAATCATCGGCAGGCTTTATTAGTGCAATCCCTCCGGGCAAACCTCACATAACTTACCGATTAATTATGTCAACCCTTAAAGGATGAAAACTCTGGGGCGCACAATATATGTTATGTAGAGTTAGTCACGCCTTAGACAATTTAACATAATAATGGCGTTGAGTCCCCTGCTCATTTTCTCCGGCTTTTACTAAAACATTCGCTGGGTATTTTATAAAAATATTAGCCGCCGAGTTTCTTCACCATCTCCACCACTTCCTTGCCGGTGGCGCGGGCCTCCTCCATCGCCGTCATGCCGATGTTCGCCCCCTCGCTCGTCCTCACGTCGCCCGGCTCGCGTCCGTAGCCGATTGCTCCCCGCACCGGCACCATGCCCTGGGAAAGGAACCAGCCGTAAAACTGTACGCGCGTCTGGCCGGCGCCCACTTTCCTCAACGTCAGTACCGGCGCCGCCACCTTGCCCTTCAGCGGATGGTCCCTCAAAAAGCAAAACGTGCGGTCGATGATTGCCTTCGCCTGCGCCGTGTAGTCGTGAAAATATACCGGACTCCCGAACAATATCCCGTCCGCCGCCTCCATCTTTATGTATAGTTCCTGCATGTCGTCCTTTATCTTGCACTTGCCGGTCTTGAAGCAGCTGTGACAGCCGTCGCACCCCGCTATCGTCTTATCGTGAACGAGGAAGATGTCCGTATCCGCGCCCGCCTCGCGCGCCGCCGCCAGCGCCTCCTCCACCATGATTTCCGTATTGCCCCCCTTGCGGGGACTGCCGACTATTCCCAATACCTTCATGGGGATACCTCCTTTGCTGACACAGTAGTATAATAGGCACTTGTAGCCGGATATGCAACCTGCCGCCCCGGTCTTTATGAAACCTTAATCAAACCTTTATCAAACCTTAATAAAAAAGTCTTCGCCCCGCCCGCCGGCTTCCTTATAATTAAAGTGGTATGGGGAGATACAGCGGCGGAATCATTAAAATTCTCACCTTCATTATCATTACGATGGCGGTCATAGCGACCCTGCCCAAACTCAACACGGTCATTTTTCCCTCTCTGCACGAGCCTTCCGATACGTTTGACTGCGATGACGGCACGCTGGAGATGTACCGTCACTTCGAGAGCCTCGGTATAGAGTCCACCCCTATCGTGGGCAACCTGGACATGGATGGCGAGGAGTACATGGAAAGCAATCATGTCTGGCTGCTCGTAGCAGCCGGCGATAGGAAAATCGCCTACGACTGGGGAATACCGCGCTTCGACCATCAGCACTACGAGGGCTACCCTATCACCCTGGACTACCTGATATATGCCGTGGAAGAAGACAAAAAAGGCTCGGATTTACTGGCTGCTGCGGAATAATTACTGCTAATTCGTGGTGGGCTCGGTAGGGATCGAACCTACGACCAACCGGTTATGAGCCGGCCGCTCTGCCGCTGAGCTACGAGCCCCTGTTGACTTAACCCCTCCCCTCCCCGCCTCAACTATTTTACTCTGACCGCCCTTCAATATCAAGATTACTATACTGGTTTGTATAACATGTCGTCGTCAAAATAATGGCAGCGACAAAACGATGAAAACAGTATTATTTGTTTATTGTATTATGTCAACTATATCCCCTGCCGTTTGAATTACATACGGAATAATAGTAAGATATCTAAAGCAAGCTAACCGGGAGATTTGACTCTGGACATGGTCGACTGGGAACTCACCGCAACCACCATTTACTGCGATGCCGTTGACGATGAAGTTACGCTGATGGTACAGGCGGACGGCACGTCGCGGTGTACCGGACTTGACAAGTATCTCAAGCCCAGCCGGGAGACGTCCAGGGAGATGAACAACCGGAGCAAGAGGCTGGGAAGAAAACTTGCCTGCGAAGGCGACGCCTGCCAGAGAATTAAGCTCTACCACGACGAGCTACTGGGTAAAAAGTGACGACACCGGATAAAGAAAACACCGTAAACAGCAGTACCAACGGGGCGAAGATTAAGATAGAGAACCTTTCCCTGTCCTTCGGCGGCGTGAGGTCGCTGGTTGATATCAACGTGGATGTCAGGGACAGGGAAATCCTGGCTATCATCGGGCCCAACGGCGCCGGCAAGACCTGTATCCTGAACTGCATCAACGGGTTCTACAAGCCGCAGCAGGGCGAAATCTACTTCGATGGTAAGAGAATCACCCGCATCCGCCCCGATAAAGCCGCCAGGATGGGTCTCGCCCGTACGTTCCAGAACATAGAGCTTTACACCGGTCTCAGCACCCTTGACAACATCATGGCGGCGCGGCATGTCCTTATGAAGCAGAACGCGCTGAGCAGCGCCCTCTATTACCTGTGGGCGCATAAAGAAGAAATCGTGCACCGCAAGACCGTGGAAGACATTATCGACTTTCTGGAAATAGAGTCGATTCGCAAGACCACCGTCGGCATGCTCCCCTACGGCATGCGCAAGCGCGTGGAACTGGGCAGAGCCCTGGCTCTGGAGCCCAAGGTGCTGTTACTCGACGAGCCCATGGCGGGTATGAACCTTGAAGAGAAAGAGGACATTGCCCGCTTTATAATCGATATCTTCGAGGGTCAGGGTGTCACCTACCCGGATACCCCGGTGCTGCGCGACGGCGTGAGCTGTATCGTCCTCGTCGAGCACGACATGGGCGTGGTCATGGATATCGCCGACCGTATCGTCGTGCTGGACTTCGGCAAGAAAATCGCCGAGGGAACGCCGGAAGAAATCCAGAACAACCCGGAAGTTATCGCCGCCTACCTGGGGGAAGAGAAAAGATAAATTTCCTTTCCCCTACTCCCACTTACGCTCGTCTGCTATCCCCTGCTTGTCCTCCGGGATACTCCCCGCCTCCACGAATTCTATTTTATCGAGCTTGATGCGGCAGGTGTCCTGGAATTTTTTGTTAATGCCTTCGGCAAGCTTTGCGGTGTCGGCACCCTTGTCTTTCAATGCGACTTTCAGGGTCATTTCGTCGCGGTGCTGTCGGCGTCCCACGACTAATTGATATCTTGCCACCCGGCTGAAACTCATAATCGCCTGCTCCGCCTGCTTGGCAACGATGAACATGCCCCTCACCTTTACCGCGTCCCCTGCCCTGCCGACGATGCCCGTAATCCGGCTGGCGGTACGCCCGCACGGGCATGACTCGGTTACGTAAGAAGAAAGGTCGCCGGTGCCGAAGCGGACGAGTCCCCAATCTTTATTAAATAGCTGCGTGGTGACGATTTCCCCGATTTCCCCGGGTCCCAGCTGCTTCCCCGTCTCGGGGTCGACTATTTCCGTGACGTATTCGTCCATGAGGTGCATGCCGTTCTTTTCACGGCACTCGTAGGCGATGGCGCTGCCCGGCTCGGTCACGGCGTAAGTCTGGTACGTATCTATGTTATAATCACCCTCGAATGTTTTTCTAAGCGAAGGCGGCAGCATCTCGCCGGTGAACCAGGCGCGCTTCAGAGACAGGTCTTTTTTGACATTCAACCCCATTTCCGCGGCGCGGTTGATAATCGTCATCAGAAAGCTGGGTGTACCCACGAAGCCGGTAACCTTGAGGTCTTTCATTATCTGTATCTGGAGGTCGGTATTGCCGGTGCCCGCCACGACCACCGTCGCCCCGCAGTCGCAAATAGCCTCGTGAAAGAGGATGCCCGCCGGGGACATGTGATAAGTGAAGGTATTAATCGCCACGTCGCCCTTCCTGAATCCCGCCGCCCAGAAAGACTTGGCAAACCACTTGATGCTGGAAGGCTGTATCTCGTAGATGGGGCCCGGCGAGATAAATACGCGCTCGACATCTTCAACGGGGATGCCGGCAACTCCCCCATAGGGCAGGTCCGCCTTCTGCATCTCCACGAGGTCGGTCTTGCGGGTAATCGGCAGCTTCTCCAGGTCTTTTACCGTGCGTATCTTGTCGGGACTGACTCCGGCGCCATCGAAGAGTTTTTTCACGGCGGGTGAATGTTTATACGTATGTTTTACGTGCTCGGCCAGCCTGCCGTTGAGGTGTTTTTCGCGCGCCTCCGGGGACATCGTTTCCAGTTCGTCGAAGTACTCATCCTTCTTCACAGCCATCTCTTTCTCCTCTTGTAGTGCTTCACCTCGCGGTAGCTCTTCTTGGTGCCCAGCGCCGAAAGTCCCATGTAGAACTCTTTGACGTCCTCGTTGTTTTTCAGGAAGTCGGCGGTGCCGTCGAGGACGACCCTGCCGTTCTCCATGACATAGCCGGAATGGGCGATGCTCAAAGCAATCCTGACGTTCTGCTCCACCAGCAGGACGGACGTCTTTTGCTCGGTATTGAAGCGGCGGATAATATCGTAAATCTCTTCGACCAGCAGCGGGGCCAGACCCAGCGACGGCTCGTCCAGCATCATCAGCTTGTGGGTGGCCATCATCGCCCGTCCGATG
>CAZPAS010000139.1:0-4687 GCA_964584575.1 uncultured Dehalococcoidaceae bacterium | reverse complement strand
CTGTCGGAAGTCTTCGGGAGCCTGGGAGCAGCCGCCGTGGTACACGGCGGGCAGACGATGAACCCCAGCACCAAGGATATCCTCCAGGTGGTGGAAGCGACTTTCTCCGATAAAGTCATTATTCTTCCTAACAATAAAAACATCATAGCCACCGCCAACCAGGTGCAGGCTTTAACCGAGAAGAAGATAGCGGTAGTGCCCAGCCGGTCGATACCGCAGGGCATCGCGGCGCTGCTGGCATTTGATTACGAGGCGGAGTTCAATACCAATTCAGAAATCATGGAGAAGGCGCTGTCATCGGTGAAGACAATCGAGATTACGCGCTCGATACGCGCCACCAAGATAAACGGACTGAAAATCAAGCGCAAACAGCCTATCGGACTGCTCGACGGCGAGCTCATCGCGGTGGGCGATACCAACCTCGACGTTATCAACCAGCTACTGTCCAGGCTGGACCTGGAAAAGTCAGAGGTGGTTACATTATATTTCGGCGAAGACGCGGTAGAGGAAGAGAACGAGCAGATTAACAGCAGTATCGCGGCACAATATCCTCACTTGCAGGTAGAAACGATTCGCGGCGGTCAGCCGCATTATAGCTATATCATATCCATCGAATAGAAAGGCGGTATACGGATATGGCAGTGAAAATAGTAACTGATACCTTGTCCGACATTACCAGCGACCTGGCCGAAGAGCTGGGGATTACCGTTGTGCCCCTGTACGTGCGTTTTGGCGAGACAGTCTATAAAGACAGGGTGGAAATCACCAGCGAAGAATTCTATAAAAGACTGGTGAGTGAGGCCAATTTACCATCTACGACACAGCCGACGCCGAACGATTTTTTGCAGGTATACGAAGCCCTGGCCAGGGAGACCGATGAAATCCTGGTGATAGTAGTCTCCAGCGGGTTGAGCGGCACCTATCAATCGGCAACCCAGGCCAAGGAAATGGTGAAGGGGAAGTGCCGCATTGAAATCATCGATTCGCTCTCGGTGGCCATGGGCATGGGTCTCATAGTAATTGCCGCGGTCAATGCCGTTAAAGCCGGCGCGAACCTGGATGAAGCCGCCGACCTGGTGCGTCGGGCAATACCGCGGACACATGTTGCCTATCTTTTCGAAACTCTCAAGTATCTGGCTAAGGGCGGGCGTATCGGCAAGGCCAGTGGTCTCCTGGGTTCGCTGTTATCGGTAAAGCCGATACTTACCATAAAGGATGGCGAGTTGGCCCCGCTGACACGGGTACGCTCCTTAAATGCGGGGCTCGACTACCTGTGCAGTTACGCCGCCGGCTTTTCCAATATTGAAGGGCTAGCCGTGGAACATGCTACCAACCGCGATGACGCCGACCAACTCGTTGAGAGACTCGGTGCGGTTTATCCTAAAGAGAGTATCTATCGCTCGGTTATCAGCCCGGTCGTCGGGACGTATTCCGGCCCCACCGCACTGGCTATAACTATACTGGAAGGTGAGAAAAAGTAATGACGGTCAAGGTTGTCACCGATAGTGTTTCCGATATCTCAACGACAATTGCCAGCGAACTGGGGATTACGGTAGTCCCGCTGAACGTGGTCTTCAACGGCTATACCTACCGCGACGGCGTGGATATGACCACCGACGAATTTTACGAGAAGCTGGAGAAAGAGGAAATCCACCCGACTACCTCGACGCCGGCACCGCAGGTCTTCGCGGAGTCTTACGACCGGCTGGCCGACGAATCGGACGGTATCCTGGTGATAACCATCGGGAGTAAACTTAGCGCCACCGGGGAGTCCGCCTTTAAAGGCATCGAGGTGATGAAAAAGAAGTGCCGGGTGGCGGTGGTAGTCTCCGAACTGGCGATGATGGCGGAGGGACTGCTGGCGATAGCAGCCGCGAAGGCGGCGCGCGACGGCGCCAGCATCGACGAGTTAATTAAACTGACCAATCATAATATTTCCCGTGTCGGCATACGTATTGCCTTCGATACGCTGGAATATCTCCACCGGGGAGGGAGAACCGGCAAGGCGCAGGCATTGATGGGTTCCATGCTGGGCATCAATCCCATCCTCGGCATCAAGGACGGCGAGGTATTCCCTTTCGGGCGGGAACGTTCCAGGACGAAGGCAATCGACTACCTGTATAAATTCGTCGCGGGCTGTAAGAAAATAGAGGAACTGGCGGTTGAAGACGCCACCACGCCGGATGAGACCGGCGCCCTGGTAGAACGTCTCGGTAGCGTTTATCCGCGAGAAAGCATTTATCTTTCCAAGGTAAGCCCGGTAATCGGCACGAATGTGGGACCCCGGGCAATCGGGGTAGCCGTGCTTGGAGATTTATAAGACGATACAGTAATTAATTATATTTGTCATGCCTGTTAAAATAGTAACCGATAGTGTCACCGATATCCCAGCCAAGGTAGCTGCCAAACTGGGGATTACCGTTATACCGATACTGGTGCGTTTCGGAGAAGAGACGTACCGTGACGGTATCGATATCACCACCGACCAGTTTTTCCAAAAACTGATAAACAGCAAGATCATGCCAACCACCTCCGTTCCTTCGATGGACCTGTTCGCCCGCACCTACGCCAAGCTTGCCGAAGAAACGGATGAAATCCTGGCTATCATGCTAAGTTCCAAGCTCAGCGGAATTTACAATGCCGCGCTGCAGAGTGCCGAGCTTTTGGAAAGCGATTGCCGTATTGAGGTCATGGATTCCGGGTGCGCGGTCATGGCGCAGGGGTTTGTCGTCATCAGGGCGGCGCAGGCGGCTCTGGAGGGGGCAAGCCTCGATGAGATTATGGAACTGGTCAAGCGTGACCTTCCGCGTGTAGAGATACGCGCCGCCTTCGATACGCTGGAATTTCTGCATAGAGGCGGAAGAATCGGCAAGGCGGCGGCTTTGATGGGGTCGGTGCTGAAAATCAATCCCATCGTCGCTCTGAAAGACGGCGTGGTGGAGCCGGCGGGGAGGGCGCGTTCCCGGGCGAAGGCGATAGACCACCTGGTCGACTTCGCGGCGAGCTATTCCAATATCGAGGAACTGGCGGTCGAGGGCGGTGACTGCCCGGAAGACGTAGACAACCTCGTCGAGCGGCTCGGCGCCATATTCCCCAAAGAGCGTATCTACCACTCCCGCGCCACACCGGTAATCGGCGCACACACGGGACCGGGACTTATCCTGGTTGCCGTGCTGGGGGATAAGTAGCCGTTCTACCTGTTTACACGATTTATGATAGAATAACCACGTGGCCAAACTGCACCGTATCGGTTTGTTTATCATGCTTGCCGGAGTCGTTCTGGCATTCGCCGGTTTCTATATAGCCGGGACTATCGGTGTTATTGAATTCAGTTCGCAGTATTTCTGGACCTTCGTGCTGTTCCCTCTCTTAATCGCCGCGGCGGTCACCGGCTTATCATGGAAATGGCCGATTGTAGGCGGTTCCGTCGGAGTGATAAGTCCGCTGGCATTCTTTTTCGTCACTGAAATGGAAACGCTGTATTTTTATCTATATTCCGCAACCATAACGCTCTTTTTTGCCGGGGGCGTCCTGCTGCTGGTAAACACGGTCAGGGCGGGTCGCGGGCACTGATGTATGATGAACGCCGAACCTTTACGTAAAATCCTCGGCCTCGAGCAGCAGAAAGGCTACGCCGATACCGCCGTGTTCGGCGGGCTGGACAAGTTCCTGAAGAACTGGTCGGCGCAGGCCGTGGAGTCGGTGGGAAGCCCCAAAAAGCTGGCACGCTTTCGCAGGCTCTTCAAAGTCAGCTATACAGACATGACGCCGGAGGAACGGCGGGACTGGGCGCAGGAAGTTCTGGCGTTCTTGGATGAAACAGAAAAGAAAGAAAGCCCCGCCGAAAAGCCTCCCGAGAGACCGGCGCGTAAAAAACCGGCGACGAAAATAAAGAAGCCGCCGGAGACAATCGCGGGAACGGGACTCGATTCTCCGGTAACGGTCGTCAAGGGCATCAGCACCGCGCTTGCCGGAAAGTTCGGCAAGCTGGGCGTGAAGACGGTGCGCGACCTGTTATATTTCTTTCCCCACCGCCACCTCGATTACAGCAAGATGAAGTTCATCTCGCAGCTTGCCGAGGGCGAGGAGCAGACGATAGTCGCCAATGTCTGGCAGGCGCAGGAGACCAAGCCGGGAGGCAGGCGCAGCACCGAGGCAATCGTCGGGGACGAGACGGGTAATATCCGGGTAATCTGGTTTAACCAGCCGTACCTGGCGAAGAAGCTGACCACCAATGCCCGCATCATGCTGAGCGGTCGTGTCAGCCTGTTCCGGGGGCAGCACGTCTTTCAGTCGCCGGAGTGGGAAATCATTGAAGGGCAGGACCTGGTGCATACCGCCAGGCTGGTGCCGGTCTATCCGCTTACGGCGGGACTGCGACCGCGGCAGGTCAGGAAGCTGATGAAGGAGTTCATCGACCTGTGGGCGGGACAGGTGACGGACTTTCTGCCGGACGGTTTACGGAAACGACTCGGTCTGCTGGAACTGCCCGAAGCCATCGGGCAGGCGCATTACCCGGAGGACGAGGCGACCAAGGACAGGGCCCGGATACGGCTGGCTTTCGATGAACTGTTTTTGCTGCAACTCGGGGTAATGAGCAAGAAGCGGGACTGGCAGGAGAGCCGGCCGGGTAACGCTTTCGAGATAAAACAGGCGGTGGTGGATACATTCTTGAAGTCGTTGCCGT
>CAZPAS010000138.1:1877-4818 GCA_964584575.1 uncultured Dehalococcoidaceae bacterium | reverse complement strand
ACCATGTCGCCGAGTACGGCGTAGCCGCCCACTGGCGTTATAAAGAGGGCGAAAAGAAAGACATGCAGTTCGAGGACAGGGTCGCCTGGCTCCGCCAGCTTATCGAATGGCACCGCGAACTCGCCGGCGCCGAGGAATTCCTGGAATCCGTTAAAACGGACATCTTCATCGACCAGGTCTTCGTTTATACGCCCAGGGGAGAGATAAAGGACCTGCCCCGCGGTTCAACCCCGCTCGATTTTGCCTACCGGGTGCATACCGACCTCGGTCACCGCTGCGTCGGCGCCAAGGTAAACGGCAAGCTGGTGCCCTTTAGCTACCAGCTTAAAAACGGCGACGTTCTCGAGATAATCTCCTCGAAAGCCCCCCGCGGACCGAGCCTCGACTGGCTGAATCCGAATCTCGGCTATGTCAACACCTCGCACGCCAAGACGAAGATACGGCAGTGGTTCAACAAGCAGGAGCGGACGGAGAACATCGAGCGCGGACGTCAGATTCTGGACAAAGAGTTGAAGCGGCTCGGCATACAGACGGAGCGCCAGGTGCTGGCGGAATTGTTCTCTTACGGCAACCTGGACGATTTTCTGGCGGCGGTGGGCAACGGCACGGTTACCGCTCATCAGATTGTCCTCAAGCTTGCCGCCGAGGAAGAGAAAGAAAAGCCGGTAACCACGGTCGCACCGTCACAGGCGACCCAATCAGCGGTGCAGGTGCTGGGGGTCGGCGACCTCGTAACGAATATTGCCCAGTGCTGCCATCCCGTCCCCGGCGATAAGATAATCGGCTACATCACGCGGAGTCGCGGCGTTACCATCCATCGCGCCGACTGCCATAACATCCAGCATGAAGACGAGAAGGAGAGGCTGATTCCGGTGGAGTGGGGGCACGGCGACGTATTTTATCCGGTCAATATACAGGTCGAGGCATGGGACCGGGTGGGACTGATGCGCGACGTTACCACGGTCGTCGCCGAGGACAAGGTAAATATCACCTCGGCAAGTCTCGCCAATGGCGACGGTCATAACATTACATTATACTTAACACTGGAAACCACGGGACTGGCACAGTTGAGTTATATTTTTAAGAAGATAGAAGCCGTAAAAGGGGTGCTCAGCGTCAACCGGATAGGTGACGATGCGTCCCGGAAGAGCCCCGCCGGTACCCCGGCACCGTTGACCGGAGGCAAGGATGGCGGCTCAAGTAAAAAATAACTGGAGGTAGGTCTTGGCAAGTAAATCGGCAGAAAAACGGACGCGTGTGGCTTCGCGCCGACAGCAGCGAAATAAGTCTGTCCGCAGCGAGGTTAAAACCGATATAACCAAAGCAGAGAAACTTATCTTTGCCGGTGAAATGAAAGAAGCTCAGGAAGCGGTTACGATAGCCGTCAGCGCCCTGGATAAAGCGGCGGAAAAGCAGATATTACATGCGAATAATACCGCCCGGCGCAAGGCGAGACTGCTGAAAAAACTGAACCTGGCCATAGCTCAGTCTAAAGCCGAGCCGGAACCAGAACCGGTACCTGAGCCTGAACCGGAAAAAGCCGAATAACACGTACTTCAGGTATTGTGATTAATCGGTCGTGCGTATCAGCCGCAGGGAAAGTCTGGCTTAGTCCGAGGAAGGAATAGGCCGGGCTTCCTGCACTTCCATAGGCTGGTCACAGCAGGTTAGTTCACCCGCACCCGCCTTGGTGCATAATGCTTCAGTGCCACATTTCTGGCAGCGATATCTTTTACCTAGTTGGCTTGCCATATTCTGACCTCCCGCAAACTGGGTTGATTACTGTTTCAGCTCCATGGGCTGGCCACAACAGGTGATGGTGCCGTCGCCCGCCTTGGTGATAATCATCTCGGCGCCGCATTTGGCGCAGCGGTACCTTTTGCCTACCTGATTTGCCATATTACATCACCTCTTTTAGAGACTTGATCCTGATTAATTATATGCCTAAAGCACGGGTATTGTCAAAGCTGTTTCAGGCGTCATACGCCTAAAGTACTATTGACATTTGCAGTGGCGGGAGTATAATCGGTATTACCCTGTTCGGTACCGGAGGGAGGGGATGGACAGGTATATGCTGACGAGCGAGGGAAGGGCGAGGTTCCGGCGGATGAAGTTTAATGTGGTAACCGCCGAAGTACCGGACGGCTTCAAAGTCCTCGACTATATTTATGAGCACGGCGCCGATACCATGGATGAAATCGGCGTTGTTACCGGGCTGGCGCGTGAGCAGGTCTTCAACCAGTTGCAGCTCTACATGAACCACGGACTGGTGGAGGAGCTGGACTGAGAGCAGGGCAAAAAAGTAAGGGGGACGCCAGTCCCCCTTTTTTATCGTTGCTGCGTATAGGTTATAACTCCGCGATTTTTTTACCCAGTTCTTCGCACGCCTTGAGGTTTTCCGGCGTGGGCTGGCGCTGGACGCCGATGCTATCGAAGAGGCGCTTCATGCTCATATTGTCGCAAATCTTCTCCAGGCTCTCGATGGCCGGCATGCCACCGCCACCGTAGCTTCCGAAAGCAACGTAAGGCTTATTGGCCATCTTGTCCCGTATAGTAGGCCAGGCACGGTCGAAGAAGTCCTTGACCATTCCCGCCATATAGCTGAAGTAGTTGGGCGTGCCGAAGGCAACCACTTCGCAGTCGAGTATGTCTTTTTCATCGGCGTCAACGGCTTTCTTCATCACGACGGTTGCCCCTCCGGCAAGGGCGCCTTCCGCCACCGCCTTTGCCATTGCCTCGGTATTGCCGGTCTGGGAATGATAGATGATGAGTACTTTCTTCATTTGCAGGGATTCCTCCTTAATCATGTATTTCCTGAAGCTTAGCTACGGATATGAGTTTACCGTTGAAAGCGTATTTGTGTCAAACAGCCCAATTGTCCAGTCATTGCGAGTCCTTCAGCAGAAGGACGAAGCAATCCGTATCCTCTCCACCCCTCAGT
>CAZPAS010000138.1:0-1867 GCA_964584575.1 uncultured Dehalococcoidaceae bacterium | reverse complement strand
ACCGTTGAAAGCGTATTTGTGTCAAACTCCCCTAAACGCCTCCCAATCCACCTCCCCCATCTCGAACACCGGGCCGTCCTTGCATACCTGCTTCAAACCGCTCCTTGTCCTGATGGTGCAGCCGTAGCAGACGCCCGTGCCGCAGCCCATCATTATCTCCAGGGAGACCTGCACGGGCTTTTTATATATATTATTGTAGCTGGCCGCCATGGTGCGGTACATCTCCACCGGACCGCAGGCAAAGATTTCGTCCACCTCGTCCAGGTAAGCGGGAATAAGGTCGGTGGCTGGTCCTTTATACCCCTCCGAGCCGTCGTCGGTGGCGTTGACCACGTTGATACTGTCGGGGCGTATTCCCCCCTCGAATGCTTTCTGGGATACCGCTATCGGCAGGAGGCAGTTTGAGGAGCGCGCGCCCATGATGAGCGTTACCTTTTTGCCTTCCCGGGCGGCGGTGTCCGCCAGGAAGACCAGCGGGACGATGCCCATGCCCCCCGCCACGAGCAGGAGGTTCTTCGAGTCAGGTTTAACGGAAAACCCGTTGCCCAGCGGCCCGAAGATATCCAGGCTTTCGCCCTTTTGCCGCTGCGAGAGCCAGCGCGTGCCCTTGCCGACCGCGCTGAACAGCAGCGCCAGGCTCCCGCCGTCGGTGCGGTGGATACTTAAGGGACGGGGCACCACGGTATTACCGCCGCAGCGCACCATGACGAACTGCCCCGGCCCGGCGGTGGTAGCCATCGGTGGGGCTTCCAACCACATGAGGTATGTTTCCGGCATGACCTCGACGATGGAGGATATTATGGCTTTTACCTGCTTCATTCCGGCTCCTTAATGCGGTAGTCGGGGAGGGGCTGGACGGTGTATTTCCGGCTCGCGCGGGATATCGCCTCCGTGGCGGCGCGTATCGTGTCCAGCGAGGTAAAACAGGGGATGCGCTTTTCCGCGGCGGCGCGGCGGATGTAAAAGCCGTCCCGGAAGGGCACGTTGCCCCCGGTCAGGGTATTGACCACGCCGGCGATGGTGCCGTCGTTGATGAGGTCGATGATGTTGGGATGTCCCTCGTCTAGCTTCTTGCTGGTCTTCTTTACCGGCATTCCCGCGGTCTGTATCATGTAGGCGGTGCCTTCCGTGGCGTAAATGGTATAGTCTGCCGCCACGAGCTTCCTGATAATCGGCAGCGCTTCCGGTTTATCACGGTCGGCGATACTGAAGAGGATGCCGCTCTCCGGCGGCAGCGCCAGCCCGGCAGCCAGGATTGCCTTGGCAAGGGCGGCTTCGAAGGTATAATCGATTCCCATGACTTCGCCGGTGGACTTCATTTCCGGACCCAGGTGCGTATCCACGCCGGCGAGCTTGGACATGGAGAAGACGGGCGCTTTGACCGCCACCAGCCTGCCTACCGGCCAGAGTCCGCTTTCGTACCCCTGCTTCTTAAGGCTCGTGCCGAGCATCACGCGCGTGGCGACGTTTATCATGGGCACGCCGGTAACCTTGGAGATAAAGGGGACGGTGCGGCTGGCGCGGGGGTTCACCTCCAGGATGTAGACCGACGACCCGCCGTTACCGTTGGGCATGATAACGAACTGAATATTCATCAGGCCGATGACCTTGAGTCCCAGACCGATGCGTATCGTGTAGCTAGTGATGGTCTCGGTCTCCGCCTCGGTCAGGTTCACCCCGGGGTAGACGGCCATGGAGTCCCCGCTGTGGACGCCGGCGCGCTCGATGTGCTCCATGATGCCGGGGATGAGGACGGTCTCCCCGTCGCAGATGGCATCGACCTCGACCTCTTTCCCCTCCAGGTATTTATCGATGAGCACCGGGTGTCCCGTATCCAGCTCCATAGCCAGTTTCAGGTAGCGGAGCA
>CAZPAS010000137.1:0-4825 GCA_964584575.1 uncultured Dehalococcoidaceae bacterium | reverse complement strand
GCACCAGTTCGCCGAGCGTAAGCAGTTCCTCCACCTGGGTGCGGTCGGTGGCATCTGCCAGACTGCCCGGACGCATGCCGTCGCCAAGACTCAAGGTAACATCGAACTCCCGGGCGATATCCAGCAGGCGGTCGTAATATTCGTATAAGGGGTTTTCACTCTCGTTGTGCAGCATCCATCCGACCATGAAAGCGCCCCCGCGGGAAACCACGTCGGTCACCCTGCCCTGCTGCTTGAGTCGCGCGATAGCGGCCAAGGTAACGCCGCAATGCACAGTGACAAAATCCACGCCGTCCCGCGCGTTTTCTTCGATGGCAGCGAATAAATCGTCGACGGTCATCTTGACGATAGCTCCATGTCGTTCGATTGCCTCGATGCCCGCCTGATAAACGGGCACCGTGCCGACGGCACGCGTACTCACACCGAGAATCGTCCGCCGTATGGCGGGTATATCACCGCCGGTGCTCAGGTCCATAACGGTATCGGCGCCAGCCTCGATAGCCACACACAGTTTTTCTATCTCGGTATTAACGTTACCAAAGTCGGAAGAAGTCCCGATATTGGCGTTTACCTTGGTGGACAGTCCTTGTCCCACGCCGCAGGGAACGAGGTTTTTATGCTCGGTGTTGGCCGGAACAACAATTGTCCCCTTCTCCACGCCCAGGCGTATAAACTCAACATCCAGGCCTTCAACCTTCGCCACTGCTTCCATCTGCGGAGAAATATCGCCTTTTCTGGCTATTTCCAGCTGTGTCATTCCGGCACCTCCTTAAAACAATAAGACCAAGGGCTTCGGCTGATAAAGCCAGACCCCTGGTCTGAGTTTCGGCCGCTTCCCTACGCTCGTATTACCGAGTTCAGGTTCCTAGGGTCGTCCTTCACTCTGTGAAGGACTCTCAGCTCTGAGCACCCCTAGCGGTTATATTGTAGACTAATTATACACCCGATATAGCGTCAAGTCAAACTTTTACGCGTAAAAACACGCCTGAAATACCGGTATGGCCGGCATATCATTACCTTACAGCCGGACCGCTCTAAACAATATTAAAACTTGCCCTACTCTGCGGAACGGGTGTTGTCCTTGGTGAAATTAGGAGCTAAAAGGATATGCCCGATGATTATGGGTTTATCCACCCTCTTGAAGTTCCACGGCAAATGGACCAGTCCCGCCGGAATATAAACAACGGTGGCGGCATCGATGAGATGCGTTTCCTGCTCTTCACCCCAGCCCAAACATATTTCTACTTCTGCCTGAAAATCCATATAGTTCGTCGGGTCGCCTCCCAGCAGAAACAGGTACTCGTCGACATCGTGTACGTGAGCTTCGTGGTCGTCCTGCCCGGGTTCCGTGCGGACATCAAACGCAATATCAAGAGTTATCTGCTCGTTCAAAGTCCCATCTACGTATATAGGCACCTGCGGCCACATCTTGGCATGCGGCTCTCTCAATAAGTACTTCCCGTATTTTGATTCAGCCATTCCGTCCTCCTTATAATTAATTACCAGAATCAGTATTATGTAAACAACGCCAGTGTTAAATAGCTAATACGAACCCGACCAGGACCGCCCGGATATGACCTTCCAGTTTGGATTACGCCAAATCGTACCCGGGTGATATAAAAAGTAAACCAGACTACACCGGCAATCGTTTCTTTATCCTTTTCAGCATAGTTACTTGAAAGGCAACGTCAATCTGGTGCCGGCGTTGTTCTGGAAAAACCTGTCGCCGAACTCCCCCGCCAGGAAAGCCGAGGCTTTAAAACCAGTGCAGTGCGATACCCCCAGGTACTGCACTCCCATCTCCTTTAACGCCGCCGCCGTCTTTTCAAGTCGTTCCTGAGAGGCATGCACCAGGTGCGTCCCGCCGATGGCGGCGTAAATAAGCTCCTTGCCCGTTACCTTTTTAGCCTGCGTCAGAGTGTTGACGATGCCGTGGTGGGCACAGCCCAGGATAACCACCAGCCCGTACTCGGCATCAATAATCATGGCAAGGTCGTCATTAAGCGGGTCCTGTTTCAACTCGTCGCCCTCTTTGACACACAGGTACTTCTCCACAATCTCATAGTCCGTAAGCATGGGTATCTCGCCGGTGGTCATGATGTGCTCGGAGAGTTTCACCGGTTCTCTCGAAAGCTTAAATGTAGTGCCCATTACTTCCAGCGCTTCCCTGACGAAGGGAATCCCGACGTATCTCTTGGGAGTATTGTCCAGGCTGCCGTACTTCCTCGCCCAGACGTCCGGGTGGGCGATAATTTCCTTGCCGCCTGCCTTCCGCAGTACGTCCAGCAGCCCGCCGGTGTGGTCGTAATGTCCGTGACTCAGCACGATTCGGTCGATTGCCGCAAGGTCGACTTTCATATTTTCGGCGTTGGGTACGGCTGTCATCCCGCCGCCGGTATCGAACAGTATCTTCTGTCCGTCGGCTTCCACCAGCATGCTCAGTCCCCACTCCCCCAGGGCGCCGGCTCCCGCCGTATTCTCGCTCAATGTCGTAATCTTTATTTCCATGATTCTCCCTCTCTAATAATACTTATAGCGGCCAGCCAAGCCATTCGAAGACGCCTATCATCTTCAGCCCCATATATATTAACACGATGACGAAGATATACATGAGCGGCTTGCGGGGTATCTTGTGGGAAGTTATCGCCCCCACCTGTGCCATGATAGCACCGGGCAGCGCCAGCAGCAACCACGAAGACAGGTTGATATAGCCGACGGAATACGGCAGACGGTCAGCCACACCGATGCCGTTGATGATGTAGCCGATAGCACCGCCGATGCCGGTTAATATCACTACTGCTAAAGACGTGCCGATGGCATAGTGAATCTCGAACCTGAGCGCCAGGACCAGCACCGGGACCACCAGGATGCCGCCGCCGATGCCGAAAATACCGGCAACGATGCCCACCGGGATAGCCCAGACAATCCACAACCATGTTTTGGTAACAGCTTCTATCTTGTACTGGGGCTCGCGGGCAATAGCCGTCCTGATAGCGACGAGGATAATGGCGATGCCGAACGCCAGCTTGAGCGCCGTCCCGGAGAGATGAGTCGCCAGGGTAGCCCCGCCGAACGCAAAAAGCAGGCTGACGCTTCCCATCACCAGAGCCGCCCTCCACAGAACGGACTTTTCCCGGTGGTGCCGCCAGGCGCCGCTGATGGCCGTGGGCAGGACAGCCAGCAGGCTGGTCCCAAACGCCGTTTTGATGGCAAGGTCCGCCGGCAGCCCCATGTCCGTATAGACCATGAACTGTACCGGCGTCATAATAAAGGCGCCACCGACTCCGAGAAGTCCGCCGGCGAAACCGACCGCGGTGCCGGTTGCCAGCAGTATTATGATGTGCGAAAGCTCCATTTAGCTTTTTTCTCCGACACCCAGTCTTATTCCCAGAAAGGCACCAAAGGGATTCGTTGTTGAAAGAGATATTCTGTCCAGCCAGTGAGCACATCTATGCCAACCCAGGGGTAAACACAAAACACTACGCCATTGTATAGGTACCGGTCCTAAGACCCTGCTTGCCATGGCTTCCATCTCCCAGATACTATAGAACTTTGCCTTATTATAAATAGATTCCCGAAACTTCCCCTTGACACGACGGCTAACCGCCAGCAATGATGTCTTGTTTAAAATTCCCAGGTATATCTGACTTCTTGCTACGCGGGCAGCTTCTTTGAGCACTTTTTGGGGCTCCGGCACAAATTCCAGCACGGTAATAAGGGTGACTGTATCAAAGGAATTATCATCGAACGGTAGTTTCTCGGCATCCCCCTGGTACAGCCTGACATTAGCCCCCAGGGTTCCGGAAGCAACCTCCAACATCTGTCTCGAAGCATCAATCCCAACCGCTTTTAGTCCCAGCTCCTTAAAAAATGCCAGATAATGACCCGTACCGCAACCTACATCGAGTACGCTTTGACCGGGCACCGGCCTAATTATTCTGAGAAATAGTTCCTTTTCCAGGGTATCAGCGTAGTGCCCTGCCGGCGTCTGATACCAGAGGTCATATTTCGCAGCCTGAATATCAAAGGTTTCCTGCTCTGCCATTATTTCATATACTGTCGTACCAGCGTTCTTTGAATTTTCTTAAGTACTCATTATCGGGATAGGCACGTTCAACATCCTCCTGACGGAAGGAATAACTATAGTCCGACACATATTTCTTTATTACTGCATAAGCTTTATTTACCTTTTTCATCGTTTCTTCACAATTAACCGTGCTTGTATCTTTACACTTATCGGGATGATAGCGGTTGGACAGCCGCCGATAGGCACTTTCTACCTGTTTGAGTGTCGCCGCCTCATCTAATTCCAGTAACTGTCGGGCTTCATCGATTTTATCAAAGTCAATTAAACTCATTTATCCAGCTTCTTCTTAACCGCCTCTATTTTTCCGTTCATGGTGAGGGGCTTATCGCGGCGGTCGTCGATTCTGAGAGTGGTCACCACCCTCTCCACTCCCGCATCGAAGGCGGACTCGTGCATTCGCTGCGCCAGGTCCAGCAGGTGCGTCAGGTCGCCCTCGATTACGGTGTTCATCGGCGTAAGCTGGTACTTGATACCCGGCTCGTTCTTGAGTATTTTGACCGCGCCGGCCACGTACCGGCTCACCGAGGGCGACTGCGTCCCCACCGGTACGACACTAATATCAATAATCGCCATTATCCCGCACCTCCCGTATTATTCAATGTTGTTTCTTAGTCGCCGGTAGTAGCTCTCGGAAAGGTAAAGAGCCGCCAGGGGATTATGCCCGAAGACCCGGTCCTTGACGGCGATAACCGTCAGCGGCACCTCGCAGTACTTGATGAACAGGGTATCGTGCCCGAT
>CAZPAS010000136.1:0-4923 GCA_964584575.1 uncultured Dehalococcoidaceae bacterium | reverse complement strand
CCCTCAATATATAGATAGTAGAATCGGGATTTTCTAACTCCGGTGCTAATATTGCCCCGTAAACCGTCGGTGAGTTAGAGAAGGATTTATTCCTCCCTCTCGTAACGTGGATTTCCGCCTGGCACAATCATCCTCTCCCCTTCGTAAGGGGAGAGTGAGAGAGGGAATTACTCGGGAGATGAGAGAAGGATTTATTACCCCTTCCCCTCCAGCCTCTCCACCACCTTCTTCTCGTACTCCACGAACTTGTCCCGGCCCACCGTGAACGCCTCCGGCACCCACGTCATCGCGTTCAGGCTCTGCGTCACCGCCGGTATCCACTGGTACGGTATCACTATCAGCACCAGCCCGGATGGGTACACCTCCTTGCACCTCATCCCGAACGTCATCCCCGTCACCACGTAGTTCACGTTCCCCGTCTGGTACGGGTACACGTACAGCGAAGCGCACGCGAACACCGTCGAGACGACGCTGCGGTAAAGCTCGCCCGTTGTGTAAGCCGTCGCCCTCATGACGATTTCCGCCTGCTCCGCCGTCCCGACGATTACCAAGAGGTCCGGCTCGTAGGTCAGCCTGTACAGTTGGGCGCAGGCGACGTAGTTGATGGTCCCCGGCACGACCTTCGGGAAGTTCGCGTACACGCTGTAAATCAGGTTGCTGTTCGCCCGGTCGTCCTGGAATATCCTGCCCCCGCCCCCAATCTGCCCCGCCATTGCCGCCGCGCTCGTCTCGTCCATGCCCAGCGCGTTCTTCCCGGCGCACTCCTCGTTCTCCTTCGTGAAGTAAAACGGTGCACTCCTCTGCTGGGCTTCCTTGACCATCTCGCACAACGCCAGGCTCTTGTCCAGCTGCTTGATTCCCTCCGGCTGGTTGAAGCAGTACTTCATCCCCACGGCGGGTCTCTCCAGCCCCAGCTTCTTATAGATTGAAAAGTCGGTCTTCAGCGGTATCATATCAACCTCCTTAAATGAATACAGTCCGGCGGTATTCTAGCAGTACGGGGGTATTGTATGCAAAGCGACAAAACTCCCTTGCTTTATCGTCCTTTTTCACGCATCATGTAATAGAGTGTCCCGTCTTACCGGCGGAAAGGAGAAGCGGTCGCCGACTTACCATAACTCGAAAAACGAATACCCCCGTTTTGAAGCTGATTTAACATAAAACGAAAAACGAATAATCGAAGCTGATTAGCTACGGGAAAAAGCAAAAAATACGAAATACGAAAAACGAATCCCTATCCTTCGCTCATCTCCATGACCTCCGCAACCACGAAGACGCTCCCCGCCGCCACGATGATGTCCTTCGACCCCGCCCCCGCCAGCGCCAGCTTCACCGCCGCCGCCACGCTCTCCGCCACCCGCGGCGTCATGCCGTGCCCCTGGAACATCTCCACCAGCGCGGGCGTCTTCACCGCCTTCGGGTGCCGCGACGCCACCAGCACGATGTCGTCCGCCATCCGCGCCGCCTCCGCCACCATCCCGCTGACGTCTTTGTCCCCTCCGAATCCCAGCACCAGCGTCAGCTTATCGTACTTGAAATACTCCTTCAAAGCCTCCCCGAGTCGCTTCATCGAGTACGCATTATGCGCCCCGTCGACGACTACCCTCGGCTCCCGCCGCAGGACCTCCAGCCGACCCCGCCATCTTACCTTCTCCATCCCTGCCGCGATTGTCCCCGGCGTTATCTGGGTATCGTCCAGCGCCTCGACCGCCGCTACAGCCACCGCCGCGTTCTCCACCTGGTGCTCCCCCGGCAGCGGTATCCGCAAAGCGTACTCCCCCTTCAGTCCCTTCACCCGGAATGTCTGCCCGCTCTCGTCGTAGTCGACCCTCTCCCACGTAACTTCCTCACCCACCTTGATAAGCCGCACGCCCTTCTCCCGGCACACCCCCTCGATGACCGCCATCGCCTCCGGGAACTGCGGCGCACTTACCACCACCGACCCCGCCTTTATAATCCCCGCCTTCTCCCCGGCTATCTCCGTCAGCGTATTGCCCAGCACGTCGGTATGGTCGTAGCTGATGGACGTTATGACGCATACCTGCGGCTTCACCACGTTCGTCGCGTCGATTCTCCCCCCCAGCCCCACTTCTATCACCTGGTAGTCCGCCTTCACGTTATTGAAGTGTATGAATGCCATCGCCGTCATTATCTCGAAAGTCGTCAACTCCCCCAGGTCGCCGATGGCGTTCTCCGCCTCTACGTGCGGTTCAATAAACTCGACCAGCTTCGCCCAGTCTCCTTCGGAGATATTTACCCCGTTTACCTGTATGCGCTCGGTAAAGGACAGGAGGTGGGGGGAAGTGTAAAGCCCCGTCCGGTAGCCCGCCTGCGCCACCACCGAGGCAATCATGGCGGAAGCGCTTCCCTTCCCCTTGGTACCGGTCACGTGGACCGTGCGGGCGTCGTGATGCGGGTTTCCCACCCTCCCCAGCAGCCGCTCGATTCGCTTGATATCCCAGACTATCCCGCTGCGCGGCAGCCGTTCGTAGTCCGCAAACCTTAACAGATATTCCAGTGCTTTCTGGTAGTCCATTTCCTGCTCCCTGCTTAATATGATATCCTAACCGAGATTGTCCGGTAAAGTTGAGTAATTATTCTTGGATTTTTAAGAAAAATTTGTTAAAAAATTGTTAAATCTCAACTCGGGCAGGTGTTGACAAACCCCATATATTGTGGTAATTTATAAACCTCTACACTATATAATGTGGAGGTTTGCTCTTGAACTGTCCATATTGCGGACATAACGACTCGAAGGTAATCGACTCGCGTGACGTCAATGACGGCATACGCCGCCGGCGCCAGTGCCTGCAATGTAACGCGCGCTTCACCACCTACGAGCGCCTGCAGCCGGCAAGCCTGTTTGTGACTAAGAAGGACGGCAGGCGCGAGGAATTCGACCGCGACAAGCTACTGGCTGGTATCCGCAAGGCGTGTGAGAAAAGACCGTTTACCAGCGAGACCGTGGACAGGCAGGCTGACGAAATCGAGGGCGAGTTATACCAGACCGGTAAAACTGAGATACCCAGCGGCACCATCGGCGACATGGTTATGGCGCGACTCAAGAAGCTTGACCATATCGCCTACATCCGCTTCGCCAGCGTTTATCGCGAGTTCGAGGACATCACCACGCTGAAGGAAGAGGTTGATAATCTGGCGGGTCACTCTATTATCAACTCCTCCGACCAGCTTCCCCTGATACCCCCCGACGAGCTTGCCGCACCGGAGAAGAACCCGCGGAGGCTGCGGCGATGAATCAGTCCGGTAAAAAAACGCCCGTAGACCGCAGCCAGGTCGCCCGCATCGTCTTCTCCAACGCCGAGTCCATGGGCATACGTGACCGCCGTCTCGTCGAGAAGCTGACCACCCAGGTCATTGAGCGACTTGAAAAATCGCAGTCGGAGTCAATCCCCACTCTGCCCGGCATGGAAAACCTGGTCACCGAGCGGTCGCGCCGCCAGCAGCGCCTGCCCACCGAAGCTGAAATAGAAGCCATGGTTATGGAAGTCCTTAACGAGGCTAAACCGCAGCAGGGAGAACCTGAACCGGTACAAGAAGAGGAGGTCAAAGCACCGATGGAAACTGAAACCGAGGTTAAATCGCAGAAAGATACCATGTCCGGCATAGGCCTTACCGATACGGCTCTTCACGTACTGGAAAAGCGGTATCTCAAGAAGGACAAGCACGGCAATGTCGTCGAAACACCGGAAGAGATGTTCCGCCGCGTTGCCCATGCCATCGCGCAGGCGGAGCTTAATTATAATCCGAAAGCCGATGTCAAGGCTGTGGAAGACGAGTTTTATAGCCTGATGGCTAACCTGGACTTCCTGCCTAACTCCCCCACGCTGATGAACGCCGGAAAGAAACTCGGTCAGCTTTCCGCCTGCTTCGTCCTCCCCGTCGACGATTCCATGGAGTCCATTTTCAATGCCGTCAAGTATACGGCCCTCATCCACAAGAGCGGCGGCGGAACCGGCTTTTCCTTCTCGCGGCTGCGCCCGGAAAATGACACGGTCGGCTCTACCGGTGGCGTCGCCAGCGGCCCCGTTTCCTTCATGCGGGCGTTCGACACCGTCACCGACGTCACCAAGCAGGGGGGCACGCGGCGGGGAGCCAACATGGGCATTCTCAACATCGACCATCCCGATATTATGAAGTTCATCACCGCCAAGGAAGATATGACCGCCCTGACCAACTTCAACATCTCCGTGGCACTGACCAAAGAATTCATGGAAGCGGTCAAGTCGGGAGGCGAATACGAACTGGTTAATCCCCGCTCTAAGGAGGTCACCGGCAAGCTCAACGCCAAGGAAGTGTTCGATAAGATAATCGACATGGCATGGCGCACCGGCGACCCCGGCATCGTCTTCATCGACCGCATCAATGCGGACAATCCCACCGCCCACCTGGGTAAAATAGAGAGCACCAATCCCTGCGGCGAGCAGCCCCTCCTCCCCTACGAATCGTGCAACCTGGCTTCCATCAACCTCGCCAAGATGGTCACGCCAAAAGACGACGGGCATGAAATCGACTACCCCAAACTGGCAGCCACGGTAAAGACTGGCGTCAGGTTCCTCGATGACGTCATCGACGTCAACGAGTTCCCGCTGAAACAAATTGCGGAGATGACCAGGAAGACCCGGAAAATAGGACTGGGTATCATGGGTTTCGCCGATATGCTGGTCATGCTCGGCATACCTTACGACTCCGAGGAGGCGCTTAAGACAGCTGCGGAACTGATGCACTTTATTAACGAAGAAGCTTTCAACGCTTCCGCGGAACTGGGCAAGGAGCGCGGCGCCTTCCCCGCCTTCGAGGGCAGTATTTTCGATAAGCCGGACGGTCCGAAGGTCAGGAACGCCACCCGTACCACCATCGCCCCCACCGGCACGTTGAGCATGATTGCCGGCTGTTCCAGCGGCA
>CAZPAS010000135.1:0-4961 GCA_964584575.1 uncultured Dehalococcoidaceae bacterium | reverse complement strand
CGCCCCTCGTTGGGGTAAATGAGGCGGCGTAATTTATCATCATTCACGGCACTGGCCTTTGATAAAGCTAGACACAATACGCACGGTTCCATTTGTAAAAATTCCCCCTTCCTTTACCAAAGGAAGGAGGCTAGGGGGATAGATTCACCCCCTCCGCGACAAAACCCCCTTTCCTTTCTAACATGTCTGCTCTATACTATTTATAGTTAATCTTGAGCTTGTCGAAGGGCTTAACATAAATCTAAAAACGAATACCCGGATTTTCAAGCTAATTTAACATAAAACGAATAACGAATCCCCGAAGCTGATTACGCTCGGATATTTAAAAAAAATAAAACAAACGAAAACGAATCGTTTCTCACCTCCCCCGTTTTACCGCCCCCCTTCCCCCGAAGCTATGCTATAATAAACCAAAGCTGTTTTTAGCGTGATTAACCATGTCCGTACTATCTAAAATACTGGCGTTCATAAAGAAGCTCAATATCCACAGCGTGCTGGCGCTCGCCGGGATGGCGGGCCCCGTCGTGCTTGCCGTCCTGGACCTGACAGTCTCCTTCATCAACCCGGGCTACAGCCTGGTGCGTGACTCCATCAGCAGCCTGGCGCTGGCTCGGCTGGGCTGGCTGCAGACCATCGGTTTCCTGGCTATCGGCCTCCTCGTGGAGATATTCGTCGCCGGGCTCCTCTTTAACGTCAAGAGACACCGTGGCTTTCACTTAAGCATCGGATTCCTCGTCTTCGTCGGGTTCGGCATGCTCCTCATCGGCGCCTTCCGCACCGACCCCGTCGGCGGGCCGGACACCATTGAAGGCACGATACACGGACTCACCGCCACCGGCGTTTTCTGGCTCTTCCCCATTGCTATCCTGGTCCTCGCCCCCAGCCTCCGGAGCGACCCCAACTGGAACGGCATGTTTATATACACGCTCGCCGCCGCCGTGCTGGGCTTTGTCCTGGTGATTGTCACCGGAGTCATCCAGGACGACATCGGCTGGTTCGGCCTGCTGGAACGGATAGTCGTCGCCAATATAATCGTCTGGGTGGAGGTTGCCGCCATCAGGCTCCTGCGCCTTTCTCTGAATCGCGGCAATTCATAGGCAGTCGGGCCGCCTCCCTTGACGCCTCGCCATAGCTCTAGTATTATCATTACTGTGGCATGAAACCTGACTAAAAGGAGCGAGTGTAAAGGACCATGATAGTCGAGATGAGGAAGGGCGCCAGCCAGCAGGAAGTCGACGACGTTGTCGCCAAGGCAAAGTCGCTGGAACTCGGCGTACAATTGAACCTGGGCACGGACAAGGTGGTCGTAGCCCTGCTCGGGAGTAATACCGGCCAGATACCCACCGATATCTTTGCCGTCCTGCCCGGCGTCGAGAGCGTCACCCGCATCATGAAACCTTACAAGCTCGCCTCCCGCGAGTTCCGCCCCCGGGGCACCGTCGTCGATTGCGGCGGGGTGAAAATCGGCGGCAACCGTCTCATCGTCATGGCGGGCCCCTGCGCCGTGGAGAGTGAAAAACAGCTCATGCAGGCCGCCGAAGCCGTAAAAGCTGCCGGTGCCAGTATCCTGCGGGGCGGTGCTTTCAAGCCGCGTACGTCCCCCTTCAGCTTCCAGGGTATGCAGCAAAAGGGACTGGAGCTGCTGGCTAAAGCTAGAGAGCAGTTCGGTATGCCGGTAGTCACCGAGGTAGTCGACCCGCATGACGTGGACCTTGTTTCCTCGTACGCGGATATGCTGCAAATAGGCTCGCGCAACATGCAGAACTTCGCGTTGCTGACCAATGCCGGCAAGAGTGCCTGCCCCGTGGTGTTGAAACGCGGTTTCTCCTGCACCATCACCGAGTGGCTTACCGCCGCCGACTATTTGTTAGCCGACGGTAAAAACCAGGTAGTCCTCTGCGAGCGCGGTATCAGGACGTTCGAGGACAGCATCCGCTTCTCCATGGATATCTCCGCCGTTCCGGTGCTGAAAAAGAATAGCCACCTGCCGGTAATCGTCGACCCCAGCCATGCCGCCGGCCATTACTCGCTCGTACCGGCAATCGCTAAGGCAGCCGTTGCCGCCGGCGCCGACGGGCTTCTCATCGAAGTCCACCCCAAGCCCGAGGCTGCCCTCGTCGACGGCTTGCAGTCGCTCAACCTTGATAATTTCACCAAACTCATGGAAGAACTGAAACCAATCGCCAAGTCCGTGGGCAGGTCTATCTGATTCCGGCTTTTTTAACCCGACTCGCCCTCCCGGCAGGATAACACGTGTATAGAGATTTTATCGTTCTGCAGGTTGACGGCATTTCCATCGTCGGGCAGTTGCTTCTCCCCGATGATAAAGGCAGGTATCCGCTGGTATGTCTCTGCCACGGCGCGCCTTCGGGCAATCCCCCGGAACCCGGCGATGGTGGCTATCCGGCACTGGCGGAGAGATTTTGTCAGGAAGGCTACGCCGCCTGCTTTTTCAATTTCAGGGGCGCGGGGGACAGCGGCGGTAACCTTGATTTCCTCGGCTGGACGCGTGACCTTCAGGCGCTCGTCGAGCATCTCTACGGTCTGGAATATGTGGATAATACCAGGTTTTGCCTGGTCGGTTTCAGCGCCGGAGCGGCTACGTCCATTTACGTGGCGTCGAGGGACGAACGTATTTCCGGCGTAGCCGCCTGCGCCTGCCCGGCGCACTTCGGGCTGTTTACAGAGTCCGGTTCGCCGCAGGACATCATCGACCGCTACCGCAAAATCGGCGCTATCCGGGACGCCGAATTTCCGCCCTCCGTCGAGGGATGGCTCGATGATTTGAAGCTGGTCACCCCCCTTCATTACGTGGACGGTATTGCCCCCAGGCCGCTGCTGCTGGTCCACGGCAGCGAGGATGAGACCGTGCCCGTCGACCACGCCCATAGCCTGTACGAGAAAGCCGGCAGCCCTAAGAAACTGGTTGTCATCGACGGTGCGGGACACCGGCTCCGCCGCGACGAAAGAGTGATTGACGCGCTCCTGGACTGGTTGAGATCCGCCGGGGACGAAGCATCGTAAATTGACCGTTGCATCGTATATGGGCTATAATATAAATAGAGACGGCTAAGTCAAGACCAACTTAAAGGCGGGTCAATCTTGCACGAGTCTTGCGGAGTTTTCGGTATTTACTCCCCGGATGAGGATGTAGCCCGCCTTACCTTTTTTGCCCTCTATGCCCTCCAGCACCGCGGCCAGGAAAGTGCCGGTATCGCCACCGCCGACGGTAAAAAAATCAGGATACATACCGGCATGGGGCGCGTGTCCTATGTCTTCGATGAAGACTCGCTGATTAAGCTTACCGGACATATCGCCATCGGGCACAACCGCTATTCCACCGCTGGTTCCAGCCGGGCTGCCAACGCCCAACCCATCGTAGTCGGCAATGACAGCGATACCATAGCCGTCGCCCACAACGGTAATATCATCAATGCCACTCACCTCTACGAAGAACTAAGCGGACAGGGATATCGTTTCAACGGCACCACGGATACCGAGGTAATCGCCAACCTTATCTTTTCTTCTCCCGGCAAGACCTGGGTGGACAGGATTAAACATGCCATGCGTCGGCTCCAGGGCGCTTATTCGCTGGTGATATTGACCCCGCGTGAGTTGTACGCCGTTCGCGACCCCTTCGGCGTGCGTCCGTTGTGCCTGGGTACCGTCGACAGCGGATGGGTGGTAGCCTCCGAGACCTGTGCCTTGGAGACTATCGGCGCGGATTTCGTCAGGGAAGTCCAGACGGGCGAAATAATAAAAATAAACGAAAACGGCATTGAGAGTTTTCCCGGTGAACCACACCGGAAAGGCGTGTGTATCTTCGAATATATTTACTTTGCCCGTCCCGATAGCGTCATCGACGGGCGGCTGCTCTATCCGGCGCGGCAGGCAATGGGGGCGGGGCTGGCGCGGGAGTACCCAATCGACGCCGATATCGTTATGGGTGTGCCCGATTCCGCCACGGCGGCGGCGACGGGTTTCGCACGGGAGTCCGGTATTCCCGTCGTCGAAGGTCTGATTAAGAACAGGTATATCGGGCGCACCTTCATTGAACCTGACCAGCGCATGAGGGACCTCGGTGTCAAGATAAAATTCAATCCGCTGCCGCAGGTTCTGGACGGCGAGCGTCTGGTGGTCGTCGACGATAGTATCGTACGCGGCACGACGACTCCCAGTGTGGTAAAGATACTGCGGAAGGCAGGCGCCAAGGAAGTCCACATGCGTATCTGCGCCCCGCCGATTAGGTACCCCTGTTTCTTAGGCGTGGATATGGCGACCCGCCGGGAACTAATCGCGGCGCAGAAGAGCGTACCGGAAATCTGCGATTTCATCGGCGCTGATTCTCTCGGCTACCTGAGTATCGAGGGGCTGATTAAGGCGGTGGACCTGCCCAGAGAGAATTTCTGCCTGGCGTGTTTTACGGGTGATTACCCGATACCCGTGCAGCTGGAGATGGACAAGCTGGCTCTGGAGACAATTGCCAACAGCCGCCAGAAAGACGTCTGCGAAGGCATGGACGGTAAGTAGAACCGGGCGGCGTATCCGGATTCCTTTATTTCATCATCATACCAATTTCTAAGATTTTCTGCCCCGATGTGTTGACATATCTGAATTTATATTATATATTAATTGTAGAACAGGTGTTCGTTATGCCGGATATCGGCTTCAGGAGTCAGTATGAGAAAGATGTCTGACAAGCAGAAGCGGATTATAACCTTCATCGAGAGGTTCCTATCGGAAAACGGTTATCCGCCATCTATTCGGGACATCCAGAGCGCGTGCGATATCAGCAGCACGTCCGTGGTGGACTATAACCTGAACATCCTGGAAAACCGGGGTTACATTCGCCGACGTGCCGATGTCTCGCGCGGTATTACCCTGCTAACGCATGCGCAGACCTCCGATTCGCTGGTGCCGGTGCCCGTTATCGGGATGATTGCCGCCGGCGAGCCGATTCC
>CAZPAS010000134.1:0-4991 GCA_964584575.1 uncultured Dehalococcoidaceae bacterium | reverse complement strand
AGCCCACGCAGGCAACCGTATCCAGGTCGAACTCGCGGTCTTCGGTGGTCTCGCGGGGATTGATGCCCAGGCGGCGTTTCCAGGCGTCCAGCGTAATATACCCGCCCTTCATGTGGCAGGCGGTGCCCAGGCACACGCGTATGGAATGCTTGCCCGGCGGATTGAGGCGGAACTGGTTGTAAAAGGTGACCACGCCGTAGACATCTATCGCCGGTATGTCCAGGTATGCGGCGATTTCCGTCATGGCTTCTCGTGGCAGATACCCGAGCTTGCCCTGTACTTTCTGTAATATGGGAATCAGGTTCGGCCTTTTACGGTCGAACCCTTCTAAGATGCGCTTTGTCTCCTGTCTGTTCTGCTCCTGCTCCTTGCCCGGGGCGTCATTCTTCTTCGCGGTCATGCTTGGTCACAATCTAGCTTGTGTATTACCTCTATCAATTCTGGCGTAGCTGGCGGTGTTTGTCAAGGAATGTCCTGCATATATTATATACCCCTTTGCCGCCGATATTAACGTTCTGTTTATTTGCCTCACCATGATATTTACGCGTTTTTTACGGTTTGCGGGCTAGACTGCACGTACAGATAGTCCGGGAGCCTGTCTAATATGCATCTAAATATCAAAAAACTATCTCTGGAACTACTCGCAGTTCTGGTGATAGTCACCGTGTTTGCGGCATCTTTCGGCGCCGGCGCCGCCCTCGCCGACGATACGTGGACGCAGACCGCGCAGGCGGAATTCGAGTCCGGGACGCTTTATCAGGTCGATACCTCCTCCAGTCCCGGCGATGTTAAGCTGGCCGCGTCGGGCACCAGCAATTACGCCTATGCGCTACGCGGTAAAAACAGCAAATATTTCTGGCGTTACGACGTTTCCACCAATTCATGGTCGTATATGGCAAATGCCCCGGCCAATGTAAAATACGGCGGCGCCCTGGCTTACGACGGGGGCAACTATATCTATGCTTTCCGGGGCGATTCCACCAGCTTCTGGCGGTACGATATTGCGGCTAACTCCTGGACAACTCTCACCAGCGCGCCCGGTACGGTAAAAGAGGGTGGGGCGTTGACCTATAATAACGGCTATGTTTATGCTTTGCGGGGCAATAATACCAAGGACTTCTGGCGGTATGACGTCTCCGCCAACTCCTGGTCTTCAATGGCCAGTACGAACAATTACGTCAAAGAGGGCGGTGCCCTTACCAATGACGGCGGCAATTATGTTTATGCCTTCCAGTGCGTCGGCACGAATATCTTCTGGCGTTACGATATCGCGGCTAACTCCTGGACTCTAATGGCTGCTGCGCCCGGTGACGTGGGTTACGGGGCGGCTCTGACTTACGACGGTAGCGGCTATATCTATGCCCTGCGCGGAAAGTACACCAATAATTTCTGGCGCTACGATATATCCGCCAATTCCTGGACTTCGAAGGCCTACACACCGGGCGATGTGCAGTGGGGCGGGTCTCTGGCCTATGACGGAGGAGGGTATGTTTATGCCATGCGTGGCAAATACACCAATAATTTCTGGCGTTACGATATATCCGCCAATTCCTGGACTTCCAAGACGAATACGCCGTCCTCGGTTGCTTACGGCGGCGCCCTGACGATGGGGGGAGTGCCTTATTACAGCTCCGGCACGCTGGAATCTTCTTCGCACGACACGGGCTACGCGGCGGATTTCGGCACTATTTCCTGGACGGCGACCTCGCCCGTAGGTACCTCGGTGCAGTTCCAGATTGCCACCAATACCGATAATTCTACCTGGGTCTTTAAGGGACCCGACGGCACTATATCGACGTATTATACTTCAAGCGGGCAGACGGTATGGCCGGGTCATGACGGCGACCGCTATATCAGGTATAAGGCATATCTGGATACTACGGATACCGGCAAGACCCCCATCCTGCACGATGTCAGCATTACCAGTGTTGCCCAGGTACCTCTGCCGGTGGTTGCCACCGCCGATGCCACGGCCGTCGAGGAAACTACCGCGACCCTTCACGGCAGTATTACCGATGATGGCGGCGAAGCCTGCCAGTACCGCTTTGTTTACGGCACCGTCTCCGGCGGCCCCTATACTTACAGCACTACGTGGACCGGCAGTAAGACCACCGGGGAGGCGTTCAGTGAGGATATCACGGGTCTAAACGAAGGCATCAAGTATTACTTCTGTGCGCAGGCTAAGAATACCTCGGGTACTTCTACCGGGGACGAGTATGATTTCCTGACCAAGCCCAATCCGCCGATTAATGGAACGTTCACCGCGACGGCGGTCAGCGATAATCAGGTCAATCTGTTCTGGACCAAGGGCGAGGGGGCCTGGAAGACGTTGATACGCCGCGCTACTGACGACTATCCCGCTGACAGGAACAGCGGCAACCAGGTCTATTTCGATACCGGTACGGCGCACTCGGATACCGGGCTGACGCCCGGGACGACCTATTACTATCGCGCCTGGTCGTACGTGACCGGCAGTGAACAGTGGTCGGACGGCTACCGGGACGCTTCCGCCACTACCACCGGCGAGCCTGAAGTGCCCCCGTTGTCGGTAGGCGGGACGATTCTTAAGGTCAACAAGGCGCAGGTGCTGGCCCCCTGGCTGGTGCTGTTCGCGGTGGTGGTGTTGACTGCCGGCGGCGTGCTGGTTAAATTGCGAAGACGGGCATAATTAATATGCCCTTTCCCCGAATATCCGGCTGCCTATCCTGACGATGTTGGCGCCCTCTTCAAGGGCGATTTTGTATGAGTCCGTCATTCCCATCGAGAGGTATTTCATCTCCACGTCAGGCAGGTCGCTTTCCCTGATGCGTTCGAAGACCTTTCTCGTCTCTTTAAAGTAGGGTCGGGAGTCCTCCGGCTGGCCGCCCAGAGGCCCCATGGTCATCAACCCCATCACCCGGATATTCTTGAGTCCGGCAATCTCGCCGATTAATCGTTCGGCGTCCTCCGGGTACACGCCCGCCTTTTGTGCCTCGCGTCCGCTGTTTACCTCGATGAGTACCGGCATGGTCTTACCGAACTGGGCACACCTTTTATCTATTTCCGCGGCAAGCTCGACGGAGTCCACCGTCTCTATCATGTCGAAGATTTCTACCGCTTTTTTTACCTTGTTTTTCTGGAGATGCCCGATGAAGTGCCATTCGACTTTGCTGCCGACTGACTGGAAGGCTTTTTCCGCTTCCTGTACGTAGTTCTCCCCGACTGTTCTCACCCCGGCATCCACGGCTTCCAGTACTTCCCGGGGTTCCCTTGTCTTAGCCGCCGCCAGCAGTTGGACGCCTGCCGGCAGTTCGTCCAGAATTTGCCTGACATTTTCCTTAATCGTCACCGGCGGGCACCCGTTTTACTGTTCCTGCTCTTCCAGAGCCTGGTTGGCTGCGTCTACCTGTTGCTGGAGCTTCTGGTCCTGCCATTTTTTATATTCTTCGCTCCACTGCTTCAGGCCTTCCTGCAGGTTCTTGTTGTATTCCTCCTGGGCTTTCCGGTTAGCTTCCGCGACCTTTTTATAGGCTTCCAGCTGCTGTTCGTAGTATTCCCGATCGGAGTCGCCCCCCCCGAACAAATCGCAGGCGGAGAGAAAAGGCAGAGCTACCAGTAAGACAGCCAGCGGTGCAATAAGCCACTTTTTCATCGTTAACCTCCTGTCAGGCACCCTTGATTCAATTCTATTTTACATTAACGGCGCAACCCCTACAAATAGTATTTTTCGCTTGAAAGTTGAACCTCTCCCTCGATGGGAGAGGGCAGGGGTGAGGGTGAAAAAGAAAAAGGGTGAAACATAATATTTTCACCCCTGGATAACAAATTATTTACTTAAGCCCGGCTTATTTCGCGATTGCCAGCTGTTTCTTCTTTTTCGAACCCGCTTTTTTCGGCTCGGGCTTCTTGAAGCTCTCACTGATAGCTATGGACATCGAGGACAGCTTGGCGGCATCCGTGAATTTCCTTTGCGCGGCGAGTTCTTCCTGGGCGGTAATGCGTATCACGCGTATGTCCGCCAGCACCTTCTGGATTTCCTCGCTCGCCTGCCGGATAAGCTCCTCGATTTCCCGCTGTGTTGCCAGACGCGTCCGCAGGACAAGCTGCTGAGCTTCGCTGCGGGCTCTGGTGGCGGTCTCCCGCTGGTATCTCTGGGCGTCCGCCCTCATTTTCCTGGCGAGTTCCAGTTCCTGTTTGGCGCTGCGGCATATTCGCTGGACAGCCGCCGCCGCTTCTTTAAGACTTGAAAAGTCGTCTTTCACGTTACTCCGGGCTGGAGCGGTTGCTTTATTCATTTGTCCTCCGGTATCGGTACGGGTAAAGACTCTATTGAGGTATCCGTTTAGATACTACAACCTGCCGGAGTAAAGTCGGAGATGGGTATCACCTATTATTTATGGGTGTTATCCCCTGACTTTCAGGGAGCGGAAAGACCGGGTTATATTACAGCGACCATACTGTGATACAATTGAACCACGTAGTCCAGTAAGCAGGGCAGGAGGGTTCACATGACAGATTACATAGGATATATCGCCGGTTTTCTGGTATCCTTCGCCCTGGTTCCTCAAATAATACGGGTCTACAAACTGAAGAGCGCCCGTGAGATAAGCGTCCTTTATAATTCCGGTATGCTCCTGGGTCTTTTCCTCTGGCTGGCATACGGTATCATCCTCGGACTTGTGCCCATCATCGTCTGGAACATCATCGGGGCTATTCTTGCCGCCCTGCTGCTGCTTGCCAAGCTGAAGTACGGACGTTAGATATCTGTTCGCACCCTCGCCGCCGGACCCGGTTTCAAGCTGCCTTCCACCGGCGAGTACGTGGAGTTCGAGTCCCCGCCCCCCCGGATTTAGCGCGGGCGCTTATAGAGACAGGGCAGGGTTAGGGACTCATGGCGGGACGGGCGGGAGGCTTTTTACGATTCGTTTTTCGTTTTTTTATTTTTATTTTTATCGAGTTTTTCCGTAGCTAATCAGCTACGATTATTCGTTTTTCGTTATATGTTAAGTCAG
>CAZPAS010000133.1:0-4995 GCA_964584575.1 uncultured Dehalococcoidaceae bacterium | reverse complement strand
CCCTCAACCTCCTGCTCAATCCCACCGCCGCCCGGAACAACCGGAGCATGATGGACTTCATCAAGCGGGACGGCATCGGCATCGGCTCGTTCGAGAAATGGGAATGGGAAAAGAAAAGCTGGGAGGACATGAGCCGGGCGCAGGCGGAAGAGCTCATGGAGGCAATCGGCAGGTTCTTTAAGAACCACACCAAGGACGAACTGCTCAAGCTGGCGACGGAAAACAGGTTTCAACTCGGTCCCTGCAATAACGCCGGGGACGTCCTCAAGTACCCGCAGCTGGTGGACAGGGGATTCTGGAAGGACATCGAGCACCCGGAACTCGGCGCCAGCCTGAAATACCCCGGGGGCGCCGTCATGACCACGCAGGAATACGTCGGCACGCGGCACCGGGCGCCGCTCATCGGGGAGCACAACGGTGAGATATATCAAGAGCTCGGTTTCTCCGCCGACGAGTTAAAAATTATGAAAAAGCAAAAGGTGATATAACGTGGTGAAGAAACCCTTTGAAGGCGTGAAAGTAATCCAGCTCTGCTGGGCTGGCGTGGGCATCTATACGCTCAACTACCTCAGCCACTACGGCGCCACGACGATACGCGTGGAAACGGCGACAAGGCCCGACCCCGTACGGCTGTTCGCGCCCTTTGCCGCCACCAATAAAGAGGACGAGCCGGTGGGACTGGAACGCAGCGCCTTCTTCTCCATCACCCACACCGCCCCGGAATACGGCATCAGCCTGAACTTCAAACAGCCGGAGGCGATAGAGATATTCAAGAAGCTCGTCGCCTGGGCGGACGTGGTCGGCGAGGGATTCCCGACGGGTGTCATGGACAAGCTGGGACTGGACTACGAGGGACTGAGCAAAGTTAACCCGCAAATCATCATGTTCCGCACCTGCGGCTACGGGCACACCGGACCCATGGCCGACCAGCCGGGATTCGGCAGCATACTGACGGCGGTGACGATGATGGACACGATGGTCGGCTATCCTGACCGGCCCCCCGTGCCTCCCTCCACCTACTACACCGACCAGCTGTCGCCGATGTACGCCACGCTGTCCATCATGGCGGCCCTCGATTACCGCCGCCGCACCGGCAGAGGCCAGTACATCGACCACGCCCAGATTGAGGCGGGACTGAACTACATGACCCCCCTCATCCTCGATTACCAGGCGAACGGTCGGGAGCTTGCCCTGAACGGCAATAAGTGCGACTTCGCCGCGCCTCACGGTATCTATAAATGTAAGGGCGACGACAGGTGGGTGGCTATCGCCGTGATGACCGACGAGGAATGGCGGAGCTTCGTGAAAGCCATCGGCAGCCCGGCCTGGGGTAAGTTAAAGAAATACGCCAGGGCGGCGGACCGCGTGAAAAACAGCGATGAACTCGACAGCTTGGTGGAAGAATGGACCGTTAAACAAACGCCGGAGCAGGTGCAGGAAACACTGCAAAAGGCGGGCGTGGGAGCGGGACTGGTCGCCGATGCGAAAGACCTCGATGAAGACCCGCAGATGAGCCATTACAGCTTCTACCGCGAGCTCGACCACCCGTACATGGGCAAGCTGCGGTACTATCACCCCGACCCGATAAAGCTGTCCGACGCCGAACCGGATATTAATCGGCCCGTCCTGGTCGGCGAGCATACGGACTTCGTCTGCACGGAGATTCTGGGTATGTCCCGGGATGAAGTCGACGAGCTGCGCGGTAAAGGCGTCTTCGACTAATTACCCACGGACTCTTGAACTTCCCTCGCTAACAGAGTAGTATTATGACATGGATTTCAGTCCGCTGCTGGACACAATACTACCGACCTCCGGGGGGCTGCTTATCGTCAGGGCTATCGTGGCGGCGGTACTCGTTTTCTTCCTGCCGGGCTATGTCTGGACCCTCGTAATCTTCAGAACAATCAACATCATCGAAAGAATCGCCCTCTCCATCGGCCTGTCTATCGCTTTGACAACCCTCTGCATTCTCGTCCTGAATGTGGCACTCGGTATGCCGATAAACGGGATGACCGGCCTTATCGTAATCATCGTCATTACGGTTATCCCCGCGGCGATATACCTCTTCAGGAGATTCCTGGCACGCAGCCCGGAGGCAGCCGACGGAGACTAGATGTACGACGTCGTAATCGTCGGCGGCGGGCCTGCCGGCAGCCGGGTAGCCTGCCTCCTTGCCGAACGGGGGCATAAAGTACTGGTGGCGGAGCGGAAGTTACGGGCGGGTGAGAAAATCTGCTGCACCGGAATCGTCGGGCTGGAATGCGTCAATACCTTCAACATCGATGAAAAAACAATCCTCCGCCGGGTAAACAGCGCCGACCTGTACTCGCCTTCCGGTATCAAGCTCCATCTTAAGCGTGAAGAACCGCAGGCGTGCATCCTTGACCGTCAGTCTTTTGACATCTCGATGGCGGAACGTGCGCAGCACGCCGGGGCGGACTACCAGTTCGGCAGCCGCGTTACCGATGTGGTAATCGAAAAAGACCGCGTCAATGTGATTACCGTCCGCGATGGTAAAAAGTCCAAAATACCGGCAAGATGCGCGGTCGTCGCCTGCGGTTTTACGCCGGGACTCATCGGGCGACTGGACCTCGACACTTTCCGCGACTTCACCGTCGGCGTGCAGGCGGAAGTAAAAACAGCGGGTATCGACGAAGTCGAGGTTTACTTCGGGGACGTGGCGCCGGGTTTCTTCGGCTGGATTGTGCCGACCGCGCCGTCGATGGCAAGAGTCGGCCTGATGACGCGTGAAAAGCCCGGACTTTACCTTAAAATCTGGCTGGAAAAGCTGGAGTCGCAGGGAAAGATAGCCTCCGCCGACGTGCCGGTATGCTACGGGGGGATTCCGTTAAGACCGCTGATAAAGACCTACGGCGAGCGCCTGCTCGTGGTGGGCGACGCCGCCGGGCAGGTAAAGCCGACCAGCGGGGGCGGCATCTACTACGGGCTGCTCTCCGCCGATATTGCCGCCGCGACCCTGCACGTGGCGCTGGAAACGGGCGACCTTTCCGCTAAGAAACTGGCACGATACCAGCAGGGATGGCGCAAAAAGCTGGGACGCGAACTGCGCATGGGCTACTGGGCAAGGAAGCTGTTCGAGCGACTTGGTAACGGGCAAATCGACCGCCTGTTCGAGATAATCAAAGCCGGAGGCATCGACGAAGCCCTGCTCAAGGCGGAAGATGTATCCTTCGACTGGCACGGCCGGACGATAACCAGGCTGCTGAAATACCAGGGCGTAGCCATAACGCTTAATGTGATTAAGATGCCGTTCCAGGGTCGGCAGGATTGACCGGCAACTTGTCTAACGTTTAGAATAATATAGCTGATTCACCGGGGGGTATAAATGGCAAACACTGATAACCGCGTGCCCAGCCTGGGCGAAGCCGCCGCACTCTATCTGGCGAAGCTGCCCGAAAAAGACAGGGAATCCGCCCAGCCGGAGGTGTACAAGTTCGCCCGCTGGTACGGCTGGGAAAGCCCCTTCTCCAGGCTCGCCCCTCCCGCGGTCGCCAGCTACGCCGAGCAGCTGTCCACCTCGGATACAGACTACGCCAGGAAGCTGGAACTGGTACGCGCCTTCCTCGCCTATGCCAAAAAGGCAGGCTGGAGTCCGACCAACCTGGGCACCCACCTGAAAACCAGGAAGGGCAAAACGGGACCTAAGGTCACCCGCGCACGGGTACAGCGGGAGTCGGCGTCCTTGAGTCGGGAGAGGTACGACGAACTGGCGGCGGAACTGGACGGACTGAAAAAGAGGAGCCGTGAACTCATCGGCGAGATACAGCGCGCCGCCGCCGACAAGGACTTCCGCGAGAACGCCCCGCTTGCCGCCGCCAGGGAAGAGCGCGGGCACATAGAGGGGAGAGTTAAAGAACTCGAGGAAGCATTGAAAGAAGCCACCATCATCGATGAAAAGAAAGCCCCTGCCCACAAGTCGGGCGTCGGGGACAGCATCGCCCTCAATGACCTTGCCTCGGGCAAGGAACTCCGCTACACGATAGTCGACCCCCGGGAGGTAGACCCCCTGAAGGGCAAGATTTCCATCGCCTCGCCGCTGGGCAAGGCGTTACTCGGCAAGAAGGACGGGGACGTGGTGGAAATAAACGCGCCGCGGGGCAAGCTGCAATACCGGATTATCCGCATCGAGCGGTAACCTGCATATGATATAATAAACCTGACGACATGGGGCTGTAGCTCATCCGGGAGAGCGCCGCGTTCGCATCGCGGAGGTAAGGGGTTCGAGTCCCCTCAGCTCCAGTTTTCTTTTAGTGAACTTTTGTGTGCTGTAGTTGCTAAAAAGTGTTCAAGAAGTTGTCATTTGTTTCCCAGTATTAATTATATTCTGAGATACTCGATTATCTTGTGACCCATACTGCAAATTAGAAAATAGTCACCCTACAACGAAGTGCCGGGATTCCTTTGTTCTTATTACATTTATCTAAAGGCTTGCAAGATACCCTTTAAGTGATCCTATTCCTTTTTTATTTGCTTTTACATACTCTCCAAGCTACTATAATGCTTAAAACAGCATTAATTAGGTAAATTATTATGTAATAACGATTAAGGAATAATCTGAACCACTAATTATTAATGAAAATCAGGAGATAAAGATGCATGTATTATGGGGTATATTAATTGTTCTTGCAGGTCTTTTTTTAACGATTTCTGGCACGTTAAAAAGCAATTTTATAATCTATCGGTTATTAGTTTATCGCTCGAAGATACTATAGGGTGAGCATGTACATCGTTTCCACCAGGTTGTAGGAATTATTGTCATCATTTTCGGAGTATTGTTTGCTCTTGGGTACATTTAATTGAGATTACGAAGCTGGCTACACGACATTTAAAGAGTACCTTTCTTTCAATATAAAAAGTTTATGAACCAAATAGTAGTTCTGGTTGCTCGGAGAAAACAGTCATTAGAACGACAGAGCAAAAGAGGTGGAAAAACCACACCGACTAATTCAAGAAATGTCTGGAGCTATGAAGGGT
>CAZPAS010000132.1:0-5135 GCA_964584575.1 uncultured Dehalococcoidaceae bacterium | reverse complement strand
CTCCCGTAGGAGTCTGGGCCGTGTCTCAGTCCCAGTGTGGCTGGTCGTCCTCTCAAACCAGCTAACGATCGTTGCCTTGGTAGGCCGTTACCTCACCAACAAGCTAATCGTGCGCAAGCCCCTCCTCAAGCGGCCGAAGCCTTTAGTGATGACGCTTTACCACCATCACCATATGCGGTATTAATTCCGATTTCTCAGAGCTATTCCCCACTTAAGGACAGGTTACTTACGTGTTACTCACCCGTCCGCCACTATCCTTCCGAAAAAGAATCGTTCGACTTGCATGCATAAAGCACACCGCCAGCGTTTATCCTGAGCCGGGATCAAACTCTCCAAAAAAATTTGATTGACTCTTTGTTGAACCTTCCTTCCGCTATCCAGTTGTTAAGGTACAAAATGTCCCGCTCGGGGACACATTAAATAATAGCATGGCTAGTATTTAATGTCAATATATTCCGTTTTATTCTTCCATCTTTTTCTTAGCAGTCTTTGACGGCGGCGTCTGGGACAGCGCCTCGGTCAGCCCCAGCACGTTGACCAGCTTGGACTGGTCGGACATGATGAGCTTGGTGTTGTCCTCCAGCGATGCCTGCGTCACCTGCAGCTGCTTCAACAGCTGCGCGTTGCCGATGAAGTACTTATCCGCCGCCGTGGAAACGGTCTCGACGGCTTTCGCCTCGCCCTCCGCCCGCAGGATAGCCGCCTGGCGGTCGCCCTCCGCCACGAGGATGGCGTTCTGCTTATCGCCCTCGGCGGTCAGAATCTGCTTCTGCCGGTAGGCTTCCGCCTCCAGGATGACGGCTCGTTTCTCTCTTTCCGCCTTCATCTGCTTGCTCATCGCGTCCGTGATGTCGTGCGGCGGCTCGATTTCCTTTACCTCCACCCTGGTAACCTTCACGCCCCACTTGTCCGTAGCCTCGTCCAGCGTCAGTCGCAGGGCGGCGTTGATGCGCTCGCGTGATGTCAGCGTCTCGTCCAGGCTCATTTCGCCGATGACGTTCCTCAGGTTGGTCTGGGCGAGCTTGCTCACGGCGACGTAGAAATTGGCTACCTCGTACTTGACGGCTTTGGCATCCGTCACATAGTAGTAAACCACGGCGTCCACGGTAACCGTCACGTTGTCGTTGGTGATGACCGGCTGCGGTTCGACGTCCAGCACCGTCTCCCGCATGTCTATCCTTGCCGCCAGTGTATCTATGAACGGGATGATAAACCGCAGACCCGGCTCCAGCGTCTCCTTGTACCTGCCGAACCTCTCGATGATGCCCTTCTGTGCCTGGTGAATGATGGTAATCGATTTTGCCAGCGTGATGACTAATAGTACTACCAGTATTACAATTACAGCGATAATGCCTGCGCCCATTTTTAGTTACTCCCTTCTTTCTTTTTTACCATTAAAGTTACGCCACTGATGCCGGTGACGGTTATTTCCTCGCCCTCTTTAATCGGCTCATCCGACCTCGCCCGCCATTCCTCATAACCTACTTTGACGATGCCGTCCTTGTTGCTGTCTATGCCCTGTTTTACAATGCCGCTCTTGCCGGTAATCGTGTCTATATTGGTTTTTGCCTCTTTAGTGGCTATCCGCCGGTGTATGTAACGGCGTCCGAGAACCACGTATATCACGCAGATAACACCGGTAACGATGGCGGTCCAGACCCAGGACTGCATGGCCAGTGTTATCAGACCGCCCAGGACGAAAGCCGTGCCGATGAATACTAAGTCCAGCCCGGTATCTATTCCCAGCAGCAGCTCCAGGATAATCAGCACCATCCCGATGGCTATAAATATCAACCATGCCCATGAGTCATAGAACAGGACTTCCACAACCCCGTTATTCATAGGTCTGACCTTCCTTTCTCGCGGTATTTGTGCGATGCACGTCATTTTATTAAATACGTTTAGTCCTGTCAACTATAATCGTTTCAATAGTTTTAGTACTAATTTCCTAGTTTGTTTATGGAATGTTTATGCCCCGAGCCCCACTGTTTATTTTCTTTTCATATGTTGCCGTCTATACTTAGGCATCGGTAATTAACCGCGAGACTAATCTGACCGAGGATTTACGTTCTTATCCAGGGGGTTTAAAGACATATGCTGGGCATGACCACAACCAACGATCCGGGTACTACTGGCGTGCGTGACATCGCCGAAGCCCTGGGCGGCGGTATCCATGAAGGTTCCCTGGTGCTGGTAGAAGGCGAATCCAAGACGGGCAAGAGTGTTTTATGCCAGCATATCGCCTACGGCATTCTTCACTCCCGGGGAAGCGCAGTGGCTTATTATTCCTCTGAATGCAACTCTGAAAAACTCGTCGCGCAAATGGAAGCCATGTCCCTGGAGACCAAGCACGACCTGGTGACTGACCTCTTTCGCATCTACAGAATGGGTTCGACAAACGTCCTGAGAAACGCGGAAAAGTCACTCCAGCTTATCCTCGACCATATCGTGGAGCTGCCCCGGCGTTTCAAAATGATTATCGTGGACTCGCCGACTCCGTTTATGTCCCATGTCGCCCCGATGGTGAAGATGGACTTTTTACAGGCATGCAAGGAATTATGTGAAGGCGACAGGTCCATTGCCCTTGTCCTGGACACTCATACCTTCGAAAGCAAGACTCTCCTCCGTGCCTATGCCATGAGTGATTACTACCTGAGGCTCCGTTCCCATGACAGCATGCTGGACACAGGCCAGGTTGATACCCGGGTTATCAAGACCCTGGAAGTTACCAAACTGTCGGGCGCGGAACGCTGGGGACAGGAAAGCATAAAGTTTGAAATCAAGCCCAACGTGGGTATTCAGCTTCTGCCCTTCGTCCAGATAAAGGTCTAGCCTCCGCGGTAACGTCGCGCACTTTCTTCAATCCGTTCTTTTTAGCCTTCTCTTTATGGTAATATCTATTGTTGCCTGTTTTTATACTTCCCGTGCGTGCCGTCATGCACAACTGAGCAGGAAAAGTCGGGAAGCCCGCCGGTATTGCTGCTATATTATCTTAGAAGGAGACACGTAAGCGGATGGAATGGTCGGAAAGAATGAACGCGGCGATTGATTACATCGAGGCGAACCTGGCGGGCGAAATCGACTTCAGCAAGGCGGCGGAAAAGGCATGCTGCTCCACCTTTCATTTCCAGCGGATGTTCTTCGCCATTAATGGCATAACACCGGTGGAATACGCCCGGCGCCGCCGGCTGACTCTTGCCGCGACGGAACTCGCGTCCGGTAAGTTGAGGGTCATCGACGTCGCCGTGAAGTACGGCTACGATTCGCCGGACTCTTTCACACGGGCATTCCGGAACCTGCACGGCGTGACACCCCAGGCAGCGCGCGAGTCCGGGGTAACGCTGACGGCGTTCCCGCGCATCTCCTTTCACATCGAACTTAAAGGAGGCAACGACATGGACTATAGGCTCATGGAAAAGCCGGGTATCGCGATTGCCGCGAGGACCCGCAAGTTTACCACTGTCAACGGACAGAACTTCGTGGAAATCCCCAAGTGGTGGGATGAATTTTTAGCGACGCCGGAATGCCAGCAATTAACGGCGCTATCGGGCAATAAACCCGGCGCCGTAACCCGTGGCGTCATGCTGGGTATCTGCTACGGCGATGTGGACGACGTTGAATTTGCCTACGGCATCGCCGTGGAGCTTCCTCCGGGGGCTTCATCCGGGGAGTTTGAAAAGATTGATATACCCGCGACAACCTGGGCGGTATTCGACTGTACGCTGGATAACCTCCAGGACGTCACCAGGCGCATCTTCAGCGAGTGGTTTCCCTCCACCGGCTACGAGCATGATGCTTTGCCGGAGTTCGAGGTGTACCTGCCGGAAAAACCCGGCGAAGCAATGCAGTGCGAGCTGTGGATGCCCATAAAAAAGAAATAACATACCTGTATTCGCCTGGTAAAGGGGCGGGGAGTAAATTTCCCCGCCTTTTTATTTCATAACCCTCCCCGCCGTGATAAAATATGCCATATGGCATCGAGAAAGTTATCATCTTCCTCGGTTACCAGGGGTCTTACGACCGGGTTTATCGGGCAGAATGTAATCTATTATCCCCGCCTTTCCTCCACCATGGATACGGCGCGTCACGAAGCCCGGCGTGGCATTGCCGAGGGTACGGTAATCATCGCCGGAGAGCAGACGGAGGGCAGGGGCAGGCAGCGGCGTGTCTGGGTTTCTCCTTCCGGCAATATCGCCATGTCAATCGTCCTCTACCCGGATGTCGGGAGTCTGCCTTATCTGGTGATGATAGCCTCGCTGGCGGTGACGCACAGCATCGAGGAAATTACGGGCTTGCGTACACAAATCAAGTGGCCCAATGATATTCTCATCGACGGTAAAAAGGTCGGTGGTATCCTCATAGAGAACCACGTAAAGGGGGACAGGGTGGTTTATGCCCTGGTCGGCATCGGCATTAATGTCGACCTTAAAGCCGCGGATATCGCCGGGATACCGACCGCCGTCACGAGTATCAAGGCGGAACTGGACAGGCGGATTATGCGGACGAGTCTCATTAAGAAGCTACTGACCGAGTTCGAGCGGCTTTACCTGCTGCTGCCGGCGGGCGGGTCTATCTTTGGGGCATGGCGGGACAGGCTGTGGACGCTGGGTAAAGAGGTGGCGGTAACGTCCGGCGAAAACGTCCTGGATGGCGTGGCGGAGTCCGTCGATGAAAGTGGGGCTTTACTGCTGCGCCGCGCCGACGGCACGCTGACAAAGTGCGTCGCCGGTGATGTCACCCTGCGGCATACCGGCTAGGGGCGGGGTATTTTGTACCCCCGCCCCTGAACCGCTTGATAATACTGTTGTGTTACTTTTTCTTTTCTTCGGATTTACCACCGAAAGCCTTGAACATTTCGATGGGTATGGGGAAGATTATGGTGCTGTTCTTCTCGCTGGCGATCTCTGTGAGTGTCGAGAGGTAGCGTAATTGTATAGTTGCCGGCTCCCGACCGATAACGGCCGCCGCCTGTGCCAGCTTCTCCGAGGCCTGTAACTCACCTTCGGCGTGGATGATTTTCGCCCGCCGTTCTCGTTCCGCTTCCGCCTGCGCCGCCATGGAGCGCTTCATCTCCTCGGCAAGCTCGACTTCCTTGATTTCCACGGTGCTGACCTTGACGCCCCAGGGGTCGGTAT
>CAZPAS010000131.1:0-5498 GCA_964584575.1 uncultured Dehalococcoidaceae bacterium | reverse complement strand
GGATGGACTGCAAGGCCGCCTACGAAATCAACCCCACCGGCCCCAACCAGCCGGTACCCAAGGGTGATACGATAGACGCCAAGCTGGGACAGTGGAAGGGCGTCAACGAGTTCGTCCTCCAGGCTTCCCGCGGCAAGATTGACCACTATAACTTCTACAGCATCGTCAACGACCCCATGACCACCTGCGGCTGCTGCGAGGCCATCGCCGCCGTGCTGCCCATGTGCAACGGCGTCATGACGGTAAACCGCGACTACACCGGCGAAACACCCTGCGGCATGAAATTCACCACCCTTGCCGGAACAATCGGCGGCGGCTTGAGCACCCCGGGATTCGTGGGACACGGTAAATACAACATCACCCAGAGAAAATTCCTCGCCGCCGAAGGCGGACTGCTGAGGATGGTCTGGATGCCCAAGATACTTAAAGAGGAGATTGCCGAACGGTTTAAGAAGAGAGCCGAAGAACTCGGCGTGCCTGACCTCCTCGATAAGATAGCCGATGAAACGGTAGGAATTACCGAGGACGAGATACTCCCCTTCCTCACGGAAAAGGGACATCCCGCCCTGACTATGGACCCGATACTCGGTTAGGAAAGGAGAAAATGAAATGGCACTTACTGGAATAGAGATTTTCAAACTTCTGCCCAAGACGAACTGCGGTGACTGCGGCGTGCCTACCTGCCTTGCCTTTGCGATGAACCTTGCCGCCGGCAAAGCCGAGTTGAGCGCCTGTCCGCACGTGTCCGAGGAGGCAAAAGCCCAACTATCCGAGGCTTCGGCGCCGCCTATCCTGCCGGTTACAATCGGCGCGGGGGATAAAGCCCTGAAAGTCGGCGGTGAAACGGTAATGTTCCGCCACGAAAAGAGGTTCGAAAATGCAGCAGGCATCGCCATCCTCATCACCGATACCATGGCGGATGGAGAGGTAGATGCCCGCTTGAAGAAATCCAAGGAACTGATATATGAAAGGGTGGGACTCTCGCTGGAAACCAACCTCGTGGCTCTCAAAGCCGAATCGGGAGATGCCGCCAAGTTTGCCGCCCTGGTAAACAAGGTAAAAGGCGCCAGCGACGCCAGTATCATCCTGATAAGCGATAAAGTCGATGTCCTGGCGGAGGGCGTGAAAGCCTGCGCCGACAGGAAGCCGTTGATTTATGCCGCGACACCCGACAACGCGGACGCTGTGGCAGCGCTCGCCAAGGATAACGGATGCGCCGTAGCCGCCAAAGCCCCCGGCGTGGAGGCGCTGGCGGCACTGACCGAGAAGCTCGCCGCGGCAGGACTCAAGAATATCGTCATCGACTCGGAGTCCCGCGACGTCAAACAGGCGCTGGAGGACCAGATAGTTATCAGGGGCGCCGCCCTCAACAAGAAGTTCCGTCCCCTGGGCTACCCCACCATCGTCTTCCCCTGCGAGATGACGGACAATCCCATGAAGGAAGCCATGATTGCGGCCATGTTCGTCGCCAAGTACGCCGGCATCATCGTCCTGTCCGATTTCTACGGGGAGAGCCTCTTCCCGCTGCTGGTGGAAAGGCTGAATATCTATACCGACCCGCAGCGGCCGCTGGCGACTACCCAGGGCATCTACGAAATCAATAATCCTACCGATAGCTCGCCGCTGCTGGTAACCTCCAACTTCTCGCTGACCTACTTCATCGTCTCCGGCGAGATAGAGAACAGCAAGGTGCCCAGTTACCTGTACGTCAAGGACACCGAGGGCCTCTCGGTGATGACCTCGTGGGCGGCCGGCAAGTTCTCCGCGGATATAATCGGTCCCGCCATCAAGAAGAGCGGCATCGAGGATAAGATAAAACACCGCAAGCTCATCATTCCGGGATACATTGCTGCCGAGAGCGGCGGCCTTGAAGAAGAGCTACCCGGCTGGGAGATTATGGTAGGCCCGCGAGAAGGGGCGCACATTCCGGGTTATCTCAAAGACTGGAAGCCTTAAGAATCACTACAAGGAGGCAAGATGATCCTTATCGGGGAAAACTTAAACGTTATATCACAGTCTCTCGGCCCGGCTCTCAAGGATAAGGTTGCCGGCCCGATTGAGGAGATGGCCAAAGCGGAAACGAAAGCCGGAATCGACCTGATTGACCTTAACATCGGTCCGGCACGCCGGGGCGGCGACGAACTCATGGCATGGGTGGTAAACACCGTACAGGCAGTTTCCGACAAGATGCTGTCCCTGGATACCACCAACCTGGACGCCATGGAAGCCGGTCTGGGCGTGCGTAAGGGCCCTGTGCTCATCAACTCGGTCTCGCTGCAGACCAGCCGCATCGACCGGGGGTTGGAACTGGCTAATAAGTACAATGCCGACCTCATCGGGCTGCTGTGGAGCAACGACGGTATGCCGCGCGACGTCAACGAGCGGGCCATGCATACGGTGGACTTTGTCTATAAAGCCAACGAAGCGGGTATCCCCAACGAGAGGATATGGATCGACCCAATCGCCAGCCCGGTCTCGGTGGAAATCAACCAGGTCAAAGCCTGCGTGGAATTCATGGCCATGCTGGGAGAAATCGCCCCCGGCTGTAAGTCGACGGTCGGACTCTCCAACGTCTCCAATGGCGCACCCGACGCCCTGAGATGTTGGCTTAACCGCACTTACATGATAATGCTGATGCGTGGCGGGTTGTATTCGGCAATCGTCGACGCCTTCGATAAAGAACTGATGGCGATAGCCCGCGGCGAGAGACCGGACATCGTGGAACTGGTGCACAAGCTGATGGACGGGGAATCGGTAGATATCGCCTCCCTGCCCAAAGAAATGGCGAACTATGCCAAGACAGCCAGGGTGCTGATGGGAGAATCGTTATATTCCGCGTCGTGGCTTGAAATATAATATGTCATTGCGAGCGGAGCGAAGCAATCCGTTTCCTCCGAACCGGTGGTTTGCTTCGGGTTTCACCCATGCAGCGACGGGTTGTTAAAAGAAAAAGTATATTGATATGACGAGGGAACGCCTGACAGTACCGGAGCAGAACGTACGCGATTACGCTCACGAACTGGCGTATAAGCTCGCGTGCGAGCAGCTTGCCGGTATTGCCGATATCGAAGAGCAGTGCCGGAAGAGCGGCGCCAGGTATGTCGCCGCTAAAAAGGCAATAATCCTCGACCACCTGAATAAGTCTTATCAAATCGGCTTTCCCGGCGGCGAGGTGTCCCTCGTCGATAGTGAAGAGGAAGTCCCCATGCGGGAGAAAATCCTCGTCATGGACTATTTCACCCGCGCCGGGGGCACTCCCCTTTCCGGTAATACTATCACGTACAAAGAACTGCACGACGGCATCAACTACTATCCCACGTTCTCCAAGAGGACCATACAGCCACTGGTCAGCTTCTTCGGCGATAAACCCGAGCAGTTATTAAAAACCGCCGCGACCATGGGCGGGTATAAGGCGGACTTCGGCGACGTCGCCGTGACCTTCGACGCCTTCCCGCTAGTGCCGGTGACCTACGTACTCTGGAAGGGCGATAGCGAGTTCCCGCCGGAAGGTAGCATCATCTTCGACAGCACCATCTCCGATTATCTCACCAACGACGATATACACACGCTCTGTGAAACGATTATCTGGAAACTGGTCAGACTTCTGAATACGGGAGGTGATACCGACCGACGCCGGGATACGCCGGACAAGAAGTAACATCTGCCCCAGAACGATTTTTGTGCAAGAGGAGAGAGAATGGCTAGCGATACCCTGACCAAAGCGGACGTCCAGGACAAGTTAAAGGTTATATTCTCCCATTACAACGGCGATAAGCAGGAGCTTATACCCATCCTCCAGGAAACGCAGGCGAATTTCCGCTACCTGCCCGCCGCCGCCATGCGGGAAATAGCCGGTTTTCTCCACATGCCGGAGAGCACCATCTTCGGGGTGAGTACCTTCTACGCCCAGTTCAAGCTGACACCCCTGGGCAAGAAAATTATAAGGGTCTGCCGCGGCACCGCCTGTCACGTACGGGGCGCCGCCAAAGTGCTGGCGGAAATTGAAAAACAGCTCGGCGTCAAGGCAGGTGAGACCACGGAAGACCTGGAATACACGCTGGAAACGGTCGCCTGCATCGGCGCCTGTGCCCTGGCTCCCACGATGACAATCGAAAGTGAGACCTACGGCAAAATGTCCACCAAGAAAGTTGCGGAGGTTTTAGGTGACAGAAGCAAAGTCGAATAACGGTAATAAGCAGCGCACGATATTCATCTGCCAGGGAACGGGTTGCGTTTCCGGAAAGTCGGTTGAGATTACGGAAGCCCTGAAGAAAGCCGTGGCGGAACAGGGGCTGCAGGGCGTCCAGGTCGACTTTACCGGCTGCCATGGCTTCTGCGAACAGGGACCGGTGGCAATCGTCGAACCGGAAGGCATTTTCTACGCGCACGTCACCGTCGACGACGTGCCGGAAATCGTCGAGTCCCATTTACGCGACGGCAAACCCGTGGACCGCCTGTTTTATAAAGACCCGGTCAGCGGGGAGGCCATACCGTATCATAAAGACATCAAATTTTACAACATGCAGCAGCGCATTATCCTGCGCAACTGCGGCCGGCTCAACCCGGAGAGAATTGACGATTATATCGCCACCGGCGGCTACGAATCGTTGAAAAAGTGCCTCAAAGAAATGACGCCGGAGGAGGTAATCGACGAAATTAAGCGTTCCGGTCTGCGGGGACGCGGCGGCGCGGGTTTCCCCACCGGCATGAAATGGGAGTTCTGCCGTAAAGCCTCAGGCGAGCCGAAGTACATGATATGCAACGCCGACGAAGGCGACCCCGGGGCTTTCATGGACCGCAGCACCATGGAGGGCGACCCCCATACCGTCCTCGAAGGCATGACCATCGCCGCCTATGCCATGGGCTCTTCCGAGGGCTACATTTATATCCGCGCGGAATATCCGCTGGCGGTTAAACGCGTGCGGCTGGCGATTAAGCAGTCCGAGGAAAGAGGATTTCTCGGAGATAACATCCTGGGCACCGATTTCAGCCTGCACATGCACGTCAAGGAAGGCGCGGGGGCCTTCGTCTGCGGCGAGGAGACCGCCCTGATGGCGTCAATCGAGGGCAAGCGCGGCATGCCCCGTTCCCGTCCGCCATTCCCGGCGACCTCCGGACTCTGGGGGAAACCGAGTAATATTAACAACGTAAAGTCGCTGGCAACCGTGCCGGTTATCATCGCGAAAGGCGCCGACTGGTATGCCAGCACTGGCACTGAAAAGAGCAACGGCACGTGCGTCTTTGCCCTGACGGGTAAAATAGCCAATAGCGGTCTTATCGAAGTGCCCATGGGCATACCGCTCCGCAAGATTATCTATGAAATCGGCGGGGGTATTCCCGGCGGCAAGAAATTTAAAGCCGTCCAGACCGGCGGTCCTTCCGGCGGCTGCCTGCCGGAAAGCTACCTCGACCAGTCCGTGGACTACGAATCGCTGGCGGCGGCAGGCTCGATGATGGGCTCCGGCGGTATGGTCGTCATGGACGAGGAGACCTGCATC
>CAZPAS010000130.1:0-5533 GCA_964584575.1 uncultured Dehalococcoidaceae bacterium | reverse complement strand
ACCCGTTGATGTATATCCCCTACCGCAGCCTGTTGGCCAAGAACGTTGACAACCTTCTGGTTGCCTGTCGGGCGTTCTCCTCCGACGAACATGTCCAGGAATGGTTCAACCTCATCCCGCACTGCATCGCCTTCGGTGAGGCAGCCGGTACGGCCTCGGCAATGGCTCTCCAGGCCGGTGTCAGCCCCAAGAAGGTGGACATCAAGGCACTGCAAAAGCAACTCGCCAAGCAGGGCATTCCGCTGCCGGACGTTACCAAGAAGGTGGATTATAAATATGACGGTCCGGAACTGATATCCACATCGCCTTTCTTTCTTGGACCACCGCCGCCCGGGGGACCGGGAGGCAGCTAAAACCAACTATACGGTAAAGGACGGCGTGGGAACAAGATAACTCGATAAATCACAGGGGGTAGCAGGACTACCCCCTTGTAGTTGGAGGTCTGATATGTCAGCTAAGCCTTCGGTTGAAAAGATTAAGGAAGAAGCCCGCGACATCAAGGTAATCCGTGAGGCGGATGTCGTGGTCGTGGGGGGCGGTCCGGGCGGCGTCGGCTCGGCAATAGCCGCGGCGCGTACCGGTGCCGACACAGTACTCATCGAGAGATACGGTCATCTCGGCGGCATGGCTACCGGGGGACTGGTCAACATCCTGCCGAACCTCAGCGATATCAGCGGCAAGCAGCATATCTACGGACTCAACCAGGAGATAATCGACCGCCTGGAAAAGCGGAATGCGGCTTTCTACCCCGATAAGAAAGACTGGGGCACCACCGACAAGAAACTGGTCGATTTTTATAACGATACCGGACTCAACCTGTTTTACGTGCGCAAAGACCCCAACCTGGGCGGACAGGAACGGGTGATGTACACCGCCGTCGTCGACCCCGAGGTGCTCAAGGACGAACTGAACGACATGGTGCAGGAGGCGGGCGTCGACCTGCTGCTGCATTCCTGGGGCACGCGTCCCATCATGGAGGGAGACACGGTCAAAGGCATTTACTTCGAGAGTAAGTCCGGTCGGCAGGCGGTACTGGGCAAGGTGGTTATCGATTCCACCGGCGACGGCGATATATTCGTGGAAGCCGGTGCGGAGTTCGACCCCGAACTTAATAATAAACGCCGCACAGCGTGGCTGGCTTCTACTTTCTGGATGACCGACGTCGATATCAAAAAAGCCGACGATTTTAAGAAGTCGCAGCCGGATAAATACGCCGAGTTGATGCAGGAACTCCTCAAGCTCGGCGGCTATCCGCATTACCTCAAGGGCATACTGGGTAACCAGCGCAACGTTATCTGGTATCACAGCTTCCAGATACAGCCGGAGTCCTCCGACGCCAAAGACGTCCGGGAACTGACCCGTGTTGACATTAAGGGACGCAAGCGCGCCGTGACGACCTATGAATTTATGAAGAAGAACGTGCCGGGATTTGAGAACTGCTATATCATGCAGACCGCCCCGCAGCTCGGCACGCAGGGCGGACGGAGGGTCATCGGGGAATATACACTCGACGACAAGGACATGACATCCGATGAGGTACACGAAGATACGATAGTCGTCCTGGCGAACAACGATAACGGGGAGATATCCGCCAAACACCCGTCAATCTGCATCCCCTACCGCTGCCTGGTCCCCAAGAGAGTGGACGGTCTGCTCGTTGCCTGCCGGGCGTTCTCCTCGACGGATAGCATCAACCAGTATTTCAACATCATCCCTCCGTGTATTGCTTACGGTCAGGCGGCGGGCACGGCGGCGGCGCTGGCAGTCGATGCGGGCGTCCAGCCCCGCAAGGTGGACTACAAGAAGCTGCACGACAACCTGGTCAAGCAGGGTGTAAATCTACCGGATATCAAATAAAAAGAGGGGCTTTACCGCCCCTCTTAAGTAATAAACTTTATCCCCTTATTTTGCGGAAACACCTTTGAGTGCCTTCTGTACCGCCTCGTAGCCCATGTCGAACGCCCTGATATTAATCTCGCCGACCTTCGCCTTGAAACGGGACAGTATCGATTCCTTAGCGGTCTCTGATGATATCGGCATGAGTCCCGTCCCGAACAGAGCCCCCAGCATCACTACGTTGGTGGACTGCAGGCTTCCCGCCTCTTTGGCAATATTGCTCGCGTCCAGTGTAATAACGCGCTCGGTTACTTCATGGAGCTTGTCGATTATCTCCTGTTCTTCGGGATAGCCGCTCTTGCCGAGGTATACAGTATAAGGCAGGACGGTGGTCGTATTGAGCACCACCACGCTGTTTTCAGCAATATACTGGATATTCCGCAGTGCCTCCGACGGCTCCACGGCAATTAATACGTCACACTTGCCTTCCGGCGTCATCGGGGCGATGGCTTCGCCGCCTAACCGGAGATTACTGAACACGGAACCGCCCCGCTGCGCCATACCCAGCACCTCGGAGCCCTTCACCACCACGCCGCCGCGCACTGCGGCGTTCCCCAGCAGTTCGGACACCAGGACGACCCCCTGGCCGCCAACCCCGCATATGATTATGTTAATTTCTTTCTTATTAGCCATCTTACTCACCTGCCTTTATAGCATCGTGCGGGCACACCATCGCGCAGACCCCGCAGCCGGGACACTGGGTATCGTCCACCGCCGCCTTGCCATTGGCGTCGAGGATCAGCGCCGGACAGCTTAACAGATTGATGCAGATTCGGCAGTCACAGGAGAGACAGCGTCCCGCCTCTTTGACAGCCTCCTCCTTGCTCAAGCCCAGTTCCACTTCCTTGAAATTGCCCTTCCTCTGCGCGACCGGCAGCGTCGGTACTTCCGACCTTGCCTCCTTGGCGACGCCCCATGTATCGACGATTAATTTGCTTTCGAAAACCGCTTCGCCTTCCCTGTCCGTATCCAGCGGTTCGCCCTTGATGTATCTATCGATGGATATCGCCGCTTTTCTGCCCGCAGCCAGCGCCTGGATGACCGTAGCCGCCCCGGTGACGGCGTCCCCGCCAGCAAACACCCCTTTAACGCCTGTTTCCAGCGTGACGGGGTCGGCTTTGACGAGTCCGTCGGATATTGCCGACTTCATATCGCCGGTCATGAAGGCCAGGTCGGGTGATTCTCCCACCGCCGCGATAATCAGTCCGGTATCGATAATGAACTCCGAGCCTTTGACCGGCACCGGTCTCCGCCGGCCGCTTTCGTCCGGCTCGCCGAGTTTCATCTTGATGCACTCGAACCCGGTCACCTTGCCACCTTTAGCCACCACCCTGCTGGGACCGGACAGCAGCGTCAGTTTGACACCCTCTTTCTCGGCTTCGGCTATTTCGTCGGCGATGGCCGGCATTTCGGCTCTTGAGCGGCGGTAAACGATATTCACATCCCTGCAGCCGAGTCGCACGCAGGTGCGGGCGCAGTCTATCGCCACGTTGCCGCCGCCCACCACTACCACCTTATCCCCGACCGGTACCTTCTCACCCGTGTTGACCTTATATAAAAACTCGGTGCCGTCGATAACGCCGTCGACCTCTTCATTCTCGATGCCGAGGCTTCTGCCCTTATGAGCGCCAACGGCAATAAACACGGCATTGTAGTCCTTCTGCAAATCGGCAAGCTTGACGTCCTTGCCGACCCTGGTATTCAGCTTGATTTCCACGCCCAGCTTTTTAACAATATCAATTTCTTTAGCCAGGATACCACGGGGCAGGCGGAACTCGGGGATACCCACCGCCATCATGCCTCCCAGCTTCGATAGAGTTTCATAAATAGTAACTTTGTATCCGGCTTTGCGCAGGTCGTAAGCCGCCATGATACCGGCGGGGCCGCCGCCGATGATAGCGACCTTCTCCTTCTTTTCAGCGGCTATCGTTAAGTCGTCCTCGTATTGCCCGTAGTCGGATGCCGCCCGCTTGAGGGCGTTGATGGCTACCGACTCCTCGACCTCCGAGCGCTTGCACTTGCCCTCGCAGGGTCGCGTGCAGATGCGCCCGATGATGCCGGGGAAGGGCAAAGTCTGCTTAATCAGGGCCAGCGCTTCGTCGAACTTGCCCTCTTTTATCAGTCCGACATAGCCCCGGATATCAATATGCAGCGGGCAGGTCGCCTGGCAGTACGGCGGACTCCCGGCAAGGCATTTCTCGGGGTCGACCACATACGGTACGACTTTTTCACCCGCCCGGCGCTTGTTCCTGGCGTCCAGTATATTGCAGAGTCGGCGGGCTACTACCAGCGAGGGTCCTTCGAACCTCATGGCTTTTTCCACGATTTCTATCATTTTAGGCAGGTCGAAGGCGTCAACCGTCTCGACGAATTTCACACCGCTGGCTCTGGCTAAATCTTCAATCTTGATATCCAGCGTCTCGTCGCCGGAGGCGCCGGGGTGGGGCTGAAAGCCGGTCATACCGGTGGTCGAGTTGTCCAGCACTATCATGGTCATGTTCGACTTATTATAGACGGCGTTAATCATCGGCGGGATACCGGAATGGAAGAAGGTGGAGTCGCCGAGGTGCGCCACCACCGGGACATCGACGACGTGTGCAAACCCGTTGCCGAGTCCAAAGGATCCGCCCATACAGATAGCCACGTCGTCGGAGTTAAGCGGCGGGTTGGCCCCGAGGGCGTAGCAGCCGATATCCCCTGTCTTGACCGGCTCCTTGCCTGTCTCCTGCTCGTACCGGCGGCAGGCGATGTTGATGGCGTAGAAGGAAGCCCGGTGCGGGCAGCCCGCGCACATGGTGGGCGGTCTTAGCGGCAGCAGCTCCGCCGTCTCCGCCCTGATTTTATCAATCTGCGCGAAGTCGATGGGGGGTTTTAGCTTCAGTAACTTGCAGAGCGCCTCGGAGACCTGCCGGGTGGAAAGCTCCCCTACCAGCGACAGGACATCCTTACCGTGTATTTTCACGTTGATATCGTTGTCCTTGGCGACCACCTTTACCGCTTCCTCGACGAAGGGTTCCAGTTCCTCCACCACCAGCACCTCCGGCACCGCTTTCAGGAGTTGCTTCGTCAGTTCGGCGGGCAGCGGATAAGGCGTGCCGATTTTCAAGAGGGACACTTTATCTTCAAGTCCCAGCCAGCGCATAGCCTCCAGGGCATACCCGTAGGAAATACCGCTGGTAATGACTCCCATTTTAGCACCGTCTTTAAGCGTCAGGTGATTGTACGGCAGCTTATCGACGGCTTTCTTTATCTTCTCCATCCGCTGCACGACGAGTCGGCGGTTGTTCCTGAAATTCGCCGGCAGGCAGACCAGCCTCTGCGGGTCTTTAACGAGCTTTCCCTTGCGCTTGTCCTTGACCATTCCGCCGAAAACCACGTCGCTGCGGGCATGGCCGATGCGCGTAACCGACCGCAGCATGAACATCTGCCCGAATTCCTCGGAGAGGCGGAAGGCGTCCGCCATCATGTCCTTGGCTTCCTGCCCGGTGGCGGGCTCCAGCACGGGGATATACGCCTGACGTGCCAGCAGACGGTTGTCCTGCTCGTTCTGGGAGCTCCACATCCCCGGGTCGTCGGCGGAAATGAGCACCAGTCCCCCCAGTCCCATATAGCTGGCGGACATCAGGGGGTCGTGGGC
>CAZPAS010000129.1:0-5538 GCA_964584575.1 uncultured Dehalococcoidaceae bacterium | reverse complement strand
GTCATCAACGGCATGGTGGTATTCGTGCCGCGCATGATAAAAGCCGGCAAGGGCGGTTATATCGTCACCACCTCTTCGATGGCGGGCTTCGGGGCGGCATCCACATGCACTCCTTACTCGGTTTCCAAAGCCGCAGTCAACAATCTCATGGAGTGCTATTACCAGTCGCTCAAGCAATACGGAATCGGCGTATCCTGCCTGTGCCCGGGCGGTATCGCCTCGAACATCGCCGAGGCTACCTACACGCGTCCGAAGCACCTGGCGAACACCGGATACCGTGTCAATAAACAGACCATCGAGTTCGAGCATAAAGCCAATTCTCAGGGGATAGACCCCGTGGAACTGGCGAAGATACTGAAAAAGGGCATCGAGAACGAACAGTTCTTTATCATACCGGCCCCGAACCCGGAAGAAATGGTGAGGCCCATGGTAGAGAGGATTATCAACTATGTTACCCCCGAAGGCATGAAGCGGCAGGAAGAGTCGACGAAAAAGCGTATGGAAGAAATGCGTAAACACATGGGCGGCAAGAATCCCTTTGCGGGTGCCGCCGAAGCCGGGTGGGGCAAGGCCAGGGAGGACCTGACCTGGATTAAAGATACTTCCGGGCCTCGATAAAAAGGAGGGAATCATGAAAGATTTCGCTGGCAAAGTGTTGTTTATCACTGGCGGTGCTTCCGGCGCAGGGTTCGGGCAGGCAAAGGTGTTTTCGGAAGCGGGCTGCAAGGTCGTCATCGCGGACATACGTAAGGACCATATCGACGAAGCGATGGCTTATTTTAAAGATAAGAAGGCGGACGTGCACGCCATTCAACTGGACCTCACCGACCGTAAGGCATATGCGGAAGCTGCCGACGAAGTGGAAAAGATATACGGGGGGCCGCCCCAGATGTTGTTCAATACCGCGGGGGTCAATGCCTTCGGTCCGGTGGAAGCCTCCACATTTGAAGACTTCGATTGGGTCATGGGCGTGTGTCTCGGCGGCGTCATCAACGGCATGGTGACTTTCGTGCCGCGCATGATACAGGCAGGCAAGGGCGGTTATATTGCCACCGTTTCCTCGATGGGGGGTTTCATGGGAGGGTCCACGACCGGGCCGTACTCCGCCGCCAAAGCCGCCGTCAATAACCTCATGGAGAGTTATTACCAGGCGCTCAAGCCTTATGGCATCGGCGTGTCCTGCCTTTGCCCGGGAGGTATCAAGTCTAACATAGGTGAGTCGTCCTATACGCGACCCAAGCACCTGGAAAACACCGGCTATAATACCAACGAAACGACAATCGAATTCATGCGCCACCATTACTCCTTCGGCATAGACCCCATCGAACTCGCGCAGATACTCAAGAAGGGGATTGAAAACGAGCAGTTCTTTATTATCCCTGTCCCCGAGCCGGAAAAGATGTTGAGGGACATCGTAGAGCGGATAGTCAATTACGCCACTCCCGAAGGCATGAAGAGGCAGGAAGAGTTCATGAAGAAGCGCATGGAGGAAATGAGAAAGCGCATGAGCGAAGACGGTCCCATGAAAGGCGCGCAGGAAGCCGGATGGGGGAGAGCTAGACCCGATTTAAAGTGGGTCAAGGAACGTCGGGGACCATAATCATCCATAATGCAGGCAAATACTAAACGTACTAAGGAGGCATATAATGGCATCGGAAATTCGTTATTCGGTATTCAGTCCTGAAATAGGAGTCCAGAAGGGTACCGGTGGATTTCCGCCGTTCGGGGCGGCACCATCGGGCAGGGGAGGGCCCCCGCCGGGGATGGCTCCACCCACACCGCCTTCAGGGTCTTTCACCAAGCGATTGAACACGCTGGAGAATAAGACGGTATATCTGGTAGACATTGGTTTCGGTGGCGGCTATGAATTCATGCAGCAATTACAGAAATGGTTTGCCGAACATATGCCGTCAGTCAATACGATAAAGAAGCGAAAACCGGGGCATGTGTTTGCAGATAATGATAATGCCCTCTGGGAGGAAGTCAAAGAAAAAGGTGATGCCGCTGTCGTCGGGGTGGCTGGCTGACCGGGCTGTATTGCAGCGGTCGCTGCCATCAGTAATAACCTTGAACAGAATTACGATATCCCGGTTGCTCCTGTCTCGAGTTACACGATGGAAAGCTCTGCAAAGAGTAACCCGATTGCCGCTCCCCTACCTTTCATTTATACCCCCAACCCGGTTATTGGCATGTCTCCTGAAACCCTGGATAGATTTATAACGGGTAATGACCCGGATACGGGTAAACCCGTCATCGATGAAATTATTGACGTATTAACCAAGCCGGTAAAAGGGAAAAAACTCACGCCCATGTCTCCCTCCCCCGCCGAGACCGTCGCTCCTCCGTCGCTCCTGGAACCGGATACTGAAGATAATTTACAGCGTCTGTTCTATGAAAAAGGCTGGACGGACGGACTGCCCATCATCCTGCCCACCGAGGAGCGCGTGCAGAGGATGCTCGCGGGTACCAGTGCATCCAAGGACGAGATAGTCGCCGAATCACTCTCGTTCGCCACTCAGGGAATGATTAAGTACACGGTCGAAAACATCGCCGTCATCGCCGTCATGGCCGGTGCCAGACCGGAATATTTCCCGGTGATACTGGCTACCGCCGCCACCAGGCAGTCGTCGCTGATGCCTTCCACCACAGCCTTCGAAGCCATGTTGCTGGTGAACGGTCCCATCCGCAACGAAATAGGCATGAACTGCGGTATCGGCGCATTCAGCGCGGTAAACATGGCGAACTCGGTAATCGGCAGGGCCTGGACGTTGATGAGCATCTGTCACGGTTTTGCCAAACCCAGAAACACGCTATGGAGTTCCCAGGGGAATAATCATACCTACAATAACATGTGCGCCGGCGAGAACGAGGAGAGGAGCGTCTGGGAGCCCTTCCACGTGGGGAAGGGTTTTAAAGCCGACGAAAGCGTTGTCAGCATTTTCCGGGGCTGGGCTTTCCTGAACAGCTACGGAGCCGCTTCCAAACGGTCGTTGATAGAGGAATTATGTATCCAACTGGCGCCGATGCCCCCGATGAATTCCTCCGCCACGATAATCATAGACCCGCTGATAGCTAAAAATCTGAAGGAGAACGAGGGCTACGCTACCAAGCAGGACTTTTGCCGGGCGATATCGCAGGGAGTCAAGATGCCGGCGGGAGTGTACTGGAAGACCGACCATATCGACATGCTGGTGGCTTCCGAGGCGTACAAGGGCGTGGAGCCTTACGCTTCCTGGAAAAAGCTCCCGGACGATGAATTGATAGCTCCTTATCATAAACCGGAAAATATCAATATCATCGTCATCGGCGGAGAGACGAGTCCCCTGTGGAAAGCTACGGATTATGGCTACTCGGGCAGCCAGTCCGTGGACAGGTGGCGGGTTACCGTCTGATGGTGAATGCGCTGATGGTACGTGCGGACTCCCGGATGAGCCGGGCGAGTATGATGATTAATGTCCGGCACTCAGGTACATCAGGATAGCCCCGCACGCCGCCACGTTCAGTGACTGTGCCTTCTCGTGTTCCACGGGGATGCGCAGTCGATAATCGGCTTCATCCAGCAGGGCTTTCGAGAGTCCGGCGGCTTCGTTGCCGAGTGCCAGCATCAGCCTGTCCTGCTTGAGGACGGAAGGTTTCGCCTCCCCTTTCAGCTCGGCGGCTATTATTTTGTATCCGTCCCGCCGCAATGACCGTACCAGTTCAAGGTATTGCCCCGTCCTCCTGAGCCACACGGACAGCACCGTACCCGCCGTAGCCTGTACGCATTTCGGTGCCAGGGGGTCGGCGCAGTTTTCCGTCAGTATTACGCCGGAGAAGCCGAAAGCCGCCGCCGTGCGGATAAGCGTACCCGCGTTCCCGGGGTCCTGCACGTCTTCCAGCAGTAGGACTCTATCGCCGGTATCCTCCGGCAGACTTTCCGAATATATACCCTCCGGTATGCGGACGACGGCCATAATACCCTGCGGCGTCCTGACATTGCTGATGCTGTCGAACTGGCTCGCAGTAAGCAGTCGCGAGGGATAACGGCGGAAGGCGGACGGAGGTTCTTCGACGGATATCATCTCGATTATATCGTCGGGTCGGACGCTCATTATTTGCCGGATGGCTTTTTCGCCCTCCACGAGGAATGCCCCGGCTTCGAGTCGCCCTTTCTTCTCGCCGAGTTGCTTATACCACCTGATAGGTTTCAATGGGACGGGCATGGTGTCTTACCTCTTCTTCCTCGCAAACAGTACCAGTATAAAGCCGATTGCCATGATGATGACCGCCCAGAGATAACTCTGCAGGACCCACCGGAACAGTCCCACGGCAGCAATGAGGGTAGCGACGCCGGCGACGACCATTACGATTCCGGTCCTGTTTAGAAATCCCCATAATCTGTTGCTTTCAGGCTGATTTGTGGGGGCTTCCGGGTTTGATTTACCCTGTCCGGCGGCGCGACCGGTACGGATAATGCGGGCGATTACCGCCACGGCGATGATAACGGCGATGATAAGGACTATTTCCAGCGGACCGAGTCTCATAATTTATCCCGGTAGTATTATAAGACATCCGCGGGCAGTTATGCGAAGATGAATGACAGCAGAGCGCGCGCTTTACCGTCAGTTGAAGGGGACGATGTAAACGTTATTTCCTTCTTTGGTGCCCTTGATCAGTTCGCAGTGCCGCAGCGTGGCGAACTGGTTTTGCATATCACGCGGCGTAAGGCTGAACTTGGTTTGAATCTCCTCGGCAGAAACCTTGCCCCGGTTCTTGACGAACGCGTAAATTGCCTGCTGGAGGGAGGTAAGTCCTTCCACGCCGGAAAGCCCCGTGCTTTCGCGGGTGCGGGTGGCGGAGTAGACCGCCCAGGGGTCACAGGTGCGGTTGGGGTTCCTGATGTCCATGTAGCAGTCTTCACACAGGGCCTGGCCCAAATGAGTGAAGCTGTCGTCCTCGGAAATCTCGCGATGGCAGCGCTGGCATTCCATAGATATATCCTGTATTCAGGATAACAAGACCGGGTTCCGGAGTCAAACCGGAACCCGGCTTTTTTCTCGTATGCAGTCGGAAACTCAGTCTCCTATTATCAGATAAAACCACCGTACCACCTGGTCGTTGGTTTCCGTAGCTACTTGTCGATGGCTTTAGCCATCTGTACCTCTTTAACGAGGTCTTCGACGGTTATCGCCGAGAGCGTCAGGGGGGTCATGGTCCCGCGGGAGCCCAGCTGGGCGGCAACCCTGGCGATTACGGTGTTGTTGGGCGCTTCCAGTATATTGACGAAATCATACTCGCCCAGCAGGGCGTACTGGGTCAGTATCTTAGCGCCCATGTCTTCCACTTCCTTGTTGACCTCCCAGATTCTGCCGGGGTTCTTCATAATGGTCTTTCTCCCCGCATCGGTCAGCTTTGTCAGCATCATGTAGTAAGGCATACGTTTCACCTCTTTAAAATTAATATGACCCGGGGCGTACGGGCGGGTCGATTAGCATATATTACACTAAGGTTATCCGCCTGTCAACGGCCTGAACTCTTTAAAGTCAACGGTATGCCTGC
>CAZPAS010000128.1:0-5570 GCA_964584575.1 uncultured Dehalococcoidaceae bacterium | reverse complement strand
AGGGGGATTTTAGTGGCTGGATTCCCGTTTACACGGGAATGACGTGGGGTAGAATACAAGCGGGGTGTTTAAGAGGGTCGGAGCCAGGAGGGAAAATCCCTCTCTAACTCTCCCTTTATGAAAGGGAGACGTCAATACCCGTAAAAGGGGTGTTTAAGAGGGGCGCATAATGATATAAATGCCAAGTATCAAGTCGCAAGTAGCAAATGGAGGAGATAGTTGGTACTTGACGTTTGATATTTGTTACTTCAAGGGTGGACAAAAGGGGGTGAGGTTCATAAATCTGCTTGACGCATAGCCTCCGTTCCATATATCCTTAAACCACCACGACAAAACCGCAAGATAAGGAGGCTCTTCATGGCTGTAAAAGTCCCCAAAGGCTGGTACGATATCACCGTCCCCCTCAAGCAGGGGATGCCCCCTTTCCCCACCGACCCCTTTCCGCCCAAGATATACCGGCTCCATGACCGCGAGATGGGCGCTAAGGTAGACATGTCCGTGCTGGAAATAATCTCCCACACCGGCACGCATATCGATGCGCCGCTCCACTTCATCGCCGGCGGCAGCACCATCAGCGATATGCCCCTCGAAGCGACCATCGGGCCGGCGCGCGTCATAGAAATCAAGGACCCGGAGACCATAAAAGTAGCGGAACTGGAAAAGCACGACATCAGGAAAGGCGAGCGGATACTCTGCAAGACACGCAATTCCCCCGGAGTGTACGAAAGCGCGATATTCGTCGAGGACTACGTTTACCTGGAAAATACCGCCGCCGATTACCTCGCGGAGAAGGGAATAAGACTCTTCGGAATAGACTGCATCACCATCGGGTACTTCAAGCAACCGGAAAACATCGCCTACACGCACGAGGCGCTGCTCGGGGCGGGGGTCTATATCCTCGAGGACTGCGCGCTGGAGGGCGTGCCGCCCGGCGAGTACGAACTGCTCTGCCTGCCGCTGCTCATGTACAAGGGCGACGCCGGACCCTGCCGTGCGATTTTAAGGCCGCTCAAGTAAAAAAAAGAGGGGGCATCAGCCCCCTCTAAAATTTTCATTTCATATAATATAACGCTGGCATCTGTCAATCGGGTTTCAGCCCCGCTGCCATTCCATGAAATATTTCCGAAAAAGAGACTTTTTTAATATCTTCTTAATATTCACAGGGGTAGAATGGATATATAACGATTGAACTAAAATACGGGGTTACCCCTTACCAAAGGTACGGGTTGCGGAGTTGACCCCGTAAGGTGGCGGTGTGTTACAATAGAAACAGAGGCCGGGGTAACCTGAGACTACCCTTAATCGTTGTATATAGTAAGGGTAGTTTTTTTTGTGACTTTTTTGTGAGGGTTTCAACGCCGTTTGAGATTTGGTTGTGTTGTGCCCTTTGTAAGATTAGTAACGATTCTATCGTTTTCCGGATTTTTATCGTGCAAGGAGGATAGTGGCTAAGATACAGAGTAAAACAATTAATATTGACGGATTGGACGTTAACTACTACATCGCCGGCCAGGGAGAGCCCCTGGTGGTGATTCATGGGGGAGGCGGAGACGCGCGTACCTGGTGGGACAACATCACCGAGCTTTCCAAGCAATACACCGTCTATGCTCCCGATTTGCCCGGCTACGGCGGCAGCCAGCCGCTCGACGGGACGTACTTCATACCGGAGTTGTCCGATTTCATGGAGAAGTTCGCCGCGAAGCTGGGACTGGAGAAATTCTACCTCGTGGGACATTCGCTGGGAGGCGGCGTTGCCCTCGACTATGCTTTAAAGATGCCCCACCGCGTCAGGAAACTGGTGCTGGTAAGCAGCCTGTGCCTGGGCAGGGAAATCGCCTTCTGGGTCAGGCTCCTCTCCATTCCCGCCCTGCTGAAGTCCGTCGGCGCGCTGTCCCTGGCGGTACTCAAGGGCATGAAGTGGCTCATCATGAGGATGCTGAATCCTGCCCTGATTATCATGCCGCTTTCTCCCGCCAGCGTATATGTCGGCGGCAGTATTACCACCTTCAGACAGCAGTCGCTGGTGCTGGAAAACAGGCTTTCCGAGATACGGGTGCCGACGCTGCTCGTGTGGGGGGCAAAAGACCCAATCGTGCCGGTGAGGCATGCCTACGCAGCGGCAAAAGTCATCCCCGATTGTCAGGTGAAGGTATTCGAGACCCGCGGACATAACGTCCACCGGGACGAACTCAGGCAGTTCTCCGATATCGTCCACGTCTTTCTGGGCTAGACATGCTCCGCAGCCATGAGTTCAGCCTGGTAGCGGCGGAACTCCGCGACGATGTCCTTATGCCGGGTAAGCGCTCCCCCGATGCCGTACTGCTTATTCATGCGTAAAGGCACGCAGCAGCAGGAACAGCAGGAGCATATCGCGTAGAAATCTCCCCGGCACTTAGCGATGGAAAGAATTAAACCCCGCCGATGGCTGTCCCGCAGGATTTCGGCGGCTTCTTCCCGTGTAATCTCACGGGAGTCGTCGGGCATTTGCTCGCGGAGGATATGCTCGGTAGGTCCCAGCAGTATCTCATTATCCCGGGGATTATCGCACTTTTTATAGATCGTCCGGCAGGTACAGGGTGCCCTGGCGACGCCCTCGGCGATGGACACCAGTTCCTCCGCCTCCTCCGGCGTGAGCAGGTAGACACCATGCAGGTTTTTCCCATACATATTGGCCACCCACCTTACCAGTCTGCCGAGCAGCGGTATCCTCGTCCAGGCGGCGAAGAACATGTAGACCCGGAGGATTCCCTGGCGGTGCCGGTCATAAAGCTTGAGAGTATGGTGCATGATATTTTCAACCGTCCTAGAGGCGCGGTTTGCAGATGAGTTCTTTCACCTTGAGATTGAAGAAGCGGTGAACATTCTCCGGCTGGATTACGTACGCAGTATCGGCGCCGCGACCCGTGCCGCCGATGGAGACTATCTCTTCGTCGGTACGCACCAGCCCGGCATCGGCAGCCATGGCGGCGATTTCCAGGGCGACCTTGGTGCCCTGCCCGAAGGTGCGCAGTGTCATGGCGGCAACATCGCCGATAACCGGCTGGGGCGCCGGGGGTCCGTCGCCGCGATTCAAGGCGCGGTGAAGATTGCCGAAGGCGTGACCGGTGGTAAGGATGATGCCGCCCTTCTCCTCGACGATTTTCCGGTTCTCGTCGGTAAATTCCTGGGTGTTGGGCTCGCGGAAGCCGGCGACATGGGTGACCACGATTACCTTGTACCCCTTGAAGACGTCCACGGCTTTGACGGCGGTCTTGCCGACGGTGGAAGCCACCACCACCGTCCTGATACCCAGTTCGTCGGCACGCGCTTTAGCCAGGGTGAGGGTCTTATCCGTATTCTCGTCGCCGCCGGGTTTATCGAAGTAGGTTGTCTTTGATTCCATAATGCTCCTTATTTTACGCATGATGATATAGGAAAGAAGGTCTCTACAGTTTGAGTTTAACACCGGGTCGTCCGGTGTTTCAAGCGAAAATACGAAGGGATAACGATTGCCTGCCGGGTTGCGGTGTGATATAGTTGAAATAAATGAAAACCGAGTCCGAATTCATCCCTTCCGGCGGGATTACGTCTCCCGAAGGGTTCATTGCCGGCGCTACCAGCGCCGGTATTAAATATAAGAACCGTCCCGACCTCGGCATCCTTTATTCGGAGGCGCCGTGCGCGGCGGCGGCCGTCTTTACGACCAACCGGGTCAAGGCGGCATCGGTCGTCCTCTCGCAGCAGCGTTTGCGGGACGGCAAAGCCGAAGCCGTGGCGGTCAACAGCGGCTGCGCCAATGCCTGCACCGGCAAGCGCGGCATGAAAGACGCCGTAGAGATGGCGAAACTGGTTGCCGGGAAGCTGGGAATCGTGGAAGACGATGTCCTGGTGGCGAGCACCGGGGTCATCGGCACGACGCTGCCGATGGAGCGTATCAAGACGGGGATAGAGGAAATAACACTCACCACCGAGGGCGGGCACGAACTGGCGCGGGCGATAATGACCACGGATACCGTGCCCAAGGAGGCGGCGGTAAAGGCGGAAGGGTTTACCATCGGGGGGATGGCGAAAGGCTCGGGGATGATACACCCCAACCTGGCTACCATGCTCTGCTTTTTAACAACCGATGCCAATATTGATGCGGATTATCTCCGGACGGCGCTGAAGGAAGCCGTGGATATCTCGTTCAACATGCTGTCCATCGACGGTGACGACAGCACCAACGACATGGTACTCATCATGGCGAACGGGAAGTCCCGGGGCGAACCGGTGGTGGCGGGAAGCGAGCAGGCGGAGAGATTCCGGGAAGCACTGAATAAGGTCTGTATTTACCTGGCTAAGGAGCTTGCCCGCGACGGCGAAGGGGCAACCCGGCTCATCGAGGTGAATGTCAGCGGCGCCGCCAGCCTCGAAGACGCCCGGATAGCGGCGCGGACCATTGTGGGCTCAATGCTGCTGAAGGCAGCGGTGCACGGCAGCGACCCCAACTGGGGTCGGATAATAGCGGCGGCGGGCCGGAGCGGCGCGGCGCTGGAAGAGGATAAATTATACCTCGAGATAGGCGGTGTCTGCCTGGTAAAGGACGGCGCCCCCGTCAACTACGATAAGGATAAGGTAGTTAAACACCTCGGCGGCGACGAAGTACGCATCGACCTGAAGCTGAATATGGGGAACGCAGCTGCCACGGCATGGGGTTGCGACCTCTCCGAGGAATATGTAACCATTAACAGCGAGTACACCACGTGACACTCGCGGGATAAAGAGATGAAAGATATAACCGTAATTAAGATAGGCGGCTCGACCTTCGGGAACCGCGATACGACCATCGAGGACATCGTCGCCCTCCAGAAAAAGGGCAAGTCCCTGGTGGTCGTGCACGGCGGGGGCGGGAACGTCACCGACTGGCTCAAGCGCCTGGGCATCGAGACGAAGTTCGTCCGCGGGGAGCGCGTGACCGATTTGCCGACGCTGGAAGTGGCGACCGCGGTGCTGGCGGGACTTAGCAACAAGGAAATCACGGCGGCGATTAACGTCGCCGGAGGTAAAGCGGTGGGTATCAGCGGCATCGACGGCGCCCTCGTGGAGAGCAAGGCGAAAAGTAAGGAAATGGGCTACGTGGGGGAGGTGGTGAAGGTAAATCCCGCCGTCCTGCAAACGCTGCTGGAAGCGGGTTTTATACCCGTTGTCTCCTCGATCAGTTTGTACTCGGTCGATAAGCCCGGCGACGCCCCGCCGATGATAAACGTCAACGCCGACCCCGCCGCAGGAGACCTGGCGGCGGCTATCGGGGCGGAACGCCTGATATTCATGACGGACGTCGCCGGTATTAGCGGTGCCTCCGGGCAGGTGCTGCCGAAAATATCGGCAGGCGAGGCGGAGTCGCTGATAGCTTCCGGCGTGATTGCCGGGGGCATGATTCCCAAGGTAAATGCCTGCCTGAAGGCTTTAAAAACAGGCTCGATTACACGTATAATAGATGGTAGAAAGCCGCATGCCCTGCTCAAGGAGTTCGACGGACAGGAAGGCGGAACGACAATATATAAGTAACAAGTAACAAGGGGCAAGGGGGATAGGGGAGGTTTAATACTTGA
>CAZPAS010000127.1:0-5581 GCA_964584575.1 uncultured Dehalococcoidaceae bacterium | reverse complement strand
CCCCGCCTATTTACTGCATGGGGTTTTCCGTTTCGAGCAAGGGGTTGAGTGGGCGGTCTTTGCGTGGAGTCCCTTTGAAATCGGGACGACGAAGCAATCCGTCGTCATTCCGGCGAAAGCCGGAAAAGTAGCGGCGGATGGTCTAAAGGATATTATCATAGATATAGCAAGCGAAGCAGCCAAGAAATTAATCTGGCCTTCATAGAGTAATGGGGTATAAAGGAGGAGGCATTTAATGCATCCTAAGAAAGTACTTGCCTATCTATGTATTGCGCAAGCTATTATCCTTGGGATTATACTAACAATTGTATCATTCAGTACTTGGATTGAGTTCTGGGGTTTTTGGGGAATCCTGTTTAATATCTTCTTGTTCCCTATAGCTGAATTAGCTTTTCCCTTCATTGCATCTCATGTACTTGGAGTTGGCAATGCATTGTTTTATTATTTACACATGTTTATTTTCGTTTTTTTATTCTGGTTTGCTTCATGGCTCGGAGATAAAGCTGAATTAGAATATGAAAATGTAGAAAGATTGCCATCGACATGGTTATGGCTTCCGCCTGTGCTTTTAACCGTGATTGGAGGAGTTGTATCCGCTATAATATCTCAAATAAAATATAAAATGGGGTGGTGGGAATTCATCTTAGGAAGTATATTTCTACTTGTAATATATTCCGTACTTGAACAGACATTACCGACTATTCTTACAGTCCTATGTGAAATAGGCATACTAGTAATCTTCATTATCGCCATCTGGAGAGGTAAACGAAAAAGCAAATTATTGGGGAAAATACATCCAGAAAATGATGACTAGAGTTAATCCTAACTAATTAGGGGTCCAAGAAAGGTGCATCCATTTCATCTATTCCCGCCCGCCGCCCCTTGATGAAAGGTCAAAAAAATGAACAATATCATTAAAATAACCGCCCGGCCCCAGTTGCGCACGCCCAACCTGCTCGCCGCCTGGCCCGGCATCGGCAATGTCGCCATGATTATCGCCAACTATCTCAAAGCCAAGTTGCCCTTCAAGGAACTCGGCTATATCGAGGCGTCGTACTTCTTCGACCCCATCGGCGTCACCGTCAAGGACGACGTGGTGGACGAGCCCAATTTCCCCCAGAGTGAGTTCTACTACTGGAAAAACGACGGCGACGGCAGCGATCTGATATTGTTCATCGGCGACGACCAGCCCGCCGGCCTCGGCGACGACCTCGCCAACTGCGTGCTGGACGCGGTAAGCCGGTTCGGCGTCGAGCGTGTGTACACCTGCGCGGCGGCGATTACACGGATTCATCACACCGAGCCCCCCAAGGTCTGGGGGGTCGCCACCAGCCACCTTGTAACCGCCGATTTAGATAAATTCAACCTGGAACACTCCAGCAACCTCCAGATTGCCGGACTCAACGGCTTGCTGCTCGGCGTCGCCAAGGAAAGAGAAATCGACGGCGTCTGCCTGCTGGGCGAGGTGCCGGTCTACGCCAGCCGCGTGCCCAATCCCATGGCGGCCCTGGCGGTGCTTAAAGTCCTGACCACCATGCTGGACGTGAAAATCGACTTCGCAGAGCTTGCCAAGATGGCGGTGGAAGCCGGGGAGAGAATCAAGCAGGTCGCCGCCCAGGCTATGGAGGAATACATCGACTACTTTACCGAGCCGATATGGGAGCGCGGCGATGAGGAGGACGAGGAAGACGAGGACTGAAAAAGCCGACCGCGTCTTTTGTCAGCTATGAAGTTACGCAAGAGCGTTACCCTGGCGGGATTCAAGCCGCTGAAAAGCGACGTCCTTCAGGGAAGGACCGGGAGCAAAGTCAGGCTCCGCGAGAAAAAACTCGGCGATGTCCGCAACGACTACAAATGGCAGTCTGACGCGGAGCTGGCTAAGCTGGATGCCGCCCCGACGCTCATCATGCCCTTTTCCATCTACCTGCTGGACTACGCCACCGAGATTCACCGCCCCGTGCACAACAGGTACCCCCTCGCCGTGGATACCCTCGACGGCACGCATATCGGCAACTGCACCTGCTACGACATCGACGAAAAGAAGTCCGAGGCGCAGCTGGGCATTATGATTGGCGACCGCGAATACTGGGATAAAGGCTACGGTACTGACGCCGTCAATGCAATGGTCGACCACGTCTTTTCAACGACCGCTATCCACCGCCTTTACCTGAAGACCCTCCCCTGGAACGTCCGGGCGCAGAAGTGCTTCGAGAAATGCGGCTTTACTCCGTGCGGTAAGATGAACCGCAATGGGTATGAATTCCTGCTCATGGAACTGAACCGCGAGCAGTGGGAGAAGCTTAAAAACACAAGCTAAAGGTGAGTTTAAGAGGGGCGAAGCTCCTGTGTCATTGCGAGGAGCACCGCGACGAAGCAATCCGTCGTCATTCCCGCGTAAGCGGGAATCCAGAGGCGAAAGGTGGTGAGGTTCATAAATACGTACTACCAGCCCATCGAATGGCTCGGCGACCGGCTAAAAATCCTCGACCAGACACGGCTTCCCGCGGAGGAAGTCTACCTGGAGCTCGACGACTACCGGGATGTAGCTTCAGCCATCAGGGAATTGAAAATAAGGGGCGCCCCGGCAATCGGCATAGCCGGAGCTTACGCTGTGGTACTCGGGGCGCTGAAAATCGATTCTATGGACAGGGACGAGTTCCTCATGGAACTGAGCGGCATCATCAAGGAAATCGCCGCTACCCGCCCCACCGCCCGCAACCTGTTTTTCGCCCTGGAACGCATGAATAAGGCGGCGGAGGCAGGGAAAAACATTGCGGGCATTAAAAACTCCCTCGCCGACGAGGTTGAGAAAATCCACCGCGAGGAAGCGGACGCCACTCGCCGCATCGGTCTGCTCGGGATGGAACTGATTAAAGACGGCAGTACCGTGCTGACCCACTGCAATACCGGCCCGCTGGCGACGTCCGGCTACGGCACCGCCCTGGGCGTAATTATCACCGCGTTCCAGAGAGGCAAAGGTATCAAGGTAATCGCCGATGAGACCCGCCCGCTCTTACAGGGGGCGCGGCTGACCGCCTGGGAACTTCAGAAAGCCGGCGTGCCGTTTACCCTGATTACGGACAGCATGGCGGGGCATTTCATGAGGATGGGGAAAGTGGACTGCGTTATCACCGGCGCCGATAGAATCGCCGCCAACGGGGACGCCGCCAACAAAATCGGCACGTACTCCCTGGCGGTGCTGGCTAAGGAGAACAAAATCCCCTTCTACGTCGCCGCCCCCACCTCCACCATCGACCGCTCTCTTAAAACCGGCGCGGAAATCCCCATCGAGGAGCGCCGCCCCGACGAAGTTACCCATATTCAGGGCGTTCCCATCGCCCCGGCGGGCGTCACCGCCGCCAATCCCGCCTTCGACGTCACCCCCGCCGGATATATCACCACCATCGTCACCGAAAAAGGTATTATCATACCACCCTACCGGGCGAGCATTCGTAAGCTCTTTTAAAGGAGACATACCATGAACAATCAGGCATCGGAAGCCAGAATCGCTGAACTGGAGTCGGAGGTTAAAACTCTCAAGAAACAGCTCCAACTCTTACAGGATATCGAGGACATCAAACGACTGCAATGCACCTACGGCTACTACCTGGAGCACTGGATGGCGGATGAAATCATCGACTGCTTTTCCAATAGCACGGAGGTATCCGCCACCTTCGTCGAGGGCACGTACAACGGACCGGAAGGTATCCGCCGGTATTTTGATCCCGACCGTGTCGTCCCGCCCGAGTTCCTCCACATGGTGATGCAGGTCTCGCCGGTGATAACCGTCGATGAGGACGGCAAGAGGGCAAAGGGCAGGTGGTACGGCTACGGGACGATTCTTTCCCGTCCCAGCTTCCCCCTCGACCCCGCTTACATGGCGGTCATTTACGAGATGGACTATATCAGGGAGGACGGCGTCTGGAAAATCCTGGTGTTGCGCCTGAACATGCATTACGCCTATACCCACGGCGGGCCGCCCCCGGCACCTCCCGAATCCGCGGAAGCCCCCGCCGAACGACCCAAACTAACTCCGGACGTCTGGGCTGAATACGAGACCGGCTATCCCTCCGGCTATATCTACCCGATGCACTTCCCGCATCCGGTCACCGGCAAGCCCAGTACGGAAGCTAAACGCAACGCTACTCTGAAACTTGAGCCGAGCAGGTATAAAAGCTGGGGATAAAGAAAAACCCCCTCGCGGGGGTCTGGCGATTTTTCAATTGTGCATGCATTATACCACACTTCAGTGTCTCCTGTCAAATCTTCGTTCGTGAGGGCGTGTAAACGCGGATTTGAAAAAGACCCGGCAGCATTGTAGAATGCGGTCGTTGCAAACGTAAAAATATGGAGGTTGATATGAGTTCAGCAAAGCCGGATTTATCTATATTCGAGAAATTCAATTTCAAGTTGAAGCCCGTTGGTATCAAGTTCCTTCTTTTCAAACCGGACGATATCAGGAAACTGGATAAAAACCTTTCCATCTGCGAGATGATACGGGAAGCCCAGCAGGCGGAGCCGTTTTACGCCACCGTGGAAAACTTCACGTGTGTGGGGCCCATCATCACGGGCATGGCGGAGGGCGACCCCGTTTTCGAGAGCGGTCATATCGGGCCGGCGTTGAGCATCTTCGAGGAAGCCCGCGCCAACCGCCGGCTCTATTACTACATCACCAAGCTGGAGCGGAACAGCGTCAGCTGCGTCGCCTTCGCTTCCCTGGACAGGCTCACGTTCACCCCGGACGTGCTGATTCTCGCCGCCGACGGCACCCAGCTGGAAATCATACTGCGGGCGATGTGTTTTTCCACTGGCAATATGTGGAAGAGCCAGGGGACGCCGGTGATAGCCTGCTCCTGGCTGTTGACTTACCCCTATATCAGCGGGGAGCTGAACTACATTCTTACGGACGTTTCCCACGGCATGACCGCCAAGCAGGTATTCCCCAAGGGCACGATACTGATATCCATTCCTTTCGACAAGATAAACCCGATTATCGAGGGGTTGCAGAAGATTGAGTGGTATCCGTCGATGTTCACCGAGGGCAGGGACGCCCACGACCGCAAGTTCGCGGAGACCGTTGAGGCGCTGCACAAGAAACTGGAGTCGCAGTAAACCTTACAATAAAGGGGTGGTGCTTTACTCCACCCCTTAACCCCCCTCCACCCGTCATTGCGAGTCCTTCGGCGGAAGGACGAAGCAATCCGTTTTCCTATCACGTCATTCCCGTGAAAACGGGAATCCAGACCACCTCACCACCCCTCGTATGTTATTTATTCCCGCCCAAGCCACCCCCGTATCGTTAACGGCTTATCCCGTGGGACTTTTACGGTCTCAATAGCCGGAGAACCGAGGGCGGGCACGGGTGGGAAAGAAAATCTACACGGGGTGGTGATGGGCAGTAAAAATAAGTTGAGGGGCAAAAGGAGGCGGCGTCCTTTCCCGTCATTCACGTCACTGGCCTTTGATAATAAGATACACAATAAGCACGATTCCATTTGTAAAAATTCCCCCTTCCTTTATCAAAGGAAGGGGGTTAGGGGGATAGATTAATATAACCTTACTACTCATACTGATATTTGTA
>CAZPAS010000126.1:0-5613 GCA_964584575.1 uncultured Dehalococcoidaceae bacterium | reverse complement strand
AGGTTGTCAACGTTCTTGGCCAACAGGCTGCGGTAGGGGATATACATCAACGGGTGGTCCAACGATTCCTGGCCGCGGTCGAGGTCAGGAAAGATGGCGATGGTGTCCTGGAAGGGCTGGTTATCCGCCAGGTCTTTCTGCGTCAGCTTGTACTCCCCGATGAGTCGGCGGCTGCTGCGGGTGCCCAGCTGCGGGCAGGTAAGGACGAGGAAGCTTTTCTCGAAGCCCGGCATGTTCTTACGGTAGAAATCAAGGGTCTTAACCGCCACCTTGCGTCCCTGGAACTCGACGCGGGTGAGTTCTTCAACGTCTACCTGGCTCTTGTTAGAATAACGATTGTGGAACCAGACGACAGATTCCTGGTTGGGGAGGTTGCTGGGCATAAAACCGGCCTGGGCGCCGGACTCCATAGCTTTACGGGAAAGCTCCATGAACTCCTTAGGGTTGTTCTTGCGAAAATCCATCGCCTTTTTAAAGTCGACCCCGTCCACCCAGAAGCAGAGGGCAAGGTTGGCGATGCGGAAATTAGGGGGAATATTGTCTTCGAATTCGATTCCCGCGTACGGCAGCAGGTCGCCGTCGCCGGTGGAATCGATGACCACCTTGCCCAGCACCGCCTGGCGTCCGGACTTGCTCTCGAAGATGACTCCCTTGCATTCGCTGCCTTCCATGATGGGCTCGGTGCCCCAGGAATCCAGGTAGGTCTTGACGCCGGCCTCTTCCACCATTTCATTCAGAATAAACTTTGAAATCTCGGCGTCGATAATCGCGGCGTAAATTACCCTGTCCAACCTCGTCATGAAGAAACTGCGGTCGAAATAGTACCTGACGAGTTCCTTGTCCAGCGTGCCCCAGTGTTCCTTCCTGGGGTAGAACACGGCGTCTCTTGCTTCCAGCCGGTCTATCCACTCCTGGGTAAGGCCGATAATCTGCTGCTTGCCGAAAATATCTGTCAAGAGGGGGATAATGGTGACCAGTCCGCCGGTACCCATGCCACCAAGATGTCCATAGCGCTCGATGAGTACGGTGTCAGCGCCGTTCCTGGCTGCCGATACCGCGGCGCCGATGCCACCCGGCCCACCGCCCACCACCACGACATCCGCTTCGCGGGCTACCCTGGTCTCTCTCGCGGCTTCTTTTATCGTTTTCACTGCTGCCTCCTGTGTTGAAAAAACGTTATTATCGTAAAGGGGAATCGGTGCTAATGAAAAGGATATAAGATAGTCAGGTTTGATGTCAAATACACTTAAGCGACTTTAATCACATACGAAGCAGACCGCGGCGGGTTACACTGTATATAAATAGAGACTACCCGGAGGAGAATCATATGCCAATTTACGAATACAGGTGCCGGAAATGCGGAGAAAAATTTGAGTCTTTCCGTGCCATATCCGATAGCGACGATAATGTGGAGTGCCCAAAGTGCGGTAAGAAGGACGCCCGCAGGATTATCTCGACGGTTTTCAGCCGGAATCCCTCGGGGAAATCGGGCAACCTGCATTTCCCTACCTGAGGCTCGGGTTGTTGAAGTCGTTGACTTCCAAGTAAGGACGGGTGAAACCGATATGCACATGGCGAGAAAGCTGGCTTTGCTGGACTATCATAAGTGCCATCCGGAAGAGTGCGAGGACGGCATATGCGCCGCGGCACTGGCGTGCCCCTCGAAACTGCTGAAGCAGGAATACCCCTATACCACGCCCGAGCCGGAGCCTTCCGCCTGCCGTGCCTGCGGCGACTGCATACGCGCCTGTCCCCTGAATGCAATTAAGATGGTCAGTATTTGAAAAATGAAGTCGAAGATTATAATCGTGGGAATAGTGTTAATCCTGACTATGTCTCTGATACCTCTGGTGGGCTCGTGCCGGGAGGCGGAGGTAAACGTGGCGGGGGAAGAAAAGACCGCCGATACAGGCGCTAAAGGGCAGGTTGAAGGAGATACCCCGGCAGTTGTGGCACCGGCGGATGAATCCGGTGGGGTGAAAGAAGATATGAAAGAAGATACAGTAAAGAGCAGCAATATCCCTATAATCGATGCCAACAGGCCTGCTGTAACGGAGACGGCGACCTTTTCCCTTGGCTGATTCTGGGGGCCGGACTCCCGGTTCGGGAGTATCAGGGGAGTGGTCAGCACCGTTGTCGGGTACGCCGGAGGCACCACCGCAGACCCGACCTACTATAAGCTCGGCGACCATTCCGAGACGATACGGATAGAATACGACCCCTCGGTGATATCTTACGGAGAACTGCTGGACGTGTTCTGGCAACAGCATAATCCTATTTATCCGTCGGGGTCGCGGCAGTACATGTCCAATATCTTCTATCACAACGAAGAACAACGGCAGCTGGCGATGGAGAAACGCAGCAGCCTGGAAGTCGCGACGGGACACAGGATATATACGGAGATAGTCCCCGCCGCCGAGTTTTACCCCGCCGAGGAATATCACCAGAAGTACTATCTCGAGAACGTTCGTGACATTTACGACGAACTAAGGGCGATATACCCGGATATTAACGATTTTGTTAAGTCCACCGCCGTAACGCGCGTTAATGGATACGCCGCCGGTTACGGCACGGACGAGGCTTTCCGGGAAGAGCTGGACAGCCTCGGGCTCTCTGACAAGAGCAGGGCAAAGCTGGTTGAGATTGCCGAAAAGGGTCTAACACCGGTCTGCCCGGTTCCTCAAATCGTCGACTAATCCGAATCCTGCGGTGTCGTCACCGCCAGCTTCGCCAGGTCCACCAGCAGCTTGATAATCCTCACCAGCAGGCTTATCCCGATGCCCACCGCGATACATATCAGCACGACCGTCACCCCGATGTGCGTACCCGCGGCGGCTACCGCGCTTGGTATGACATCGAAGTCGAACGGAAAGACGGTAACCAGCGTGACAACCGTCGCCAGGCTGAATCCGTCGATGATGATATGAATCGCCCGCCGCAGTACCTGCCTGTCCACGACGATGAGAACGATGTGCCCGATTATGGAAATCACCAGTGTGGTGGTGAGAATCGGCAGCCAAAGCCCGATTTCACTGGTAAAGAAGGACTGCTTCGTCCAGGTGACCACGCCGCCCGTGGTATCGGCGCTGTAATACGCCACGTATTCGTGGAAGAAGTTGAAGAAAATCAGCAGGATGATGCTCCAGGCAATGGCGAAGGCGGAGCCGGTAATGCGGGCTTCCCTCCTGCGCCGGTAACGGTCAGCTAGTTTTTTTTTACATCTTCATCCGCAGGGGGTGGTGGAGGAGGCGGTGGTGGTGGTGTCTCCTCTTTGGATTCGGAGGCCGTCGGTGGTTTCCGGTATTCCGGTATCGGTCCAGTAATCATTCTCTCGGCGATGTCCCCCGCCCAGGCTAACTTGAAGCGTTCACCGTTGTAAGCCTTAACCATGAGGAGTATCCACAGGATAAATCCGATGACGCCGATGATGGCGGAAAAGGCCTGGCCGATGAACGGTATCCAGCCGAGTATCATCCCGGCGACGAAAAGGGCTCCGAAGGTAACGATGGACTGTGCGGCGTGAAAGCGTATCCAGTTGTTTTTCTGCTCGAGAACAAAGAATATAATGCCCGTTATCCACGCGCCGACATAACAGAGTAATCCCGCAAGGTTCGGCTCAATGTTGACGGTGGTGTCCTGGGGTGTTCGCCGTTTCTCCTGCTCCAGTTTTTCGCGGGCCTCCATGCGCGCCTTTTCTTCTTCGTAAATTTTCTGTCTTTCTTCCGGTGATAGTTCCATAGTCCACACCTCCATCGCCGTCTGTTTCGGTATTCGGCATGATTATACACCAAAACGTATTTCCGGTAAATATCCTGCGCTAGTTTATTCCATAGGTTCCGGTTACCGAGTCCATGAAGAAGGATACGTGGGGCGGGTAAAACGTGAAGATTCCGTAGATGACGAAAAGAATTACGAGGAATGCCAGTGACAGCCACTTTAGCCACTGCGGCAGTTGCCTCATAGTCAATATGCGGTAGCTAACGGCTTGCCCGACGGCTACTGCCGCGATGAAAATAATGATGTCAATGATAACGCTTTCGATTCCGGTGAGTTCGGTGTAACCGTAAAAAAGGACGATTATCGTTACCGGCATGACGTAGATAGAAATGGTCTTGGCGAAGAGGAAGTTTCTGGCGTTTCCCATGAGCAGTCGGTAAGTAGCGGCGGCATAGAGCAGGGTGGGTATGAAGGTGAGTTTAAGGTGTTCGAAGACACTCTCGTTGACGGCGGCGATAACGCCTACCGGCGGCCATTCACCGCATAGCTCGAAGAGAAAATGGAACAGCGAACCCAGCACCGAGATTACGGCAATACCGATGAGTTCCCATTTTAAAACGGAACGTTTCATCTGACATCCGCGGGGCTAGTCCTCGAACTTCTTCTCGGTATTTTCCGGCGGCCTGCCTTCCTCGTCCCAGCCGCGTTCCTTGTAGTAAAGCGAAAGGAGAGACTGGAAGGCATCCTTGTCCACTACCTTGCCTGCGTTAGGCCCGGTAAGCGGCGGGCTGGCATGTACCTTGTAGGGGAGGGAGTCGTCCTTGCGGCTGACGCCGAGTTTCACGTTTATCAGGCGGGTCATGTCGTAGACGTCGTTGGAAAGAGCCAGCAGTTCCTCAAGTGTCTTTTCGTTACCGGTAACGTACTTGTAGAAATTCTCGTAGTGTCTTTCGTTGAGGCCCAGTTCAATCCAGGGGAGGCGGCAGACGCCCAGCATGTCGAACAGGGGACGCAGCGTCTGGTGGTATATCACCGTTTTTACACGTTCCTCGTCGGACCAGCCCTGCCCCTCCTCCATTTCCCGGGCGATGGTCCAGGCACGCGTGTGATGGGCGCCGATGTCCGAGGTAGCGTAGGCCAACGCCATGGAACTCCCGGCGCGGCTGTCGTAGGCGGACTGCTCCAGCCCCTTCACCTCGAGGATGAGTTTATCCATCTCGGGCCATTGCTCGATGATGCGGCGCGGTCCGTCCGCAATAATGTCCCCGATGTCTTCCCGGGCGGATATCATGCGTACCAGGTTCAGGATAGCTTCGTCATCGCCCCAGGTAATTTCGTGCCCGCCGAGGTCGGCAAGCGATATAATGCCTTTTTCATAGCCCTCGATGACAGCACCGATGAGGTTGCCGGCGGAAATGGTATCCAGACCCAGTTCGTCACAGAGCTGGTTAGCCGAGAGAATTGCCGCGAAGTCGTCAACGCCGACGTTGGAACCGAGCATGGCGCAGGACTCGTATTCCGGTCCCTCGACCACCGTGCCGGCGTATTTTCCACTCTTGACAAGGCAGATATTTCCGCAGCACATGGAACAGGCGAAACAGGCATTGTCGCCGATTTTATAATCGTTAAGCATGGTCTCGCCGTTTATCTGGTCGTGACGTGCGAAGACGCTGTCTTTGAAATTATAAGTCGGCAGTATGCCTTTCTCGTTGGCGTATTCTATGACGTTCATCAGTCCCTGCTGCTGCCATTGCTGGAAATACTTGTGCTCCCTTAGATAGCCGTAGGCTATATTTGCCTCCTCCATCAGTCCCCGGATGTCGTGGACGGGCAGGTCTTCATGCCCCCGCACGATAATCGCCTTGAGGTTCTTGGCGCCCATGATAGCCCCGAACC
>CAZPAS010000125.1:0-5635 GCA_964584575.1 uncultured Dehalococcoidaceae bacterium | reverse complement strand
GCCAGCCGAGCGTGCCGCCGGGGACATCCATAGCGCCGACGATAGCATTGAGGAGGCACATGGCAATATAGCTGTGTGCCGAATTTGTATGTCCCTGGCCACCGCGGAACATTATAGCGGCTACCGGCCGGAAAGGAAGCTTCTCCCCTTCTATCTCAATGGTGGCGCCTATCATGGCCGCATCAGCCCACTCCCTGGCGATGCGACGGACGGTGTCCGCCGGTACGGTACTTTCTTTCTCCGCCTGCTCCGGGGTGTAAACCTTAATATGTTCTTTGAGAAGCTGGAACGACGGCTGGCATTTAATGCCGTTGACATCGTACTCACCAAAAAGAGCGAAATCACCGATTGTCTCATCGTTAAAGACCTTGGCTTTGTTGTCCTTGGCGTCCCAGACAAGCGGCTTATCGGTCTTTTTATCCCGCACATATTTGCCGTCCGGGCCGATGAGATAAGGGCCATTGGTCTTCATTTTGATGAACTCGGCATCATATATGTTGAATTCGTTGAGGATGATATTGACCATCGCCAGGGCGACGATGCCATCCGTACCCGGGAGAATAGGTATCCACTCGGTGGCCTTGCCGCCTCCGAAGTTGCAGATGGGGTCGAAGACTACGTTCTTCATGCCCCGGGAGCGGGCATCGGCAGCGAGCCTCATATTAAAGCCCATGGAGTGTCCCGAGCCGGTCCCCTTATTGGAACCCATCTGTATGGCGTAGTTGCAGTACTTGAAGTCGGGTACGATAGACCACGAGGCATGGTAGAGGCCGGCGCCCATATGCGAGCCGCTGCCGCAGTGCAGGCCGGCACCGCCGACGTACCAGTTCTTGGTGCCGAAGACAGCCCCGAAAACGCCGAAGCCGAGGGGCAGGTCCGGTCCGCTGCCCGGTCCGGGCGTGCCGCCGTGAAGGAGCTTGTGGGGGTTCTCGGCGCGAATCTTCTTGAGACGCTTGGCGATTTCGTCGAGGGCTTCGTCCCAGGAAATCCGCTCCCACCTGGGTTCCTCAAAAATACCTTTCTTGGGATTGGTCCTTCTCAATGGGTAGTTGTAACGATTGGGGTCGTAAAGGGCCTGTATCATAGCCTCTCCCTTGGCGCAGATACCACCCCTGGGACCGAAGTCACTATCCGGGTCGCCATCTATTTTTATGATGACACCGTTAACCCGGTGGGCGCGTATAGCACACTGGCCATAACAACCGCCGCAGGTGGTATTCACCCAGGTATCGTCCCAGATTTCCGGGTTACCCTTTACCGACATGCCCGTTACCGGCTTGTTTGCCGGCTTGTTGTCTTTGGTTGGTGTAACCATCTGTGTTTATTCCTCCTCTATTATTATTTATACGCATCGCAGAGGTTCTTGATAAGGGTGAACCGTTCGTCGACCGCTTTTTGCAGTTCTGCCAGTTCGTCCTCTTTAAGGTGCGAGAATTTGCGCATCAACTTGGTCAGTTCCGTGACGGGTTTGGGATTGGCTACCTCCAGCGTGAACCGGGGCTTACCGTCTTCCGCCTCCCATAGCGGGAAGTAATTGGTCCTTACGGCGGCACGGCACACCTCGATTACCCGGTTGGAATCGATGCGCCAGCCCACCGGACAGGGAGAGAAGACGTGCAGGTAGACGAACCCCTCCTCGATTTTCTCCTGGGCTTTTTTCAGTTTCTTGGCAAAGTCATCGAGATGGCTCAGGGTGGCCGTAGCCATATACGACGGCTTGTGCATGAGCATGACCAGAGGCATGTTCTTCGACATGGTCGGCTTGCCGCGCTTGACCTTCCCGACCGGGGTGGTGGTGGTCGATGCGCCGAGCGGGGTGGCGCTGCTCCTCTGGTTGCCGGTATTCATGTAGCCCTCATTATCGTACGCGAGGTAGATAAAGTGCTCTCTCCTCTCGGCGGCACCGCTGAGGGGCTGAAACCCGACGTCCGTAGCGCAGCCGTCACCCGTGAAACAGACCACGGTGGCATCCTGTCCTATCCTCCGGTAATACCTGGAGAGTCCGGTAGCCTTGGATGGCACCCCTGTCATCACGGACGACAGGTAGGCCTGCTTGTGCCAGGCACCTATATTTTGCCCGTGCAGGACCGGCGCCGCGCAGCCGGGCGTGCCGACGAATACCATGTTCTTTCCGAGTACCTTCGGCACGAACCGGGCGGTAAGCTCCAGGGGACAGCCGGCGCACCAGGCAACACCTCCGGCGAACGGGTCTTCCTGGACAAAATAATCAAAAACCTTGTTTCTCTTTTTCGTTCCTTCTACCATTATCTTATTCCTCCATCGGTATCCAGGTTACTTCCTGATAGGGCTTGCCCTGTGCGGCGGCGTTGACTTCATCCACCACCCTCTCTATGTGAGGGACGGTGATATCCAGATTCGCCAGACCGTCGATATAACTCAAAATCGGGGTCGGGCCGATTTCCGGAGAAAGCGCCCTCAATTCCATGCACATCGGGCCGTATTTCCAGCCGAAACAGATGCTGCGGTCGATGACGCCAATCGCTTTCCTGCCCTTGAGAACCTCGATGAGCCTCTCGGCGGGGAAGGGGCGGAACAATCGAATTTTAACCAGGCCCACCTTTATTCCTTCCGCCCTCTTGGTATCGACGACGGTACGGACGGTGCCGGTGGCGCTGCCGGATGCTACCAGAATAATATCGGCATCATCGGTGCGGTACTCTTCTATCTGACCGCCGTAATAACGCCCGAAGTAGTCGCCGAAGGCCTTATCTATTTCATCAACCTTGCCCTTGACCCGTTCCAGCGCCTGGCAGTGCTTGTAGCGGGCTTCCACGTAGCCCATTTCCATCCCGTGAGTGCCGCAGCCGATAGCCACGCCGGGTACCAGCTTCTGGCGCGGCGGCTGCTTTTTCAGCGGCGCCAGGAAAGCGTCGACGTCTTCGATTTTGGGTATTTCCACGGCTTCGGCGAGGTAGGAGAGGTAGAAACCGTCATAGTTGACCATGGTGGGAACCAGAATATCGTGGTCTTCCGCCAGCCGGAACGCCATGATAATCTGGTCGAGTATTTCCTGGTCGTTCTCCACGATTATCTGGACCCATCCCGTGTCCCTGGCGGAAACCAGGTCCTGCTGGCCGGAGGATACGGCGTGTATACCGGGCGTCTCCCGGTTAGCGTTTATCATCACCACCGGAGCCCGGAAGCCGGAGGTTTCCTGCAGGGCGTCGTACATGAATACCAGTCCGTATGACGACGTGGCGGTGACGACCCGCGCGCCGGCGACGCTGGCGGCGAGGACGACGTTCATCGCCGAATTTTCACCCTCGACTTCCACGTACTCGGCGTCAAGGACGCCGTTAGCGACGAACTGCGAGAGCTGTTCCGCCAGCTCGCTCTGGGGGGTGATGGGGTATGCCGCCACGACTTCCGGCCGGCACAGCATGGCGCCGTACGCGGCGACGGCATTGCCCGTGATTACTAATGTTTGACCTTTCTGAGCACTAACCATCGGCAAACTCTCCTTCCGGAACCATCGTGATGGCTTTCCGCGGGCATTCCGTGGCGCAGATGCCGCATCCCTTGCAGTAGGCCAGGTCAGCCTCGTAATGGTCGCCTTTATCTCTCATGCACTGCGGCGGACAGTAGAGGGAACAGAGCCCGCAGTAGTTGCATTTGTCCTTGTCCAGTACCGGACGTTCCGTCCGCCAGCTGCCCGTATCCAGGCAGAGGAGAATCTCGTCGGAGTTGGACCAGGCGCTCTCCGTCTTGAATATGTTTTTATGCTTGATTACCATTTGATTACCTCCACTTCGTGGTAGCCCCTTTCGGCGCTCTTCAGGTTTCTCTCCAGGATATCGCCGCTGAGATAGTCCGGCAGGCTATCGAGTATTGACTGCAACTTGAGCCAGCCGGTGGCGGCGGCGACGGCACCGAGAAGGCAGGTGTTGGGGATGTCCCGCCCGATTTCATCGACGGCTATCTGGGTGGCATTGACCACGCCGCCTATTTTCAGGTTTTTGTTCGGCTGGTCGGTCAATTTGTGGGGACTGTTGAGGATGAAGGCGCTTTCCGGCTTCAACCCGGTGAAAAGCGTGGGGAGAGACAACAGTCCGGGGTCAATCACCACCAGACAATCGGGATTGTAAATCTGTGTTTTTTCCATGATGGGCTTGTCGTCGACGCGGGTGAAAGCCACTACCGGCGCGCCGCGTCTCTCGAAGCCGTACATGGGAAAGCTGGCTACCGACTTGCCTTCCCGTACGAAGGCACTGGCCAGCATCCTTGCCGCCAGAACGGCACCCTGCCCGCCACGTCCGTGAATCCTGATCTCTTTCACTACATAATCCCCTCTTTATTCGTATTCAGCGCAGGCATGCCCCGGTTGCGCTGTGGAACCACTACCTTTATATATATTATTCGCGGGGCTTCCCGTTGCCGGCGGTCCTGGCGAGCCGGGGAGTCAGGCTCTCTCTAATCGTCCTCATGATACCCACCAGGGCCTCGACCTGCTCCTTTTCGATACAGGATAATACCTCGCGACTTAACTCCTGGGCCACGGGATTCAACCGGTTGGCTTCTTTCCAGCCTTTATCGGTAATAACGACCTTAACGGAACGGCGGTCGTTGGGAGACGGCTCACGTCGGACGACCCCCTGTCTTTCCATGGTGTTTATGGCCGCCGTGATGGAGTTCTTTTCCCGGAAGACACTCTCCGCAATCTCGGACGGCGTCATCTCGCCGCCGTTCTTGAAGAGGGTGCTCATGATGTTGAACCGGATGAGGGTGGCGTCGTAACGCCGCAGTTCGAGTTCCAGGTACCGCGCCAGAACCTCGAAAGACATTAATACGGATAACAGGTTGCCCAGCGGGGTCTTATCAGTCGTCTTGCTTACTTCGCTGATAGTCATGCTTTATCAGAAAGACAAAAACGGGAAGAAAATTAAGTTCTATCCAGAATTATTCTATAACTATTTCTAGCCCTTGTCAACTAATTTTTACAATCAATTTAACCTGATACCGTTATAATTGTGTGTATATAACGGTTATTTTTTGTTCCATATGGAATGAAAGTTTGCCATTTCAGGCTGTTTAAGGGTATATTATATCTGGCTTATCAGCGAAATACAGGAGAGGCGTATCCTATGAACAGCAGCGAATACTGGAATCCCGTCCTGGAAACCCTGCCCCGGGAAAAACTCCGGCAGTTACAGCTTAAGAAATTCAGGGAAATTTTTACCTGGGCATATGAACATTCCCCATTTTATAAAAAACTATATAGCGATGCCGGCATCGAGCCCGGGGACATCAAGAAATACGAGGACATATATAAAGTGCCCAAGATAGAAAAGGCGATGTTGCGGGACGTCCAGGGGGAAGGCAGGGAGCCTTTTCCTTACGGCGAGATATTAGCCGTGCCCCTAGAGGAGGTGACGGAGTACCACCAGACCAGTGGTACCACCGGACAGCCCGTGTACCAGGCGGATACCTGGCAGGACTGGGAATGGAGTGCCGAAGCCTTCGCCTACGCACTGTACGCTCAGGGGTACCGGAATACCGACCGTCTCTTTTTACCCTTCGGCTATAACATATTCATCGCATTCTGGGGCGCTCATTATGCCGCCGAGAAACTCGGCTGCGAGGTAATTCCCGGCGGCGTGCTCAACACCGAGGCGCG
>CAZPAS010000124.1:4510-5637 GCA_964584575.1 uncultured Dehalococcoidaceae bacterium | reverse complement strand
TTCCGGAATCTTGAGGGAGTCGTAGTAACTTTTGGTTAGAGAGCCGGACTTTTTACCGAAGAGCCCGGTCGCATTGAAATAAAAATTGCTCAAGCCGGAGTGCGCCCGCCGGGTTTCCAGATAGGACATCAGGCCGATGAACAGGTGAGTGGCAAGCGAATTCGTCACGGCGCCTGCCAGGATACCCTCCGCCTGCGACGCTACGGAGTCGTCATCGGTGATTATCGCGCCCCCGCCGATGTTGAACATATTCTTCGTGAGGCTTACAAATGCCGCGTCGCCGAGGCTGCCGACTCTATTTTCTTTATATTTCGCCCCCAGCGACTGGGCAACATCCTCAATCAGGTAAATATCTTTGTCACCGATAACGCCTTTTATCCCGTCAACATCCTCGGGATATCCGAAGGTATGGTTGACGATTACGGCCCGGGTCTTTTCCGAAATCAGGGTTTTTAGGTGGGAAATCGAAATATGGTAGTCGTCTGGATTAATATCCACGAACACGGGTGTCCCTCCGCTCTTGAGTACGGCGTTGGGAACCACCTCGCAGATATACGCCGGCACGATAACCTCGTCTCCTTGCTGAATCCCCAGCGACCGGAGAAGCACCAGCAGCGCCGTACGCCCCAGGCTGGCAGCGACGGTGTGCTTGACGCCGATATATTCGGCCAGTCCGGCTTCGAGTTCCGCTACTTTTTTAGGTTTCATCGTGCCTTTTTAGTATTCCTTTATCAGTGTCAGATTATATTTCTCTTGTGCAGAAAGGCGTAGGCCCGCTGTACCGTCCGGCTGTTGAGGAGCAACGACTGTCCCCAGGCGTAAAATTTACCGTCGATGTACAGGTCTCGGTGAATCAGTTGCCCGCTCCATTTCTCCTTGAATTTATGGATTCCGTAGAGATTCGAGGATGGATTGGGGTAGGTATCTTCAAGGTTGAGCAGCTTAACGCCGTTGTTCTTACCCCACTGAATGGCGTGCCACATGATGGGGTCGTTGGGGGAGAGTGATAAAGAGCCGTGGGCGGAGGCGCCCATGTAATATACCATCGTGTCCCGGCATACCAGGAAAAGCATTCCGGCGATGATTTTCCCTTCGTGCCTGGACACGAAGACCCTGGCCATGTTCTG
>CAZPAS010000124.1:0-4410 GCA_964584575.1 uncultured Dehalococcoidaceae bacterium | reverse complement strand
CATAAGACCGGCCCATTCGCAGGTCTGGTAGATGTCTTTAATAACGCTGCGACCCAGCAGGTCGCCCCACACAGCTCTATCGACCGTGTCCATGTCATATATTGTCATTTTTATCGCGGTTTCCGTCATGTAATAACTCTCACGATTTCTTACGCAGGTTAAGTCTCACCACCCCGTCGTCTGCGGCTATTCCAAAGTCGTTTAATTCAAGGCTCTCCGATGTTACTCTGGTAATGCCCGAAATATCAGTTCCCTCCGGTAGATGGATAATTAAAGCGAGGCTTTCCAGATGCGTATCAAGGTCTGACTCAATAGCCAGTTCCCCGTTGTCTACACTTACTCTGGTATCACTTATTTTCGTCTCCCTCCGCTGTTGCCACCAGTCCGCCAGTTCCTTACCGGTCGCTTTCCAGATGTTTTTGTCTTTCAGGTATTTAAGTATTCCCCTGAGTTCGGCGAAGTTAGCGGCGTCGAACGGGTGGTACTGAATGTTGATTACCCCGTGATATCCAAGCACCTGTTCGATGGATGCTGAAACAGCCCCGCTGATGCCCCTCGGTTCATAAAGGGTGGTGGGGAACTCCAGAACTGTGGATTCCCTCAAGGTTGAGTCCGACACAGCGACGACCGGATAGAAGGGCAGCGCAGTGCCGACGACGCTCGCCGTCCACGAAGGCGAAAAGCCGTTATAGCCGAATTCCACCATTTCACCCTCCGGCGATACCCAACGCTGCTGTCCGTAGTAAGTGGAGTCCCACCGGCAGCCGGCTTTTTCCAGCTGCTCTATGGTTTCGGGGTACATGAGGCTGAAGTGCCCCCGCGCGCCGGATATCTCCATCCCCGCAGTTTGCTCCAAGTCCGTAAGCTGGTCCTTTATGCCGTCTGTCCAGTAGCTCCGGGTATCTTCAGCCAAAACGTCATTAATCGTAATCAGAGACCTGCCGAAGTGCAGGGCGACTTCATGAGTAGCGGCCACCCGCTGTACGTCTTCTTTACGAATTTCATAACCTTCGAGTTTATATCCCGTTTTATCCCGGCTCTCTAAGTCCTGAATGGCGGGCGGACGCAGAAACAGGACGGCTTTAGCGCCCGCTTCCTCGACCAGCTCCAGGAAATTAGGTGTGAAAAGTCTGTTCAATCCCTTCCAGAGTCGAATGAAAAAGCCGATGCTAGCGGTTTCTTTCGACCCCGTGGAGAGCTTTTGTTCGGCGGTTCTCTTCAATGCGCCGATAATTCGAGAAAGCGGCAGATAGAAGATATAAAAAGCCCATTTCTTAATTCTTTCATATGGACTTTTGCTTAATGTCTGCCGGTAGGAATATTTATCGTCGATATCGAAGGTGACCAGCGCCGCGGCTTTCTGCCTGAAACTCGGGTAGTACCATAACCTTGCCAGGGGTTTGTTTCTACGGCTGGCTTCTTCAGTCATTATTTTCAGGAAAATATCGGTCAGGATGTCTAAGTACGGCTGTTTCATTAGGGCCTGATTACAGATTGCCCCCGAGACCCAGCTGTATGTCCTGGAGACCAGCGAGAACAGCGAGGACAGCAGGATTACCCTGCCTTTGCCGATGCTTTTCTCAACGTCGAACAGGTACCGGTTGCCTTCTATTTCGAAATAATACTCGCTGCCGTTCGAGGTATCGTTGGCTTCGTGGAGATATTCCGCCAGCGGCGGCAGCAAGATATTCCCTTCCGGGCAGTGGAGGGTGATTACTCCGGTCTGTGGTTTAGAATTGCGTTCGGTAATGCCGAGGGCTTTCTCGAATTCCGTGCCGGCGATGCCCCCTTCGGTAATCAGGGTACGACCCGAGTTGACAAGTCGCAGCAATATATTTGCATCCTCTTTATTAACTCGCGGAACGATGATGACATCAGCATTATGAAGATTCTCCGCCCCGGTTTCTACTGACGCAGACAGACCGAGGGTCTCAACGAGTGTCCTGGCACCGAAGTATGCCCAGTTGTCCTGCTTGATCAGACCCGGGCTTAACGCATCGATGCTTTTGGCAGAGGACATAGTCATACATCCAGCTACATTAACCTGTGCTTCTCAGGTACCCCGTGATGATTTTGATCACCTTCGACGAAACGTTTTTCTCCAGATATTCCGCCGGGGGTTCCCAGGTGCACTCTTCGTTCAGCACAACCTCCAGTGACTTTAATATCAAATCGGGCGAGACGCCGGTCAGCATGTTGCTGCCGCATTCCAGCGTTTCCGGACGCTCGGTGACGTCCCGGATAGTGATATTGGGCACTTTATAGATACAGCACTCCTCCTGGACCGTACCGCTGTCCGTAATGACGCACCGCGCCTGCTTTTCCAGCGAAACAAAGTCGAAAAAGCCGAACGGCTCCAGCAGGCGGACGTCCTTGTTGCTTACATTCAGCCCGAATTGCTCCATCTTGCTTTTGGTCCGCGGATGGACACTGCAAATAACGGGCTGTTGGTATTTCCTGTTTATCCCGTCCAGGCCGGCGAGTAGGTCTTTAAGCCGGTCTTTTTGGTCGACGTTTTCCGCCCGGTGGGCGGTTACCAGAAAGTACTGGCGCGGCTTTACACCCAATTTATCCAGTATCTTGCTTTTCTCTATTTCAGCGGCGTAATGCTCGATGACCTCGTAGATGGGGTTCCCGATAACATGAATCCGCTCGTTGGCAATCCCTTCGTTGAGCAGGTTTTCCTTGCTGCGGTAGGTATACGGCATCAGGACGGTGCTGGAATGGTCGATTACCCTCCGGTTGACTTCCTCGGGGACCCGGTCATCGAAACAGCGGTTGCCCGCCTCCATGTGGAAGACCGGCAGTCCCATGCGCCTGGCGACGACGCTCGAAAGCCCGCTGTTGGTATCGCCCAGGATAAGTATGCGGTCGGGCTTTTCCTTCAGGATAACCTTCTCAACCTCCATTAATATTTTGCCTATCTGTTCCGCGAAGGAATCGCCCTTTACCCCCAGGTAGTAGTCCGGCTCTCTCAACTTCAGGTCGGTAAAGAACACGGAGTTCAGGCTGTCCTCGAAGTTCTGGCCGGTGTGCACCAGGACATGGTCGCCGTATTTATCCAGCTTCTTGATAATCAGGCTCAACCTGATAATCTCGGGCCTGGTTCCCAGTATTGTCATTACCTTCATAGTCTCACCTCAAAAGTCGAGATACCCGCCGGCCTGCAGGAAGTCCTTCAGCTGGCTTTCGGACATGCAGTAATCGGCCGATGACAGTTCCCTGGTCAGTATCGGAGCCTCGATTTTCTCCCGGCGTATCCTGGGCAGGACCGGACAGATTACGTAATATTTTCCCCGTTTGATTGTCCTCGGTATCTCTTCCTCGGAAATCAATATCTCGTGCACCTTCTCGCCCGGCCTAACCCCGATGATGTTAAGTTTGATTTTCTTTTCTCCCATCATAACCTCCGCTAGGTCCGTTATCTTGACCGAGGGGAGGATGGGCACGTAGGTGTCGCCCGGCTCGGCGGAGGTAATTGCATCGATGATGATTTCAAAAGCCGCATCCAGCGAGAGTATGAATCTGGTCATGTCTTCGCTGGTGATGGAAATGGGCCCCCCGTTTTTTATCTGCTCCTGGAACAGGGGAATAATCGAGCCTCTCGATGCGGCGACGTTGCCGTACCTCACGCAGATAAACCTGGTGTCCGGACACAGGCGGTTGGCTTCCACTATCAGCCTCTCCTGAATCGCCTTGCACATTCCGTAGGTATTGACCGGCTTGCAGGCTTTGTCCGTGGAGACAGCCAGCACGGTTTCGACCTTATTGGCGTTTTCCAGGATAGCCCGGATAATGTTCTGGGCGCCCATGATGTTAGTTTTTACGGACTCGAACGGGAAATTCTCGCCGATGGGAATCTGCTTGAGGGCGGCGGCGTGGATGATAATTTCGGCTTCCTTGACCACCCTGACCACCGATTCGTAGTCGCGGACATCACCGATGCGGAAACTCAGCACCTCGTCGGCGTAGTAGAATACGTCGTCGGTAGCCACTTTAAGGTTCTTCCACTCCAGTTCCATGGCGTACTGCTTGTCCTCGTCCCTGGAAAAAATGATAACCTGCTTCGGCTTGCCGTACTTGCCGGTCATAATGTTACGGACTAGATTCTTCCCCAGAGAACCCGTGCCCCCGGTTATCAGTATCGTTTTGTCCTGGAATATCATCTTACCTCCACTTCAGGTATTGCTCCGCATCCCGGGCGAGTTCATCGACCATGGTCTCCCAGGAAGGCGGAGTAAAACCGGTTTCCTTGCGGTATCGCGTCGAGTCCAGACTGCGGTCGCAGCGAAAGTCCGGATACTCTTCAATTTCAATATTAAGCCCCATAGCCCTGTTTATCAAGGTGAGAAGCTTGAATTTACTGATAGGTTCCGACGAAACATGGTAAGTTCCACTCAAGTTCGGGTG
>CAZPAS010000123.1:0-5659 GCA_964584575.1 uncultured Dehalococcoidaceae bacterium | reverse complement strand
CGCTACCCGGACAGGGTCCTGATGGTGCTTACCGATATCTGCCCCATGCTCTGCCGTCACTGCACGCGCAAGCGGGAGTGGCGATACGGCGGGTGGGTGCGTCCCCCGTCGGAGATAAACGCCATGCTGGACTATTTGCGGAGACATACCGAAGTAAGGGATGTCGTGATTTCCGGCGGCGACCCGCTGACGCTTGCCACGAGTCACCTGGAAGATATCATCTCGAAAATACGCGCCATCAGGCACATCGAGATTATACGCATCGGCACCCGGTTCCCGGTGGTGTTGCCGCAGCGTATCGACGACGAGCTATGCGCCATGCTGTCGAAGTACGGTCCCATCTGGCTGAATACCCACTTCAACCACCCGCACGAGATTACCCCGGAATCGGCGGCAGCCTGCGACAGGCTCCTCAAAGCCGGCGTTCCGGTCAACAACCAGTCCGTCCTGCTGCGCGGCGTCAACGACAGCGTGGAGACCATGACTAAGCTGTGCCAGGGCTTGCTGAAAATTAAAGTACGCCCGTACTACCTCTTCCAGTGTGACGAGGTGCAGGGCACGGAGCATCTCCGCACGCCGGTAGAGACCGGCGTCAGGATAATCGAAGGCATGCGCGGTCATACATCCGGTCTGGCGGTGCCTACATTCGTCGTCGACCTTGTGGACGGCGGCGGCAAGGTGCCGTTACAGCCGAACTACGTGCTTTCCATGACGGAGAACGAACTGCTGCTTAAAAACTACGAGGGCAAGGTATTCCGCTACCGTAATCCGGGTTCCCGTAAACACGCGGAGGCAGCCGCGGCAGTACCGGTTAGCGGTGTCGTGGAGAGCCTGCTGGCGGACGCCGAGTCCAATGTTAAAGTACCGGTTCCCGTCAGGGCAAAGAGGAGAAGCTGATGAGGATAGGGCTATCTTACGACCTTAAAGCGGCCGTCGACGGGCAATATGCCGTCGATGATGCGCTGGAAGAATACGATTCACCGGAAACAGTGGAAATCATCACCGCCGCCTTTGAGTCGAGGGGACACGAGGTCGTCGGGCTGGGCGGCGGGGAGCAGTTCCTCGATAATGTCCGGCGTGCAAAGGTGGACATCGTCTTCAACATCGCCGAGGGCCGGGGGAGCTACCGCAGTCGGGAAGCCCAGGTGCCTTCCGTCCTGGAGATGCTGGATATCCCTTACACCGGCTCCGACCCGCAATGCCTGGCGGTATGCCTGGACAAGCCCGTTACCAAGAAGCTGGTGGTAGTGGAAGGCATTATTACCCCGAAGTGGATGGTGATAACCGATGAAGCAGACCTGCACCGGATAACCTGGGATGGGTTTTCTTTCCCGGTAATTATCAAGCCGGCTTACGAAGGCTCCAGCAAGGGCATCCGGTTAACATCCATAGTCCATGACATCGATGAAGCGGATGAAGAAGCCAGACGACTTTTACACGATTACCGCCAGCCGGTGATGGTCGAGGAGTTTATCGACGGCGACGAGGTAACGGTGGGAATCGTCGGTAACTCGCCCCCGAAGCTGGTCGGCATGATGAGAATCCTGCCGAAAACTAACGTCGAACACTTCGTCTATTCGGTAGAAGTAAAGCGCGACTACCTGAACCAGGTCGATTACGAATGTCCTGTAAATCTGCCGGAAGAAGTCCTTGCCGGACTGGAATCCGCCAGTCTGAAAGTCTTCAGGACCCTGGGCTGCCGCGATTTCTCCCGCGTGGACTTCCGGTTAGGCCGCGACGGCACGCCGTACTTTATAGAAATCAATCCGCTGCCCGGGCTGGGCAGCTACAGCGACCTGATAATCATGGCTCTCAAGCTCGGGTGGACTCACGATGGACTTATTAACGCGGTGCTGGACGCCGCCCTTCAGAGGTACCCGCAATGCGTCATCGCCTAGCCATCGTCTACAACCGGCCGCTGCCTTCCCGTTATAACAGGTCCCACGAGGAAAAAGCCGTACTGGGCGTGCTTCCCTGTGTGACCGCCGTGCACCGGGCGTTAATCGGACTCGGGCACTTTGTCAACGTTGTTTCCCTCGCGCCGCCCTGCGAACAGGTAAAAAACGTGCTGTCTTCGCTGGATGTCGACGTGGTATTCAACCTCTTCGAAGGCTTTCCCGGCGAGGCTCAAACTGAGGCAATCGTTCCGGAGATACTCTCGGAACTGGGAATACCTTATACCGGCTGTTCGGGTGCGGTGTTGAGACTGGCTCTGGACAAGGCCAGGGTGAAGAAGATGCTCCTGGCCGACGGCATCCCCACGCCGGATTTCCAGCTGTTGAGTCCCCAGAAGATGGGTATATTCAGGCTCAAATACCCCTGTATCGTCAAGCCGGTCGGCGAGGACGCCAGCCATGGGATTACCGCCGAAAGCGTGGTCTATGATTATCCTGCCCTGCAAAAACGCGTGAAAATGATAAGCGAAGCCTACGACGAGCAGGCGCTGGTCGAGGAATACATCGACGGACGCGAGTTCAACGTTACCGTCATGGGTAATACGCATTTTACCGTGCTGCCGGTATCGGAGATAGTGTACTCCCTGCCCCCGGATATGCCCCCGATACTCACCTATGAAGCCAAATGGGAGCCGGACAGCGTTTATTATCAGGGGACGAAGCCTGTCTGTCCGGCAAAAGTAACCCACAAGATTCAGACGTCTATCCACGATACCGCTCTGGCGGCGTATCGACTGCTCGGCTGTTCCGGTTACGCGCGGGTGGACATGCGCATGAGTAAAACGGGAAAGATAAACATCATCGAGGTCAATCCCAATCCGGATATTTCGCCGGATGCCGGTGCGGCGCGTCAGGCTGCTGCCGCCGGTATGAGTTATTTAAAATTCATCGAGAAAATAGTAAAATTGGCGCTGGAGAAGAAACATCATGGCCGTGAAAATCAGAAAAATGAACGCCGCCGACAAACCGGCGTTGATTCATATTCTAAAGCACACGCGTGAGTTCAAGTCCTATGAAGTTACCGTGGCGGAAGAGGTCATCGACAGCTACCTGCGCGACCCCAAAGGATCCGGGTACAACGTCCTCGTTGCCGAGGGTAATCCCGGTATCGCCGGCTACGTGTGCTACGGCCCGACGCCCTGCACCGACGGCACCTGGGATATCTACTGGATAGCCGTCGACCGGGCGGTAAGGGAACAGGGTATCGGCGCGGCGCTTACGCGGACCGCGGAGTCGTCTGTTCAAAAAGCCCGCGGCAGGATGATTATCATCGAGACTTCTTCGACGCCGATATATGATAAAACCCGCCGTTTTTATCTCGGGCGCGGTTACGAAGTCGTCGGCCGCATCCCGGACTTCTACGCGCCCGGCGACGATAAGTTAATACTGCAGAAGCGCCTCGGCTAACGCCGTCAACGGACTACGGATAGGTTGATATGTTTCGCATCAGACGAGTCTACGACGATATTACCCCGGCTAACCAGGATGCCATATCCCAGGTACAGGAGATATTGCGCACCCAGTTCCCCCTTTTATCAAAGAGAGATATAAAAAAACTGCCGGAGCAGCTCCGCGATCCCATGAAGTACCGTTTTCGCTCCATCCTGTTCATCGCAGAGGGCGAGAGGGGACACGTGGACGGCTTCGCCCTGCTTTTTCACGAACCGACCCTGCATTTCTGCTATCTGGACTATATCTCCGCGGGTCCGCAGAAGACCGGCGGTGGCATCGGCGGGGCTCTCTACGAAAGGATTCGCGAGGAAGCGCTCGACCTTGAAACCATCGGCCTATTCTTCGAATGCCTGCCGGACGACCCCGCTATAAGCCGCGATCCCATCATCAGGAAGCAGAATGCGGCGCGCCTGCGTTTCTACGAGCGCTACGGCGCCCGTCCCATCGCTAATACCGCCTACGAGACGCCGCTTAAGCCCGGCGACGATAATCCGCCGTATCTGGTCTACGACGACCTGGGACAGGAAATAGAGCTACCCCGCGATACGGCTAGAGAAATCGTCAGGGCTATCCTGGAACGGAAATACCGGGGCGTTTGTCCTCCCGAGTACGTCGAGAAGGTCGTCGAATCATTCACGGACGACCCGGTGCAGTTGAGGCAGCCTAAATACGTGAAAAAGCCCCCCGTGCCCGTAAGCCGCACCACGCGCGCCGACCGACGTATAAGGTTGGTGATAAATGACCGTCACTGGATACACCACGTCGAGGAACGCGGCTACGTGGAATCGCCGGTGCGTATAGACGTGATAATCGAGGAACTGAACAAGACCGACCTGTTTCAAAAGGTACCGCTACGTCACTACTCGGAAAAGCATATCCGTGCTGTCCACGACCACGGGTTCGTCGATTATTTATGGAAGGTCTGTACCAAATTGGACGAAGATACGGCGATATATCCCTACGTCTTCCCGGTACGCAACCGTACGCGTCCACCCAAGGACCTGCCCATACGCGTCGGGTATTACTGCATCGATACCTTTACCCCGCTGACCGGCAACGCCTACCTGGCAGCCAAGAGGGCGGTGGACTGCACCCTGACGGGAGCCAAGAAGCTGCTGGAAGGATACAGATTGGCTTACGCCCTGGTAAGGCCGCCCGGTCACCATGCCGAGCCGGCTAACTTCGGCGGCTTCTGCTATTTCAACTCGGCGGCGGTGGCTGCCCATCTCCTTAGCGGTTACGGTAAGGTGGCGACTCTGGACGTGGACTATCATCACGGCAACGGTACGCAGGAGATATTCTACGAGCGCTCCGACGTCCTGACCATCTCGATTCACGGTCATCCGCGCTATACCTACCCGTATTTCAGCGGGTTCAAGGGCGAAAAGGGGCGGGGCGAAGGCAGGGGTCTCAACATGAACATCCCCTTGCCGGAGAATATCGGCGGTGAGAGGCACCGGGAAGCCCTCCGCGAGGCGCTGAAAAGGATAACCCGGTTCCACCCCAGGTATCTGGTGGTGCTGCTGGGACTGGATACCGCCAAAGAAGACCCCACCGGCAGCTGGACGCTGGAGGCGGCGGACTTCGAGGAAATGGGGAGTATGATTGGAGCACTCCGCCTGCCTACCCTTGTAGTCCAGGAAGGTGGTTACGATACGCGCGTCCTGGGAATCAACGCCCGCTATTTTTTCACGGGACTCTGGCAGGGTGCGTACCAGGGGTAAGCAGGTTAAACATTCAGCTTGAGTCTGGAGGACCTGCGGGTTGATTCGAACCGCCTGCGTTATTTACGCGGAAAGAGTTTTTTATCAACCGGGTAGTCTACCTTCTCACCCCCGATTACTGCCGAGTATTCGGAAGTGATGGGGCAATTCACGAAGAAGAAGGGCGTACCGACTCTTTTGTGGATAATGGGGCAATGAACCAGTCCTGCGGGGATATGTACGGCGGTGGTCTCGTTGATGATAATTTTCTCGCCTTCTTCGCCTATATAAATCTCACTTTCCGCATCGTAAGCATTTAAATCATCCGAACAGGGGACAAATACGAAGACTTCGGCGAAGTCGTGTTTATGGGCATCTTCCTTCCCCTCAAAAGGCACGCTGACATGCGTGAATCTAATCTGGAAGTCACTCCCCTTCTCCAGGGCGTAATATATCATTCCCTTAAACGGCGGGTAAATACTATCGCGTACAATTCCCGTTGTCTTGAGATAATCGTATTTTGATTCAGCCATTTCTCCTGTACCTCCT
>CAZPAS010000122.1:0-5724 GCA_964584575.1 uncultured Dehalococcoidaceae bacterium | reverse complement strand
AATCGCTCTCCGCGCCGGGGCTTTCCACCCTCTGCCGGTACAGTTTCCGCGAATCCGTCGGCGGGGTTATCCTCGCCCTGACGAGCGAGCCGTCGCCGGGCATGGTCAGGGCATGAAAATAGTCGTCTTCCTGTCCCTCGTATAGTCTTTCCCGGTCCAGCCTGACCACTCCGGCAATCTTATTACATGCCTCGATTTTCACATAGGGTACCGCGGCTTCCCGCTTCTGGGCAGCTAACAGCGTCGATGTAAGTTCGCGCATCGTCTTATTCCTTTTCCCCTGATTCACCCGACGTATCCTGCTGGCCGGGTACGTACTTCGTTCCCCAGAACAGGTGCCCGGCGATATAGCCCAGCGCGAAGACGAGGATAAACCAGAAAATCAATTCCCAGAGCCAGTGACCGAGCAGCGCACCGAAGCCCACCAGCCCGATAATCCAGAGTCCTTCAAGTCTGTGCCAGGTATCCCGCAATATATATGTCCAGGGTCGACCACCGATTTTCTTCCACAAGACCCTGTAAAAAGACTCGAACATGCTATCGTTCCTCCGCGATTTGCTACTCCGGACCGTAATCGGTCGTTTTCGAGACCACCGGATAGTAAGGCTGGTAAAGGCTGCTGACTCTCACGCGGTTTCTCCTTCCCAGTCTCCTCAGTTCCTGCCGGAAATACTTCAGCTTCCGGTTGCCCCACTCGAGGAATTCCTTCGGCGTGCCCGTTCCGCCGGCGTTCACCCGGTTGACCGCGTAGACCGCCCATTCCACCGCGGCAAAGCCGCATGCCCCCGCCGCAATAAGGTCTTCGTGCTGCGCCGGGATGGTGGAGCCGCTGCCGTCCAGGGTATGGAGTTTACCATAGTATATATAGGCGTTGGAGCCGTCCGGCACCTCGTCCCCCAGGACGGTCAGCGTATCGCCCCATAGCGAAAACGGCTGGTATCTCTTGGGGAATTTTTCCGCCGGGTACTCCACCGTCTCCACCATGACCCTGTCCGTCACCGTGGCTATATCTATCTCCCGCGAGCCGGATATCGTGGCTTTGGTCGCCCTCTGCTCGTACGGAATTGCCTCGGAGAACTCCCTGACGGCATGATTTATGTGCCGGTCTATCTCATCGTTCGTCCAGCGGTAGTTGTTGCTGTCCTCGTCGTGCAGGTCCCGCCGCACGATTGTTCTCATATCACTCAGGTTCATAGTTACCGCTCCTTATACCTTTCTCACTTCCAGCCTGTCCAGTCGGGTGCAGGGCAGCCCCTCGTCATGGCCGCAGAGCTCCAGGTCGCAGAAAGAAATCTCCTCGTTGGCCTCACCTTCGTTGGTGCTGACGGCTTTTCCGGTCAATGTCCTGGCGTAATCCATCAGCGACTGCGCCTCGGCCTCGCTTTCGAAGCTCAGGTCCACCCTCACTCTGTACTTCATTGGTACCTCCATCTGGTCGTCAGGTAAATGTGCTGGATTTCCTGGGGCGTTAAGGCGCGACGGTAGACCATTATCTCACCGATACTGCCGTCGAAGTAGTTGCCGCCGTTCCGATTGGCAATCTGGTAGGTACTGCCGCCCCTGCCATAGTTATTTCCCGCATAGATGGTACGCTCAATGCCATCCACGTACAGGTCCGCGTCGCCCTCGCCGTTCCTGGCGCTGATGGCGATGAACGCCCAGGCGCCGTCGGTGAAATACTCGAGAGAACAGCCTATATGGCTGCTGTGTGTCAGAAAGTAATTGCTCGTATAAAAGGCCATGGTTATCACCGGTGAATAGAACAGGACATCGCCGCCGGTCTTGTTATCGGGCCTGGCCCAGATGCACAGCGTCGCCGGGTAAGAGGTGATGGCATTACCGGCCGTTATCCTGTCGTCTATGCCGTCGAAATCATACCCTTTTCCCTTCCGGGAACCACCTGTAACCGTGCATAAATGCCCGTAGGCGTCACGCGACCCGAAGGAACTGCCTTCGAGCGTGTGCAGCGGTAAGTACAACACCAGGCCGGGTTTATAAACGTAGTCCACTTTACACCTCACGAAGCTGAATATACTACCTTGATATAGCTCGAGTTCTTGGTCTTGCCGACGGCGTTTTCTCCGCCGGCTCCGCCCGACTTTATTACCAGCCGCACGTCGTAAGGTACCGCATTGAAGTTTGCCTCCGGCTTATAGCGCCCGCTGTAGGTGTATTCCTTGTAACTGGAGGCGTCGGCCGCGCAGGTCACCTCGTCGTGCAGGTCCACCCACGTGCCGCCCTGGTTCCGCGCCTGCCACTTGAAGAGGACGGACTCCGTGGCGCCGCTCGACTTTACCGCGCAGGTCAGCCCGAATTCGAACTCCAGCACTTCGCCGAGCGCCGGCGGCGTAATGACGACGCTTTCGACCTCTTCATAGTCGTCCGTGTTTGTCGTGTGTTCATCGCTCCACTGTATCCCGTCCGAAGTCAGGTTACCCCTGGCGAACGGGTGCTCGATGTGTTCCACTATTGCCATTACCATGTTTTACCTCCCCGGGGGGAGGGTAAATCCCTCCCCCTTTATATTCTTTATGTAAAGTTATTTAGTCCTTGACGCCGATTAGCGCCGCCGCCTTGATGGACGAGAACAGCGCCAGCGAGACGTACCATTTGACCCTCGTCCGCGAGGCGTCCTTGTTCTCCAGCGGCCCTACCGGCTCCGCCTGCAGATGCCCCGGACTGGTCAGCCCGCAGAGGGCGCCCTCCCCGAACTGCACGGCATATATCGTGGAACAGGTGCCGCCGGTGGTGGCTGTCTCGACGCTGCCGCTGACCACGTGCGTGTCCAGTATCCAGTCATTCGTGCCGATGGGTATGCCGTCCCACAGCTGCACGAAGTTGCCCCATTTGTCGCGGTCGGTCTCGGACATAACCCCACCGGCCGCCCTGACCAGGGCGTTTATCTTGCGCCGCGAGCGGCGGGACATGATGAGCATGTCGGGCTTGCCGCCCTTCACGGCGTCGATAAGTTCGTCGAGCTTGTTCAGCGTTAGCGTAGCGCCGGTGGCGCTCATGGCGATTACCTGATCGCCGGCGCTCTCGGTGTCGACGAGCATTCTCAATCCGTCGAACTGCTTGGAGTTGGTGCCGGAGTCCCCGTAGATGAAGTTCTCCTCGAACTTGTCCCGGAGCGCCTTGGCCTTCAGCTCGATGACCGCTGCCTCCAGGTCCTGAACATTGCTGCGGGTCGACTTTAAAAAGTTGTCCACGTCCGCGTCGCCGCCCATGATTTTCAGGTTGGCGGTTATCTGCTCGAAGGTCGGCGTGGATTCCGCCCATTCGTCGCCGACATCGTAAAAGTCGATGTTCGGCAGGGTCTTTTCCTGGTTATAGGTCAGTCCGTTGCCTACGATTTCGATGAACGGGAGCCGCTGGAGTACCGGCGAGTCCTTGACGATGGTCTCCACCACCCCCTGCATCAGCATATCGTTGGACAGCTTGGCTGCCTCTTCTAATGTAAGTGCCATTGTTTACTTTCCTCCTGTCTTAAGTTCTTTCCTTTGTCATTCTGAGGAGTCCTTCACTTGTGAAGGACAACGTGAGAATCTCACACCCCGCTCATCCTGATCCTGTCGAAGGATAAGAGCCTCCGTCATTGCGAGTCCTTCGGAGGAAGGACGAAGCAATCCGTTCTCCATGCGCGTCACGAAGAAGAACCCCCTATCGCGTACTGTATTTTCTCCCTCGCTGACAGCCCCGAGAAGTCCGGCTGCGTCCGCTGCGGGGCGCCGGCAGGCACCCTGGTCTTGGCAGCTTCCGACTCTATTTCCTGCCTGACCTTCTCCATGAGCGCCCGGGCGTTTTTCAACGATTCGTTCACTTCCTCGATTGTTTCCCCGGTTATCAGCTCCGCCAGGACGCCGGGGTTCGCCTCCACTACCATTTCCTTGTAGGCGGCTATCGCTTGCGGCAGCGCTTTACCGAGTTCGTCCAGCGCCTGCTTTGCCTCGTCCAGCGCCTGTTTCAGGTCGGCTATCTCACCGTCTTTCCCCGACAGCGCCTGCTCCAGTTTCATGATGGTAGCGTCGCGCGACTCCACCTCGCCAGCGAGTCTTTCATTCTCCTGCTTGAGGCTCTCCGCCTCGTCTCCGCCGCTTGTTTCTTCCGTGGTTGTTTCCCGTTCTTTTTCCGTAGCCATCGTTCCTCCTGATTACTCCTCAACGCCTTCCGCTCGGGACGGCACATCTCCCTCTCTCGCTCCGTTCCTGCCAGCTCTGGCATTAAGCTCTTTATTCATCTTTAGTATCGACTCCCTTTCTTCCAGCCACCGCGTGAACTCGTGGTCGGGGTCACGCACGCCGACCTCGTTCATGGCTGTCCTCCGGGAGTGTATCCCCGTTTGCACCATTACCTGCTCGCTGCCCACCTTCCTCTCCATGTCCTTGGGCAGCACCGGACCCCACACCACCCGCAGCTGGTTGTCGCCGTAGTCCTCGCCCCGGTACTTTGCCAGCAGCTTTAATATCATTTCGTTGCGTCGGTTGTACGCCGCCGTGCGGATAATCCTCTTCCGCCTGACCTTCTGTAGTAAAGGCTGCAGCTCTATCTCCAGCGCCACGCCGGATATATCCCGCTCGATTCCCCCGAAGGCCGACCGCGGTGACTCCGATAAGTCGTGCAGCACCCGGTACACCATGTCTATATAATTAATATGTAGGTTGACTCCTCCCCCTTGTAACAGGTCGAGGAGATACGCCTTGGCGTCCTCCGGTATGTTCCAGACCGCCCCCGGCTTGACGGCTATATCCTCCGACTCCTCCACGTTCTCCAGCACCGCGATCGGGTTACCGGATAGCTCCAGTATCCGCGATAGCTGGCTCATGGCGCGGTTAAGCTCCCGCTGGCTCTCCATTATCTGCGGCAGGTCGGAAACGCCCCAGAACTTCTTGGGCTCGCGCAGGTTGGGGAAGACGATGAACGGTATGAATCCGTAGGGATTGGGCTTGGCTTCCAGCAATGCGTTATCCAGATAAAGCTCGAAGTCCCGGTCCGTCCACATCTCGACGACCTCCGCCGTCTTTTTCTGGGGTTTCACCCCGTAGGCAAGCTCGGCCTCCTCGGCGGACAGCCGGTAGCGGGAGGCGATTTTCCATATCCTAGAGACATCGTCCCCGGCGCACCATGCATAAATCCCCTGAATATCCGGCGCCGTCACCCTGACCCGTTTCTCGGCGGCGTCCCAGGTGACCTTGTAGCAGGCGTCCCCCAGCACCGCGCAGTCGATTTCCGTCTCCAGGTCGAGCTGTTCCAGCTGGTTCTCCCCGTATACCTTGTAAAGAGCCGACTCCGCTTTCCTGGCTTTATCTCTCGCCTCGTCCGAGTCCTCGTACGGGTCCACGGCGAAGCTGATGCCCGCCATCAGGTACGACGTTATTTTCTCCACGAAGACCCTGGCATAGTTGAAAATCAGGCGTCTCTCGCCCCGCCTTTCTCGCCCCTCCCACTGGACGCCGTTGTAGAAGTCCAGCAGTTCCTTGTAGTCCTTGAGCCTTTCCGTGTCGAGCCGGTTCAACTGTGAAACAACCGCTTCATTCATTGTTTATCTCGCTCCTTGCTATCTCTGGATTACTTGTTACTTGTTCCTTCAACGCCCTCTGTATTGTCCGCTGACTTACCCCGAACAGCCCCGCCAGTTCCTTCACGGTCCAGCCGCCTTTAAAAAGCCTGCCTATCTCACGATTTCGCAGTTCCTTCAGCCAGCGCTGCCTGCCCCGTGGTTCGTCG
>CAZPAS010000121.1:0-5728 GCA_964584575.1 uncultured Dehalococcoidaceae bacterium | reverse complement strand
GGGGGACTTGTAAAAACCGACCGGCAGGTACTAAACTGGGCATGAGTTGATTGAACGACTGAAAATCCGCGAGATGAGCGAGGAGAGAGAGGAAAGTCTGTCTCCGCACGCCGTGAAAAGCAGGCTTTCGCAGGGCCGGCAGCGACCCGAGAGGCCGGACCCGGTGCGCACCGCTTTTCAGCGCGACCGCGACCGCATTATCCACAGCAAGTCGTTCCGCCGCCTCAAGCATAAAACGCAGGTATTCATCGCCCCTCTCGGCGACCACTACGTCACCCGGCTGACCCACACGCTGGAGGTCTCCCAGATTGCCCGCACCATCTCCCGCGCCCTGAACATTAACGAAGACCTCACCGAGGCGATAGCCCTCGGGCACGACCTGGGGCATACGCCCTTCGGACACGTGGGCGAGGACGTGCTCGACGAGCTTTATGCCGACGGCTTCCGCCACAACGAGCAGAGCCTGCGCGTGGTGGACTTCCTGGAGAAAGACGGACGGGGGCTCAATCTCACCCGGGAAGTGCGCGACGGCATCGTCCACCATTCCAAGTCCGGCGTGGCTGTCCTCGGGGAAGACTGGGGAGAGGTCGGCACGCTGGAAGGGGAAGTCGTCAAGATATCGGACATGGTCGCCTACATCAACCACGATATCGGCGACGCCATCCGGGCGGAAATACTCACCGAGCGCGACCTGCCCCTGGGAGCCGTCGAGGTCCTGGGACTTACCCACTCCCAGCGCATCAATACCATGGTCTGCGATATCATCGAAAGCTCGTGGGACATCCGCAGTTGTGATATAATTAAGGAAAGACCCGCGATTAAGATGAGTCCCCCGGTATTGAAGGCAGCTAATATCCTGCGCGATTTTCTCTTCGATAAGGTCTATAATCCGCGTTCTGCGGAAGAGGAATCACAACGGGCGGAGGAGACGGTACGATTTCTCTACCGGCACTTTAACGAACACGATGATAAACTGCCCGCGGAATACCGTCTTCATGGCGACACCACCGAGAGGAGAGTCGTCGACTATATAGCCGGCATGACCGACCATTACGCCCTGCGGCTGGCGGAAGAACTGGCGAAAAAGTAACAAACCAGTGGAATAATAGTTGTTACTTGACATTTGATACTTGCTACTTTAATTAAAAGGGGTGAGGTAGAAACGGATTGCTTCGTCCTTCTGCCGAAGGACTCGCAATGACGGGAATTCTTGCTAATGATTACCATCATAGATTATAACGCCGGGAATATAAAAAGCGTGGAGCGCGCCTGCGCGGAGGTCGGCGTGGAGGCAACCGTTACCGGCGACCCCTCCGCCGTAATGAAAGCGGAGAAGATAATCTTCCCGGGGGTCGGCGCCGCCCCCAGCGCCATGGCGTACCTGGAAAAAACCGGACTGGACACCGCCCTGAAAAACGCCTTCAAGGCGGGCAAGCCGATTCTGGGGATTTGCATCGGGGCGCAGATAATACTGGAGAGTTCCGAGGAAGGCAATCAGAAGTGTCTGGGACTGGTACCGGGGAAAACCGTGCGTTTCAAACTCGACGACAAGCTGCTCAAGATACCGCACATGGGCTGGAACGAGGTTAAGGTAATACAACCCCACCCCCTGCTGGAGGGTATCCGGCCGGGCGACGAATTTTACTTCGTCCACTCGTACTACCCGCAGCCCGCCGATGAGAAAAACATTTATGCGGTAGCCGGTCACGGCGTGGACTTCTGCTGCGCGCTGGGAAGCGGTAATTTATTCGCCATGCAGTTCCACCCGGAAAAGAGCGGCAGGCTCGGCTTGCAGATTCTGGAACGCTTCGCCCGCTGGGACGGCAAAAAGGGAGTACAATAAAACACCATGCTCAGTAAAAGACTGGTCATATGCCTCGATGTCCGCGGCGGCAAGCTCGCCAAGAGCATCAAGTTCGTCGATACCAAGGATATCGGCGACCCTATTGCCAAGGCCCGCCAGTATTACGAGGACGGAGTAGACGAGCTCGTTTTCTACGACATCACCGCCTCGCGGGAGAACCGCGACATCATGATTCACTTCGTGGAGGAAGTCGCACGCCAGATTTTCATCCCCTTCTCGGTGGGCGGGGGTATCCGTTCCGTGGAAGACGCCACCAAACTGCGTAACGCCGGCGCGGAGAAGGTAAACGTCAATACCGCCGCCGTCAAGCGCCAGGAGCTTATCTCGGAGATAGCCCACGCCATCGGCTCCCAGAGTACCATCCTATCCATGGACATCAGGAAGGTCGACCCTACCAAAGAGATGCCTTCCGGGTATGAAATCGTCGTCAACGGCGGCGTCACGCCCACGGGCATCGACGGGCTGTGGTGGGCCAAGGAGGGAGAAAAACTCGGCGCGGGAGAGCTGGTAATTAACTCAATCGATGCCGACGGCACCAAGGACGGCTACGAAATAAATCTAACACGGCTGATTGCCGACTCCGTTTCCATCCCGGTCATCGCCTCGGGCGGGGCGGGCAAGCCGGAGCACCTTTACGACGTGCTCACGGAGGGACACGCCGACGCCGCCCTGGTGGCTTCCATCGTCCACTACGGCGAGTACACCTGCCGCGAGCTTAAGGAGTACCTGCACGGGCGCGGCATCAAGATAAGGATGAATTACTAGCTCAAAACTTAAAATGGTTTTAAGTTTTAACTTATTAGTCTATTTCCCCCAATTTTCATCAAAAAAGTAGTATAATAGTTAATTGTCCCCTGAAAAATTATGAGCGCAATCGACGAAGTTAAGCAGAAAACGGATATTGTCGAGGTTATCAGCCAGTATGCCACCCTGAAAAAATCCGGACGTAACCTTACGGCTTTATGCCCGTTCCACAGCGAGAAAAACCCTTCATTTTACGTCTACCCGGAACAGCAGAGCTGGCACTGTTTCGGCGCCTGCAACACCGGCGGCGACGTTATATCCTTCATTATGAAAAAGGAAGGGATGGACTTCGGCGAGGCGCTGCGCCTGCTGGCAGATAGAGCGGGCGTCACCCTGCCTTCTTACACAGCCGCGGACACCCGTAAAGAGGAAAAGGAAGAGTACTATCAAATCAACGAAGCCGCCGCCGTTTACTACCACAACCTGCTGCTCAACTCACCCGGCGCGGAAAAAGCCCGCCAGTACGTGGAAAAACGGGGCTTTACTCAAAAGACTATCGCCGATTTTCAACTCGGCTTCAGCCTGGACAGCTGGGAAGAACTCAAGAAATACCTCCAGGAAAAGGGATACAGCGAAGAGCTTATACTCACCGCCGGACTGCTCTACCAACAGGAGGACGGTAAGACACATGACCGCTTTCGCGGCAAGCTGATGTTTCCCATCCGCGATATCCGGGGGCATGTTACCGGCTTCGGGGCGCGCGTCCTGGACGACTCGCTGCCCAAGTACGTGAACTCCCCCCAGACCCCCACCTTCGATAAGAGCGGCACCGTGTACGCCATCGACCACGCCTCTTCCGAGATCAGGAAGCAGGACGCCGCCATCGTCATGGAGGGCTACATGGACGTCATTACCGCCCACCAGAACGGCATCACCAACGTGGTCGCCTCCATGGGCACAGCCATCACGGATACACAGGTAAATATCCTGAAAAAACTCAGTAAAAACCTGGTACTCGCCATGGACGCCGACGCCGCCGGAGAAGAAGCCATGCTGCGCACCGTCGGCTACGAGAATATCCTCAACGCAGAAATGCGGGTTATCGTCATGCCGGCAGGCAAGGACCCCGACGACGTCATTAAAGAAGACATCAAGGCGTGGCAGGACATGGTGTCTAAAGCCGTGCCGATTGTCGATTTTACGTTTGAAAAGACCATATCCTCGCTGGACCTGACCACCGCCCGGGATAAGTCGCTCGCCGTGGACAGGCTCCTGCCTATCGTGGCGGCAATAAACGACCCCATCCGCCAGTCGCATTACCTCCAGAAACTGGCGGGGCTGGTAAATGTGGACATTAACACGATTAAGGCATCGTTAAGCCAGCTGAAAAAACCCGCCGCCAGACAGCGGACATCCTCCGCGAAACCGGCGACACCCGTACGGACCGCACGGTCGCTGGTCTCGTCATCGGTGGAGGAATACCTGATGGCGCTGCTCCTGCAGCATCCCGAGTTCAAAAATGAAATCGCCGACCTCTCTCCCGAATACTTCGAGAGCAGTGAAAACCGGGAGATATTCACCGCCTGGCGGGAGGTCGCGGACATGGATTCCCTGAAAGAAAAACTCGACCCCGCCCTGCACGAGCGGATTGATGTTATAATGAACAGGAAGCTGCCGGACATCAGGAACAACGTCGAGCGCAGGCTTAGCGACGGAATCATGCGACTCAAGGAAAGGCACTTGAAAAATATGGCGGCACGGAAAGCCGAATCCGGTAACACCGATGGTGACCCCGCCCGGCTGGAAGAAGACCTGAAAATCAGCGAGCAGTTGAAGGAACTGGATGCCCGCAAAGGCAAGAAACGAACGGGAGCAAGGAGATAGCTATGGGAAAAGACAAAGATAATATGGATACGTTGCATAACCGCGAGAACTTCGAGGATATGCCCCCCCACGAAATACTGAATTCCGGGGCTAAATCCGACTCGCTGTACAACAAGCCGGCGGAATCCGACGAGGCAACGGATGAAGATTCCTCCGACGACAATGAAACATGGGCGAAGACCAAGGGCATCGATGAAGACGACGACAGTGACGACTCACTGGAAATGGAACTCGACATGTCCGCGGAAGATGCCACCGAGCAGGATATCACCGATGACCCCGTGCGCATCTACCTCCACGAAATCGGGCGGGTGCATCTCCTTACCGCCGACGACGAAAAGACGCTTGCCAAGCAGATGGAAGAGGGCAAGCTCATCGACGACATCAAGCAGGAGTACTCCCAGAAACACGGCCGGCAGCCTGCCGCCACCGATATCATACTGGTCATGCTCCAGAGGCTGGGACAGTCCGCCCGGCTGGTTCACCTGCTCCAGGAACAGCTCGGTCTGCCGCAAACGGAAGAATTGATCAAGAGTATCTATAACGATAGACTGCAGGAGACCATCGATAACGCCATCGACCCCCAGATTATCCACGATATCTCCATCAGACTCGATAATACCGTAACGGAAACGGAAGAAATGCTGATTAACCTTTCACTGGGCAGTCGGTTGATTCCCCAGGAGGTCCGCGACTCTATCGATAAAAAAATCAAGTTCGCGGACATCGACAGTCTGGCATCGGACCCCTCGTTTATTTTCACCGTCCAGGCTAACGAAAACCGCTTCTCGGCATACTTCGCGGAGATTATCCGCGACGGCAAGAAGGCGGGAAGGCACCTCATCGAAGCCAACCTGCGACTGGTGGTCAGCGTCGCCAAGAAGCACATCGGCAGGGGCATGTCCCTCCTCGACCTTATACAGGAAGGCAATATCGGCCTGATGCGCGCCGTGGAGAAGTTCGACTACCGCAAGGGGTATAAGTTCAGTACCTACGCTACATGGTGGATACGCCAGGCGCTGACCCGCGCCATCGCCGACCAGGCACGCACCATCCGCATCCCGGTGCACATGGTGGAGACGATTAACCGTCTACTCAGAATCAGCCGCCGCCTTGCGCAGGAGTACGGACGGGAACCCACCTCCCGGGAGATTGCCAAGGAGATGGAGGTGTCCTCGGAGAAGGTCAGGGAAATCGTCAAGGTATCGCAGCTGCCCATATCCCTGGAATCGCCCA
>CAZPAS010000120.1:1806-5832 GCA_964584575.1 uncultured Dehalococcoidaceae bacterium | reverse complement strand
TGTAGGCGGGTACACGCAGTCGATTGGTATCCGGGCGCCCGCCTCATCCATCTGGCCGTGGGTGGCGCAGGTCGGACAGGGCAAAGGCGGCTTCTACAGCTACGAGCTGCTGGAGAACCTGGTCGGCTGCAACATTCACAATGCTCATCGTATCCTCCCCGAGTTCCAGGACGTGAAACCCGGCGACTTCATCATAATGCACCCCAGAATTCCGGGAATACCGGTGGTAAACGTCGAGCCGGGAGTGACGCTGGTCGCCGGCGGCAAACAGGACGAGTTCACGGCGAATAACTGGATATTCCACATCTATCAAAAAGACGGTTCCACCCGTCTCATTACACGATGGTCGTTCCGGTATAAACCCGCCCTCGTCAACCGGATAGCCTACGACTGGCTCATCGAACCCATCGCGGCGGTCATGCAGCGCAAGATGCTCCTGACCATCAAGCAGCTCGCAGAGTCGCACGCGGTCTAGTAGCGTTTAGTCCCCGCTATTTCTTATCGCCCGTGCAAAGATGCTACAATATCACTGTATCCGGCTTACTGAAAAGGAGAGCAAAATGGCTGAATCGAAATACGGTAGATATATCGTCACGGAGCTAAAGACCCCTGATTTCCCCCGGGAGTTCGTTTCCGCGTACTCGCGGTTCGCCACCCGTATCCTCTGGATGGACCGGAACGTAGTCGACGGTGCTTTTCAAATGAACTGCTCCTGGTATCTCAAGCCTTCACCGCACGGGGCTGGATCTCATTCCCACGATGTCGACGAGATACTCGGTTTCTTCGGCAGCGACCCGCAAAATCCGTACGACCTCGGCGGCGAGGTGGAGCTCTGGCTGGAAGATGAAAAACACGTCATAACCAGTACGGCGATGGTTTTCATACCGGCGGGCATGAAACACTGTCCTCTCACCGTCACGCGCGTTGACAGGCCCATTTTCCACTTCTCCACCGTCACCGGTGGCGAGTATATTCAGCAGGAAGTAGCGGAGAATCACACTATATCCGAATCCAGGTACGACAAATATATCGTTACGGAACTGAAAATCCCACCGGAGAAAGAGAAAATCGCGGAGGCGTATTCGAAGTATGCCACCCGTATCCTCTGGATGGATGAAAATGTCGTGGAAGGCGCCTTTCACATGAACACCGCCTGGTATCTCAAGACCGCCGCCACGCTGGAAGACGTCCCCCATGAGCACGATACCGACGAGATAATCGGGTTCTTCGGCAGCGACCCGAAAAATCCGTACGACCTCGGCGGGGAGATAGAAATCTGGCTGGAAGATGAAAAGCATATCATCACCAGGACCGCCATGCTCTTCGTACCTGCCGGCATGAAGCACTGTCCCCTCATAATCACCAAACTCGAGCGTCCCATCTTTCACTTCACCACCGTCACCGGCGGACGCTATATCAAGGACGAAAAGAAGTAGTCATTATGCTACAATGAGGTCGAGATGATACCCGTCAAACTCGCCATGCGCAACTTCATGTGCTACCGGGACAACGTCCCACCGCTGGATTTCACCGGTATCCATCTCGCCTGCCTCTCCGGCGACAACGGCAACGGCAAGTCGGCTATCATCGACGCGATGACCTGGGCGCTCTGGGGTAAAGCCCGTGCCGCCAGCGACGACGACCTCATCCACTCCACGCAGTCGGAAATGGAGGTGGAGTTCGAGTTTTCCGTTGGCACACAGCTTTACCGCATCGTACGCAAACGTTCCCGACCCAAAAAGCGGACGAGTCCCGGCAAGCCGTCGCTCGAACTCCAGATAAGCGACGGCAACGGGTTCCGTCCCATCACCGGCAACACCATCACGGAGACGGAGGCCAAGATAAGGGACATCCTGCACATGGACTACGATACCTTTATCAACAGCGCCTACCTCCGCCAGGGGCACGCCGACGAGTTCACGCGGCAGGCGCCTGCCAGGCGTAAAGAGGTGCTGGGTAATATCCTCGGGCTGGATATCTACGACGAACTGGAAGAACGGGCGAAGACTCTTGCCAGGCAGCACGAATCGGACACAGCCCAGCTGGAAAACACTATCACTGAAATCAACAACGAGTTAGCCCGCAAGCCGGAGTACGATGCGGAACTCGAACAGGCGCAGTCCGCGCTTTCAAATATCGAAGGTGTGGTGGGGCAGAAGGAAGCGGGTCTAACCGAACTGAGGAAGAAAAAAGATGCTCTGGAAAGTAAAAAAGCCCAGCTTGACGAACTGGAAAAGCGAATCGATAGCAGCCAGAGAGACCTCCGGCGCTGGGAAGAGCAGGCCTCCCGCCACGCCTCCCGGATAAAGACCTACGAAGAAGTAATCAGTCGCCGTGAAGCCATAGAAACGGGCTACGCGCGGTTTGTCCAAGTCAAGAAATTTAGCGATGAGTATGAACAAAAATTCCGGCAGTCGGTCAGCCTGGACAAACAAAAAGCGCAGCTGGAAGCGGCGATTACCAAGGCGGGACACGACCTTACCACCGAGCATACCGTCGTGCGGCGGGAAATCGGCAGTCTGGAAGCCCGGGCACTGAAACTCACCGAGCTTAAGAGCCAGCTCAACCAGGCACAGGCGCGGATGAGACAGTTAGGCGATTCGGAAACGGCGCTGCGTGAGAAGACAGAGGCAATCCAGGAACTGCAGAAGCAGATTAGCTACCTTGAAGCGGAGAAGGCACGACTGGAGCGGGAAATCGGAGAGGTAGCGGAAAAACTCGACCTTATTGCCTCGCATACGGAATCGCACGCGGAAGCCAGGTGCCCGCTCTGCAACAGCGAACTCACTCGTGAGGGAATGGCGCTTATCGAGTCGAAATACACGCGGGAAAAGCAGGAGAAAACGGACGCGCTGAAAACGAATCAGGATAACCTGGCACAGCAACAGGCGCAGTTGGAGGCGCTGCAAAAAGAGAGAGCCGGCAGCGAAGCGAGCCTGAATCAGGAAAAATCAAATGTCCAGGGACAGATAAGCGTCCTCACCAAAGATATTATGGAAATCGAGGAAGACGAGAAGAAGCTGGGGGGACTCCGTGAAAGCCTGGGTGAGATAGAGCAGCACCTGGCGAAGAGGGACTTCGCCGTCGCCGAGCAGCAGGCCCTGGCGGACATCGAGGCTGACTTGGTTAAACTCGAATACGATGCCGACCGCCACGAGCGGGCGCGGCAGCAGCTGGCGGAACTGGAGTCCTGCGAGCGTGATAAAAATACCCTCGACGAAGCATTGAGGCTTATCGACGAGGAAAAGGAAGCGGCGGCACGCGCCGGGGAAGCCGCCGCCGGACTCCGCGACAGTATCAAGAATGATAGCGAGAAAAAGGAATCGCTGGCGGCGGAACTCACGCAGCTGCCCGTCCTGCGTGACCAGGTTGCCTCTGCCGAGGCGGAATACCGGGAACTCGCCGGTCAACGCAGCCGGGCGCAGGAGGCGGTTGGAAGCGTCAAGGCAAGGCTCCAGCACTGCGCCGACCTGGAAATTAAACGGAAAGAAAAGGAAAGCCAGCTGGCGCAGGTGTCTAAAGAGGAAAGCATCTACCGGGAACTGGCCCGGGCGTTCGGCAAGGGCGGTGTGCAGGCACTGCTGATAGACGCAGCCCTTCCCGAGATTGAAGCGGAGGCCAATCGCCTGCTCGCCAGAATGACGGACAACCGGATGCACGTGAAATTCGAGACCCAGCGGGAGACCAGGAAGGGCACAATGCAGGAAACTCTGGCAATTAACATCGCCGACGAACTGGGCACGCGGAACTACGAGATGTTCAGCGGCGGAGAGGCTTTCCGCATCGACTTCGCTATCCGCATCGCCCTGTCAAGGCTGCTTACCAAACGTGCCGGGGCGCCGCTGCCCACCCTGATAATCGACGAGGGGTTCGGCACGCAGGACAATACCGGACTGGAAAAGCTGCAGGAAGCCATTAAGTCCATCCAGGACGACTTCGAGAAAATACTGGTCATCACCCACATGGACGAACTGAAAGACGCCTTCCCGACGCGCATCGATGTGGTGAAAACGGCGGCAGGCTCGA
>CAZPAS010000120.1:0-1706 GCA_964584575.1 uncultured Dehalococcoidaceae bacterium | reverse complement strand
TCCCGGCTGGCGCCGGCGGCGAAGCTTTTTTCCTTGAATCGTTTTCTGACTGACTTAGGTTCGAGGGTCTCTATCTTCTTGTCGGGTCGCACCAGTACCGCCGCCGTAATCAGTCCGGTCAGGGGGTCGGCACAGAAGAGCGCTTTCTCTATGTCGGTCTCCGGGACGACGCCGTGGGTCCCGTTGTGGCAGAGGATGGCGTTGGCAATTGATTCGCTGGCCCCCAGGTCGCGGGCAAGGTCGGCGCCCAGCTTGCTGTGGCTGGTCATGTCGCCCTCGGTAAGCTCGACATCGATGTCATGGAGCAGTCCCGCCATTCCCCATTCGTTCTCGTCACCGCCCATTCGCTTAGCCAGGGCGCGCATGATGGCCTCCGTGGCCAACATGTGTTTAATCAGGTTTTCGTTCTCCACGTTCTCACGGATGGACTCCATAGCTTCCTGTCGGTTCATCTAATGCTCCTGTTTTTAATATACAACACCGAATATTAACAATCAACCACCCCGCTATTTGACACGCGGTGAAGGCGGCGTCTATCATTTGACGTGGTTTCATCGAGTACTTAATAAGGAGTGCATCATGACCGTAGAAGAACTGGAAGCCAAGGTTAAAAAGCTGGAAGCCAGGCTGCAGAACCTGGAAGACACCGAGGCTATTAAGAAACTGCAGAGAGCTTACGGATTTTACCTCGAACACTGGATGGCGGAGGATATCATCGATTGCTTTGCCGACGGCGAGGACACGGAACTGCTGGTGGCGGCGGGGCATTACGTGGGGAAGGAAAATATACGCGACTTCTTCCATCACGGGAGGAAGGGCATCGAGGTCAGGAAGGCGGAGAACGGCGAGTTCCTCCATCAGGTAATGCAGCTTTCTGGTGTTGTGCACGTGGCTCCGGACGGTCGGACGGCCCAGGGGAGATGGTACGGCTTCGGGGCGAATGCCTTCCCCGCGCCGGGTAATAAGGTAAATCCGGGCTGGATGAACGGCGTCTACGAGGTGGACTATGTCAAGCAGGACGGCAGGTGGCGGATGAAGAAAGTCCACTGGTGCATGACCTTCCACGCGCCCTGGGGCGAAAGTTTCGTGCCTGCGGAAAGGCGGCAGGACCAGAAGATAGACCGCCCCTACAAGCGTAATCCCCGGTTAAAGCCGGACGGCGCGCCGGAGGAAACACTCTGGCCCTCCGGATTTATCTGCCCCTTCCACTTCGATAACCCCGCTACCGGGAGAGAATCTCTGAAATAGAAAGGATATAAAGAAGAAATGACGGATAAACTAGAGCAGGTCACTTATTGCGGGCTTTACTGCGGTCTCTGTACAATGCGCAATCGTATTCCCATGCAGGCAAAAATGTTAAGGGATACGATGCACAAGGAACAGTGGGACTCTTGGGGTGTAGAAATACCCGATTTTAAAGAGTTCTGGGCGTTTCTGAATATGCTGGTGGACAAAGAGACCGAACGCAGATGCCGTTCCGGAAATTGCGGGGCACCCTTCTGCAGCATCAGGAAATGCGTCCAGGAAAAAGGAATCATCGCCTGCCCCTTCTGCGATGAATATCCGTGTAGCCGGATTCTTGGGCTGGCGGAGGGCTATGTTAACCTGCTTGGCGATGGTAAACGTATGAAGGAGAAGGGCATCGATGCATGGATAGAGGAGCAGGAAGAACGCCGCAAGACGGGATTCGCTTATACGGATATACG
>CAZPAS010000119.1:0-5857 GCA_964584575.1 uncultured Dehalococcoidaceae bacterium | reverse complement strand
GAGACCATCATGGTCAACTGCAATCCGGAGACGGTCTCTACCGACTACGATACCTCGGACAAGCTGTACTTTGAACCGCTCACGGTAGAAGACGTGGTAAGCATCTATGAAAAAGAAAAGCCCATCGGCGTAATCGTCCAGTTCGGCGGGCAGACGCCCCTGAACATCGCCGCGGAGCTTGAGAAAGCGGGGGTGCCGATACTGGGCACGTCCGTGAACTCCATTGACATCGCCTCCGACCGCGGACGCTTCAGCGATGTTATGAAGAAGTACGGCATACCCATGCCGGAGTCCGGCACCGCCAGTACCCTCGATGAAGCCCTGGTTATAGCCGGGCGCATCGGTTATCCCCTTATCGTGCGGCCTTCGTACGTGCTGGGGGGACGTGGCATGGAGATAGTCAACGACGAGGACGAACTGAAGCTCTATGTTGCCGCCGCGGTGGGCGTTACGCCCGACCGTCCCATCCTCATCGACCGGTATCTGGAAAACGCCATCGAGACCGAGGCTGATGCCCTGGCTGACGGAGGGAAGGTCTATATCCCGGCCGTCATGGAACACATCGAATACGCCGGTGTCCATTCCGGCGATGCCGCCTGCGTCCTGCCGCCGGTAAGCATACCCCGGAAACACATCGATACTATAGAAGAGTACACCCGGCGTATCGCCAGCGAACTCGAGGTGGTCGGGGTGATGAACATTCAGTATGCTATCTGTAAGGATGTTGTCTACGTACTGGAGGCAAATCCGCGTGCTTCCCGCACCGTGCCGCTGGTCTCCAAGGTATGCGGAATTCCCATGGCCAATCTCGCCACGCAACTCATGCTGGGCAGGCAGCTGGAAGACCTGAAATTGACACATAAGCATATTCCGCATTTCGGCGTAAAGGAGGCCGTATTCCCCTTCAGCATGTTCCATGAAGTGGACCCGGTGCTCGGGCCTGAAATGAAATCCACCGGTGAAGTCCTGGGAATCGCTGAATCCTTCGAGATGGCTTTCTGGAAAGCACAGGAAGCAGTCATGCAGTTGCCGACGAACGGTACCGTGCTCATTACGGTAGCGGAGTATGACCGTCCCGCCGTAGGGGAGGTCGCCAGGCAGTTTGTGAAACTGGGATTCAAGATAGTAGCTACGGTCGGCACACATGCCTTCCTGTCAGAGCAGGGGATTCCGTCGGTCAGCATCCTTAAAGAACACGAAGGTCGACCCAATATTACCGACGCTATCAAGAATAAGGAAATCCAGCTGGTGATAAACACCCCGATAGGGAAGTTGAGCATGTACGATGACTCTTATATCCGTAAGGCAGCCATTAAGTACCGGGTGCCCTACATCACCACGCTGGCGGCGGCGATGGCGGCCGCCAGGGGAATTGCCGCCTACTGCGCAGGCAAATCGGACGTGAGGTCGCTGCAGAAATACCACTCGGATATTAAGTAGTGGTTACCCCTCCCACATGCTCGACTGCAGGTATGTGGCCAGGTTTACGTTTTCGTTGGTAATTTTAAGCTTTCTCCGTATGTTTTCCCGGTGACGATGAATCGTAGCCATGGAAACTCCCCGGAGCTGGGCTATCTCCTTGGTTCTCATGCCGTTCCGTATCATATTGCCTATGGTTATTTCCGTGGGCGTCAGGGAATGGTATGAATCGGATAGGTGACTCACAAACGGCGACGTGATTTCCTCCAGGCTCGTTTTGAGCATCTCGATATACTTGCTCTGTGTCTGCGGTAATTCCATGGCAAGACCCAGCAGGATGGGCATTATCACTTTATCGACGTTCGTTTTAATGTCCCGGTAAATCTCATTCTTTTCTTCCTCAATCCTGGTCAGCACCGTTCTAATAGCCGTATTCGATTCCTGTAAAGCCTTGCGTTCCAGGCTGAGTTGCTTGTTGATATCCTGCAGTTCCATTTCCGCGGAAATGCGCGTGGCGATGGTGCCTATCTGGTCTGCCAGCGCATCCAGCAGGGCGCGCTCTTCGGCGAGGAAGGGTCCTTCATCGGCGGGAGGGCGTTCTTCCAGGTAGAAGATAGCTACTTCGCCTACCGGTTCGCTGTAAACATAAATACGCGCCGACTGCCGCCATTGCGTTACTCTAAATCCTTCACTTTTATATGTGTTTTCATTAAAGACGATTCTGACACAGGCAATATCGGGATACTGCCATGAATAGGGTAGAAAGTTTACCAGCTCTTCCAGCAGATTATCCAGGTTGTTGAAGTGACGTTCGGCGAGTTGCGACACTCCGTAGAGGCAGTTCAACTCCTTGATTCGCTCGCGGAGTTCGTTTTCCATCTTTGGCTGCCGGGTCTCATCGCTGAACGGGATACGCCAGAGTCGGGACAACTCTGTACTGGGGAAGCGTACAGCATCGACCTTATTATCCGGTGAACTCTTCTTTTTAGGCATAATGACATCCTTTTTGCCTATTTTTAATTGGCATTATACTGGCACTAATATAATACATTTAATACCTATATTATATATGCAATATAACAGTATTTATTCCGTATTTATTAGTAATAGATTACCTTATAAAATGAGTTAAGTCAACCCTTAAGTAGTCCTGTGTGAATAAAGGAGGTTTCCGTGAATTTATCAAAGTTGGAATCCATACTCAAAGGACGTAACAGCCAGCCCCATCAGCTGATTGAAGTGCTGCAGGATGTTCAGGAACACTATGGATATATACCGGAAGAAGCCATGAGAAAAATATCCAAGACTCTGGGAGTGCCTCTTATTGAGGTCTACCGGGTGGCTTCATTTTATAAGGCATTTAAACTAAAACCGACCGGCAAATACGTGATAACGATATGCAACGGCACTGCCTGTCACGTACGTGGCTCGGAGTTGCTCCTGGACCAGGCTATCAGTCAGCTGGGTATCCAGCCGGGTGATGTCACGGAAGATGGGTTGTTCTCCATCGAGTGCGTCAACTGTCTGGGGGCGTGTGCCCTGGGCCCGATAGCCTCTGAAAACGGGTCATATCAGCACCATGTGACTCCTGCTAAACTCCGCAAATTCATAGAATCGATTCGTCATAAAGAACAGGAGGAGGTCGAGCATGAACAGGCTAGCTACGAGAGCAGATCTGGAGACTACGCGACAGCAGATTCTCCTCGATAGAAAAAAGACGGATAAGACAGTCATTATATGTGGTGGTACCGGCTGTAAAGCGTCGCGCAGCCAGGATGTCATCGATGCAATTAATAAGGAATTGCTGATGCAGGAGATGGACTCCACGGTCCACCTGCGTATAACGGGATGTCACGGTTTCTGTGAGCAGGGACCGATAATGGTGATAGAACCGGGCAATATCCTTTATTGCCACGTAACGCCGGATGACGCCAGTGAAATCGTAACATCGACCCTGCGGGACGGTGAAGTCATCGAGCGGCTGCTTTATACCGACCCCGTTTCCGGGGAAAAAATCCGTACCGAATCGGAGATTCCTTTCTACCGCGCTCAGGACCGCCAGTTGCTTTCCAAGAACAGGGAAATTAATCCGTGCTCCCTGGAGGACTATATCGCTATCGGTGGTTATGAAGCGCTGGTCAAGACTCTGGATGGCCTGTCTCCTGAGGAAATCATCCATGAAATAAAGGTATCCGGCTTAAGAGGCAGGGGCGGTGGTGGTTTCCCCACCGGTCGCAAATGGGCGGAGTGTTACGAGGCGCCCGGCGACGAGAAATATGTCATCTGCAATGCTGATGAAGGCGACCCCGGTGCGTACATGGACCGCTGCGTGCTGGAAGGAAATCCATATCTGGTAATTGAAGGCATGACTATCGGCGCTTACGCCGTCGGCGCCAGCCGGGGATACATCTATGTCCGCAATGAATACCCCCTGGCAGTGAAGCATGCCCGGCTGGCCGTAGAGCAGGCCAGGAAATTCGGTATGCTCGGCGAAAGCATACTGGGGTCTTCATTTTCTTTCGACGTTGACGTCGCCCGGGGTGGTGGCGCGTTCGTCTGTGGGGAATCGACGGCGCTCATGGCTTCGCTGGAGGGAAAGGTCGGCGAGCCGCACGCCAAGGATGTTCATACGGTTGTCGACGGCCTGTGGCACAAACCGACCACTCTTAATAATGTCGAAACATGGGCTAACGTCCCCTCTATAATTCTGAACGGCGCCAGCCTGTTTGCTTCTAAAGGAACAAAAGGGAGTAAGGGAACGAAAATCCTGGCTCTCACCGGCCGTATCAAAAACACCGGACTCGTCGAGGTTGCCATGGGTACACCAATACGTGATATCGTGTTCAACATCGGCGGCGGCGCTGTGGACGGCAAAGCTATCAAAGCCGTCCAGACGGGGGGACCTTCCGGCGGTTGCCTGCCGGTCAGCAAGTTCGACCTGCCGGTAGACTTCGACGTGCTTTACGAGGCGGGCTCGATGGTGGGTTCCGGCGGCATGGTGGTCATGGACGAGAGTTCCTGTATGGTGGATGTCGCTAAATACTTCCTTACGTTCCTGCAGGACGAGTCCTGCGGCATGTGCGTTCCCTGTCGCCTGGGAATCGACCGTATGCTCGAGATTATCACCGATATCACCGAGGGTCGCGGTACTCTCGAACAGCTGGACCTCCTCGAAGAGCTGGCGGACACGGTGACGCAGACGTCGCTTTGCGGACTCGGTAAGACTGCGGCGAACCCCGTACTCTCCACGCTGCGCTATTTCCGTGAGGAATACGAAGCGCACATCAATGATAAGAAATGTCCCGCCGGGGTATGCAAGGAACTTATCGAGTATTCAATCGACCCGGAGAAATGTACCGGTTGCGGCAGGTGTGCGCGGGCTTGCATACACGACGCTATAAGCGGCGAGAAGAAGGAACCGCACGTAATTAATCCCGAGTTATGCCAGAAATGCGGCATTTGCCGTAGCGAGTGTAAACACGAGGCTATCCTGGTCAGGTAACGAGGTGAAACATGTTGCATTACGTAAACGTTAATATCGATGGTGCGATTATTAAAGCCCCCAAAGGTTCCAGCGTACTTGAGGTGGCGATAGAATACGGCATCTGTATTCCCCACCTGTGCCACGTGCCGGGACTCTCGGACATCGGTGCCTGTAGACTGTGTATCGTCGAGAACATTACCAACGGTCGCTCTCAGGTGACTACCTCCTGTACGTTGAAAGTGCAGGAGGGCATGGTAATCAGGACGAACACGGATAAAATCAAGAGACTCCGCCATAATATCGCCGAGTTGCTGGTGGCTGAGGCCCCGAATTCCCGCGCCATCCAGGATATTGCCGTCCGCTGCGGCGTCAAGGAAGTACGCTATCCCTTCAGGAACAGCGACTGCGTTTTGTGCGGACGCTGTGTCCGCGCCTGCTCGGAGCTATGGCATGCCAACGCCCTCGGCTTTGTCGGACGGGGGAAGGACCGTCATGTGGAAAGACCCCTCAATATGCGCGAGGAGTTCTGCAAAGGGTGTGATTACTGTATCCAGCTCTGTCCGATGACTATTCCACCGTGTGACGGCCCCATGAAACCCGGTGAGGAATACCTCTGTGGGAAATGCGAATCACAGCTTATGATAACGGAAGAAGTGCCGGACAGCTGCGCCTGGTGTAGGTTAGGTGAAGGCTTTAACTGCGGGCGTTATGCCGGGGTGAAAGCTCTAAGATAAAAATGCCCGACCTTGATGGCACGGATGTAATCCGGGGAAAAAGAAAAGGAAGGATTAACGGATGCCCCTCGGCTTTTTTTCTAGGGGAGATTACCCGTCACCAATTTCGAAATACAAATATTACAGTAGTTAAGGATTGGCTAAAAGAGGCTGCTAATGGAACAAGCTATCGGATCAGATTCAGAAAGGCAAATGATATCCATTCTAAAAATATTAAGCG
>CAZPAS010000118.1:0-6045 GCA_964584575.1 uncultured Dehalococcoidaceae bacterium | reverse complement strand
TATATAAGTAACAAGTAACAAGGGGCAAGGGGGATAGGGGAGGTTTAATACTTGAGATTTGATACTTGATACTTAAAAGGTAGGGAAATGACCGACTGGCAGAAACTGGAAAGTGAATACTACATGCAGACGACGGTACGGGTGCCGGTGACACTGGTACGCGGTAAAGGCGTGCGCGTCTGGGACGACAAGGGAAAAGAGTACCTGGACTTCGTTAACGGGCTGGCGGTCAACTGCCTGGGGCACTGTCACCCGGTGGTTATCAAGACCCTGAACGAGCAGGGGCGTATCCTCGTGCAGACTTCCAACTGGTATTATACCGTCCCGCAGATAAAGCTGGCGCAGCTGCTCGTGGAAAACAGCTGCATGGACAAGGTCTTCGTATGCAACAGCGGGCTGGAAGCCAACGAGGGCGCGGTCAAGCTGGCGCGCCGCTACGGTCACCTGCACCTGAACGGCGCCTACGAAGTGATTACGACGGTGAATTCGTTTCACGGTCGCTCCCTGGCGCTGACTGCCGCCAGCGGACAGCCGTATATGCACAAGCCCTACGTGCCGCTACCGGAAGGTTTTATCAACGTGGCAAATAACGATATCGAAGCTATTAAGTCGGCGACCACGGAGAAGACGTGCGCCGTGATGCTGGAGTCGATACAGGCGGAGGGGGGCGTCAACCTCGCCGATGAAGATTTCCTGCAAAAGGTAAGAGACTGGTGTGACAGCAAGGGCATCCTGCTGATACTGGACGAGGTCCAGACGGGCATAGGCCGTCTCGGGGCGCTGTTCGGCTACCAGTTATACGGGGTAGAACCGGATATCATGACGCTGGCGAAGGGGCTGGGTGGCGGCATACCCATCGGGGCGGTGCTCGCCAAGGAGAGAGCCGCCGTATTCGTCCCCGGCGACCATAATTCCACGTTCGGGGGGAACCCGGTCACCAGCGCCGTCGCCTGTGCTGTCCTGCAGTACGTAATCGATAACGATATTCCCGGCAACGTAAAGAAGGTGGGGCAATACCTCATGGACAAGCTGGAGGGGCTGAAAAACAAGTACCCCTTCATCACCGACGTGCGGGGTCGGGGATTCCTGGTGGCTATCGAGCTGAATAAAGACATGGCGCAAGACGTATTGATGGCATGCCTGGAGAAAGGGCTGCTGATAAATAAGCTCAAGCCTAATGCCGTCCGCCTGTTGCCCCCGCTGATTGCCGGAAATAAAGAGATTGACGCGGCTATCGGGATACTGGACGAGGTATTTTCTGGCATTGTTGCGTAATTATTGTTAAAATGAAGTCGGTAAAGAGACGGTAATGTTTAAAAAAATCGGCAGCCTGGGGATTCTGGCACTGCTGTTGGCGGTTCCCCTGCTTGCCATTGTCTGGCTGACTATTTTTGATTCAGAGGTCGGAATGGCTAGAGACATTGGGATACAGGAACCCCCCTTGACTGAATGTGATTATTCTTCCGTGCCGCAAACGGTAATCGACGACGCCGCAGAACTCGCCGGTGAACTGATAGGGAAGGGGCAGGAGAACATTCAGAACTTCGTCGACCAGCTGGTGGCGATGTACAACGAGGTTAAAGACCTGGACGTCGTCATTATCTTCAATTCGGGCGGCTGGGGATGGAACCTCACGAATGAAACACCGGGCTGGGCCAGTATTCTCGACGGTATAAAAACCCAGCTGGCGAATCAGGGGTATAATTCCGAGGTATTGAACTACCGGCGCACCAGCGGCGGCATGACGGGCTGTCTTCAGGAATTTTACGAAGCGGCTACCCGCTACCCTCACAAGGCAAAAGACCTTGCCTGGCGGGTTGAGTTCCTCACCGAACATCTCCCCGACCTGCGGATTATCGTCGCGGGCGAGAGCACCGGTACGGTAATATCCGATAAGACGATGGGTATACTGAAAGACGAGATCCGGGTCTACAGCATCCAGACGGGCACGCCTTTCTGGCATAAGCCCACCGAAAGGGAGCGGACGCTGCTGATGAACAGCAACGGGAAAGGCATCGATACTTTCAGCTACGGTAACGTTCCCGCCATGATATGGGCTACCGTCAAGGGGTGGTTCGGGCTGACTTCCCCGGACGACAATCCGGGCAATATTTTAAGCTGGCTGAAGGCGCCCGGTCACGACTATTCGTGGCAGTATCCGGGTGTCTGTTCGGAGGTCGTCGATTTCCTGGACAAGAATTTCGGAGAGAAAGACCAATAGCCTCTGTAAGGGAGGAAGATAGTGACGGATAAGGTTGTACTGGCATACAGCGGCGGCGTGGACACCTCGGTGGCCATCAAATGGCTGCACGAGAAATATAACCTGGACGTCATCGCCGTAACCATAGATGTTGGCAACGAGAAGGACTTCTCGGCAGTGAAAAAGAAGGCGCTGGATGTCGGCGCCGTCAAGGCGCTGGTAATCGACGGCAAGGAACTGCTGGTGAAGTATTTCCTCTTCCCGGCTCTGCAGGCGAACGCCCTCTACGAGGGGCAGTACCCGCTGGCGACGGCCCTGGGGCGACCGCTTATGGCGAAGCTGCTGGTGGACACGGCGGTTGCCGAAGGAGCGGTGGCGATAGCCCACGGCTGCACGGGCAAAGGGAACGACCAGGTAAGGTTCGAGGTGGGCATCAACGCCCTGGCGCCAGATATGAAAATTCTTGCCCCCGCCCGCGAGTGGGGCATGACGCGCGACGAGACGATTAAGTACGCCGAGAAACACGGTATACCCGTGCCCATCACCGCTTCAAGCCCGTATTCCATCGACGAATGCATATGGGGGCGGGCAATCGAGTGCGGCGTGATAGAGGACGCCTGGGCGGAACCGCCGGACGATGCTTATAAATGGACGAAGTCGCCGGAGGACGCCCCGGACAAGCCGCAGTACGTGGAAATAGGGTTCGAGAAGGGGATACCGGTGGCCGTCGACGGCAAGGAGATGGCAGGGCTTGCCCTCATCGAGAAAATGAACGAAGTCGCCGGCAAGCACGGCATCGGCAGAATCGATATGATAGAAAACCGGGTCGTCGGGATAAAGTCGCGTGAAATCTACGAGGCCCCGGCGGCAGTCGCCCTCATTAAAGCCCACGAAGCGCTGGAAGACATGACCATGTCCAAAGACCAGCTGCGGTTCAAGCAGAAAGTTGAAACGGAAATGGCCGACCTCATTTATAACGGATTCTGGTTCAGCCAGCTCAACCGCGACCTTTCCTCTTACATAATCAGTTCCCAGCGATACGTTACCGGCACGGTCAGGCTGAAGCTGTTCAAGGGGCAGGCGACCGTGGTGGGGCGCAAGTCCCCGTGGTCGCTTTACAACCTGGCGCTGGCGACCTATGATAAGGGCGACAAGTTCGACCAGAAAGCCGCCGAGGGGTTCATACACCTCTGGGGGCTGCCGGTCAAGACGCAGGCGCAGATACAGCTACTGGGGGATGAAGAAGGACCCTTAAGCATCGTGGGGCAGGACGAGACAGAGGTAGAATAATATGAGTCATATCAGGGGAAGGTTCAGCAAACCGGCTGACAGAGCGGTAGCAAACTACACCGCCTCGCTTCCCTTCGACCGCAGACTGTACCGGCACGACATCGCCGGCAGCATAGTCCACGCCAAGATGCTTGCCAGACAGGGCATCATTTCCGACGAAGAAGCCTCTAAAATCACCGCCGGACTGGAAGACATCCAGGCGGAGATAGAGAAGGGCAAGTTCCAGTTCAAGTCGGAACAGGAAGACATCCACATGGCCATAGAGTCCCGCCTTATCGAGAAAATCGGGGAGGCGGGACGCAAGCTGCATACCGCCCGCTCGCGCAACGACCAGGTGGCGCTGGACACGCGGCTCTTTACCAAGGAAGCGATTGCCGATACCCTCAACGAGATTAAGATATTACAGCGGGCGTTACTCGACCAGGCAGAAACAAACATAGACGTAGTAGTGCCTGGTTATACCCACCTGCAAGTAGCGCAGCCCGTCCTGCTGGCGCATCACCTGCTGGCCTACTTCGAGATGCTCCGGCGCGATAGCGAACGATTCAATGACTGTCTGAAGCGGGTCGACGTGATGCCGCTGGGCAGCGGGGCGCTGGCGGGGGTCGCGTATGATATCGACAGGGAGTTCCTGGCTAAAGAACTCGGGTTCAATGAGGTAAGCCGGAACAGCCTGGACGCCGTGTCCGACCGTGACTATATCCTTGAGTACGAGGCGGCGGCGTCTATCTGCATGATGCACGTTTCACGGCTCGCCGAGGAGATAGCATTGTGGGCTTCGGCGGAGTTCGACTTCATTGAGCTCGACGATGCGTACGCTACCGGCAGCAGTATCATGCCCCAGAAAAAGAACCCGGACGTCGCCGAACTGGCGCGAGGCAAGACGGGGCGGGTCTACGGCAGCCTGATGGCCCTCCTGACGACGATGAAGGGACTGCCGCTTGCCTATAACAGCGATATGCAGGAGGATAAAGAGGGATTATTCGACGCGGTGGACACGCTGATATCCACGCTGGGGGTCATGGCGGGCATGGTGCGGACGCTGAAAGTGAAGGCGGACAATGCGGTCAAAGCTGTGGAACGCGGCTATATCCTGGCGACAGACCTAGCCGACTACCTGGTAAAGAAAGGCGAGTCATTCCGCAGCGCCCATGAAATCGTCGGCAAGCTGGTAAGCTACGCTGCGGAAAAAGGAAAATCATTCGCGGAACTTAGTATAAATGAATACAAAAAATCCTCGCCGTTATTCGGCGAGGATGTACGTAAAATCAGTATCAAGTCGTCGCTGGCAGCCAGGGACGTTGCCGGCGGGACGGCGCCAAAACGCGTCAAACAGGCCCTGACAAAGGCACGCAGAATGGTAGGGAAGGGATAACGGCGGAGAGGTCATTAGGCGCTGGCGAGTTTTTGCTGGGTACGCAGGCACCGGGTGCACAGGTTCATTTTCTTCGGCTTACCGTCGATATAAACAGTAGCGGGATGGATATTGGGCGTCCAGCGCCGGTTGGTGTGGCGCTTGGAATGACTGACATTATGACCGAACTGAGGTGTTTTCCCGCATAAATCGCACTTCAATTGAGACTCCTTTGATACCGGGAGGGCTATTGCAATATTTACTAATACATAGTAACATAGTGCATCAAGATTAGCAAGAAGTGCATCCTTGGTGGGGGACCTGCATAATCAGTCTGGCAAGGATGGTGATATATGAGTGAGACCAAAACCGTAGCCGGGCAGGAACTGAGAGACATGTTCTCGGCGGCTGCTTCCTGGCTGGAGAAAAGCTCCGCGGAAATCGATGCATTGAACGTATTCCCGGTACCGGACGGCGATACCGGGACGAATATGATGCTGACCATGCGCTCGACGATGGACGAGGCATACCGCGCCCCCGACCACTCCGCCGCCGGTATCGCCCACGCCATGGCGCGTGGCGCCCTGATGGGGGCGCGCGGCAACAGCGGCGTTATCCTCTCCCAGATATGGCGGGGACTGGCACAGGGACTGGAAGAAAAAGAGGACTTTACCGCCGCCGACCTTGCCGCGGCATTTCAGCAGTCGGCGCAGATTGCCTATAAAGGGGTCAGCAATCCGGTGGAAGGCACCATGCTGACGGTAATGAAGGACGCGGCGGCGGCCGCCCAGGCAGAGGTGGACGCCGGCAACGAGGACATAATTACCGTCATGGAAGCCACGGTGAACGCCGCGGCGGAATCCGTCGCCAATACGCCCAAGCTGCTCAAGGTACTGCTGGACGCCGGGGTAGTCGATGCCGGAGGACAGGGCGTTTACACGATTTTAGAAGGCGCGCTGCGTTACCTCCGGGGAGAGACGGAACTCATGCGCCTGCGCAAGCCCCAGATAATCGTCAGCGACCTGCCGCATGTCGTCTCGCAGCCGCAATCAATAGCCATCGATGAAGTGCCCTACGGCTACTGCACCGAGTTCCTGCTCAAGGGTGAAAAGCTGGAGCCGGAGATTATCAAGAAGAGGCTGCTCAAGAAAGGCGAATCGCTGATTGTCGTCGGCGATGATTCAGCGGTGCGCATTCATAT
>CAZPAS010000117.1:0-6076 GCA_964584575.1 uncultured Dehalococcoidaceae bacterium | reverse complement strand
GGGGCGCAGCCCCCTCTCAGCATTTCTCCCCCTCTCCAATTAAATGAATTATCGAATAAATTTAGTGCTTCTGATTGGAAAGGGGGTCAGGGGGTGAGGTAAATAGAATCAATGCCCAGGATAATGAAAGAAAGTAACCGCCACCAAATTAACCTTACGGTCTTACCTGTCCCGTGCCTCGGATAATCCACTTGTAGGTCGTCAGCTCCTTCAGGCCCAGGGGACCGCGAGCGTGCATTTTCTGCGTGCTGATGCCCACTTCCGCCCCCAGCCCGAACTGACTCCCGTCCGTAAAGCGCGTGCTGGCGTTGACGTATACGCAGGCGGCGTCCACCTCGTTGAGAAATCGTTCGGCAGCGCTGTCGTCCCCCGTTAGGATAGCCTCGGAATGCCCCGAAGTATATTTCTGGATATGCTCCAGCGCACCGTCCAGCGAGTCCACCACCTTGACCGCCGCCACCAGCGCCAGGAATTCCTTGCCCCAGTCGTCATCGGTGGCGGGGACGAGTTTCACCGACTTATCCTCCTTGAGGATTGCTAGTGAACGTTCGTCGCAATGCAGTTCCACGCCCGCTTTGTTCAGCTCTTTTGCCATCTTCGGCAGGTAAGCTTTGGCAATATCGGCATGAACGAGCACCGTATCGAGGGCGTTGCAGACCGTGGGACGCTGCACCTTGGCGTTATAGACAATCGCCACGGCATTATCGATATCGGCAGTCTTGTCCACGTAGGTATGGCACACGCCGATTCCCCCGGCGACCACTGCCATGGCGGCGTTCTCCCGTACGTAATTTATCAGCCCCGCCCCGCCCCTCGGGATAATCAGGTCGATGACATCGTTCATCTTGAGCAGGTGGTCCACCAGAGAGCGGTCGGTATTGTCGATGAACTGTACGCAGCCGTCGGGCATACCCGCTTTGTTACACGCTTCCTGTATAACTTTTACTATGGCAAGATTGGAGTTAATCGTCTCCTTGCCCCCGCGGAGGATAACCGCGTTGCCGGACTTCAGGCAGAGGGCGGAGATGTCCACGGTCACGTTAGGGCGGCTCTCGTAGATGGCGGCGATAACCCCCAGCGGGACCCTCCGCTTGCCGATTTTCAGTCCGTTGGGCAGGGTACGCACCTCGTACGTCTCACCAATGGGGTCGGCCAGAGCCGCGACGGCTTGCGTGTCCGCCGCTATTGCCTGGAGCCGGCTCTCGTCCAGCATGAGCCTGTCCAGCAGGGCAGCGCCCATGCCGGAGGCTTTAGCGGCTTCATAGTCCTTTTTATTGGCGGCGAGTATCCCATCTTTACCAGCGATCAGCTCTGCGGCGATATTGAGTAGAGCTTTGTTCTTAATTTCCGTGGAAAGGTACGCCAGCCGGTGAGTGGATGCCTTGGCGGCTCTTCCCTTGGCTGTTAGATTGTCAATTGCCGATGTCATGGCTTATTTCCTTTTAGTGTTTAATCGGGCTGGTTCCTTCCACGGAGAAGCTGTCGGTTACGAGTCCGAATGAAGAATAGGTGTTCATCCTGATGATGCAGGTCCCTCGGCGGCCGTCTTCCAGCTCGATTATATAGTTGCCCACAGGCATTATATCTTTATGGGGAACAATCTCTCCCCACCATAACGGTCTGGCGGGTTGGTTGGACTTGAGGTGAATTTCATAAGTGACATCATCCAAGAAATTTTCGCTGCTGTCGTATAGCTTGCCCTTGCCCCTGAGAATCTGCATATGAATTCCGGCGCCATCCCCTTTTATCCCCTCGCCTAGTAATCGAACTGGCCGCTGCCGCTGAAATGGTAGACATAGCGGGGTGGTAGGCTGGTGACCGCCCGGTTCACCCTCTTTTTCAGCGAACACTTGGAACGGCGGCCGTCCTCCAGTTCCAGCAGGTAACCGCTGCCGTCCTTGATGCGGACGTAGTCCACCAGGGTAAGCTCACCCCACCACCGGGTCTCCGATTCATGTTGAAATTGATAGTTTACTACGGCTATAAGCTTCTCGTCATTTGACTGGTACAGTCTGCCTGTGGCCACTTGGTTCCTCCCTTTCCAATAATGCTAGATTGTTCCGGTGCACCACCTCCGGGCCATAGTCAAAGCTTAATAAACTGGCTATCTTGGTGGAATGGGACCCTTTAATGATGCCGATATCGCCAGAGCTGTAGTTGGTGATACCACAGCCGAGATGATTTCCCTCGGTATCGTATATCGCGACGATGTCGCCGCGGTTGAACTTGCCTTCCACCGTATCGATGCCGGCAGAAAGCAGGCTGCGATTTTGCTTCATGAGCGCCGTAGCGGCGCCGGTATCAACGATTAGTTTGCCCCTGGTGCTGAGTCCGGAGAGCATCCAGCGCTCGCGGCTTTCCAGGTTGGTGGTGGTGGGCAGGAAACGGGTGCCGATGGACTCGCCGGCAGCCAGCCGCGTAATAACGTCGGGTTCGTGACCGTCGGCGATTATCACGTCCACTCCGGAGGACGTCGCCAGCGCGGCGGCTTCTATCTTGGTGACCATGCCTCCCGTGCCCAGGGCGCTGCCGGTGACGGTTCCCAGCTTCCTGATGCTCGCGTCTATCTTCGTCACGAGGGGCACGAGCTCCGCATTAGAATTTTTCGTGGGGTCGGTGGTGTATAGTCCCCCGATATCCGTCAGTATCATCAGCAGGTCGGCGTCCACCAGGTTGGCGACCATCGCGGAAAGATTATCGTTGTCGCCGAACTTGGCTTCCTTAATCTCGTCGATGGATATAACGTCGTTTTCGTTAACGATGGCGATAACGCCGAGTTCCAGCAGCGCCAGCAGGGTATTGCGGGCGTTGAGATATCCGGCGCGGTCGGAAAGGTCTGCCTTGGTCAGCAAAGCCTGCGCCACGGTAATATCGTGCTGTTCGAAGAGCCGTTCGTAGATATTCATCAGCCGACTCTGTCCCACGGATGCCAGCACCTGTTTATAAGGGATGCCCCTGATTTTCCTGGACAGGCCCAGCTTGTAGCGCCCCGAGGCAATCGCCCCCGAAGAAACTAGAACGGTCTCCGCCCCTTTTGCGTGCAGCTGCGCCATCTGGCTGACCAGTCGCGACATGATATCGCGGTCCAGCCTTTCACTGCCGCCGGTAAGCAGGCGTGTGCCCAGCTTGACGACGATGCGCCTGTAACGCAACTCCGTCGATTCTATCTTTTTGCTGTTTCTAATCATACTAATATCTTATCAATGGTTTGTTCCATTATAGCAAGGTGCGGCGGGTTGAACAAGACGCCGATTGTGGTGTATTCTGATGCTGTTGTCACGGATGAACAAAACAGCCAGTCCCCGGACTAAAAATATCCTGCCGGTTATCTCTTTTGTAACCTTTATCGGTTTTCTCGATACGCACCTGTTAATCCCGATAATGGCGCTGTACGCTTACGAACTCGGGGCGGGCATCGGTATCGTGGGGCTTATCGTCGGGCTGTATTCCATTATCAATACCCCTGCCAATGTTTTCTTAGGGAGGCTGGTGGACAGGGTCGGCTACCGGCTGCCGCTGGTAGCGGGACTCATCGGTGATGCCGTAAGTATGTTTCTGTATACGCTCTGCCGTTTGCCGTTCCACCTGGCGCTGGTGCGGGCGTTCCACGGGATAACTGGCGGCATGGTAGGACCTGCCACGATGTCCGCCATCGCCTATCACGGTGGTGAGGAGAGGCGGGGGCGGGCGATGGCCGTCTACGGCATGTCCCTTGCCGCGGCGACCCTCGTGGGGTATGGCTTAAGCGGATTTATCGCTTCCAGACTGGGATATAAGGTGGTCTTCTGGCTGGGCGGAGGGCTGCTGATTATCGGCGCGGCACTGGCGCTGTTGCTTCCGGGAACAAAAAGCCGCGATGAGACTGTACCGAAAACCTCCGCCGGAGAAGGCTGGCGGAAGGCAAAGGAATTATTACGGAGAAAAGGGCTTATCAGCCCTTACTGCACGATATTCGCGCAGTATTTTTCCTTCGGCGGCGTGGTGACGCTGTTGCCGTTATACCTTAAGGACCGCGGCATGGAAGCATTTCACATGGGTATATTACTGGCGGTATTTGCCGTGCTGTTCATCATTTTACAGATACCGGTGGGGAATCTCTCCGACCGTTTCGGCAGGTCGGGGTTGGCGATAGCCGGACTGGCTCTGGGTATCGTTGCCCTGGTACTGCTGCCCTGGATGACTGCCTTACCGCTGTTGATAGCCGTCATGGCTTTGTACGGCGTCGCCTACGGCATGATTTTTCCGTCGGTCTCGGCAATGGTCGCCGACCATACCGACCCCGGAGAACGCGGACTGGGCACCGGGGTTTTCCACGCCCTGCTTACCGCCGGGGTAGCCGTCGGGGCGCCGGTGATAGGCTGGGTGGGGAGCATGATGGGAGTGGAACGCGGTCTGATACTGAGCGCCGCCGTCATGGTCATAGCTCTGGCAGTCACGCTGGCTGTCAGGAAACAAACCTAGACCTTTTTCTTCCTCTCTTTTATCAATCCGCCAATCGGGTGTTTAAGAGGGGCGAGGCCCCTCTTTCTATAAATTCCCCCTCTCCTGTGACACCTCGTCAGGAGAGGGGGATTAAGGGGGTGAGGTAGAAAAAAGAAAAGTCGCGGCAATTTGTATTTATTCACAATAAATATATGTTAAAATTCAAGAAAGGGCTGGTCCTTCAGAGAAGGACGAGCCCTAGAGGTGTTTGGGGGTATATATTGTCCGCACTCGGAAAATTGCTAAAACTAATCGATTCTTCACCCGCCTATATCAAGCTTTTCGATGAGTTGAAATCTAAAAACGATGTCACGGTTGTGGCGCTGGACGCTGCTAAACCTTACCTGACAGCGGCATTGTATGAAGACCTGCGGATACCGGTACTGCTGGTCACGTCCCAGCCGGAGAATGCCAGGAAACTCCACGAGCAGCTTACCAGCTGGTGCCATTACGGGCAGGTAAAGTTATTCCCCGAGCCGGATGTCCTCCCCTACGAGCGACTTGCCCCGGACACGAACACCGAGATTGAGCGGATACAGGTGCTCTCGGCGCTGACCGGTGAGGATGTTGACCCGCCTCTCGTCGTAGCCTCGGCTGCGGCTCTCATTTCGAAGACGACTCCCCACGATGACTTCGTTTCTGCCTGTTTCACCGTAAAGCTTGGTATGGAGATACCACCTTTCGACCTTCTGGGCAAGCTGGAAGTCATGGGCTACCGGACGGAGAATGTGGTGGAATTGCCGGGCGCGGTGAGTCATCGCGGCGGCATCATAGACATCTATCCCCCCACCCTTGAAATGCCTGTCCGCCTGGAGTTCTTCGGGGATACCATCGACGGTATCCGCAGCTTCGAACCCGCCACCCAGCGTTCCGTAGAGGTGGTGCCCACGGTAGTCATCGGTCCGGCGGCGGAACTGCTGGCTCCCCGCAGGATGGACAGGATAACCCTGGAGGAAACGCTGAACCGACTCGACCTTGCCGGCTGCACCGCCGAGATAAAGCAGCAGTTCCGGCGTGATACGGAAATGATGCTGGACGGGCAATTAACGCGGGAGGCGCAGTTCTACGCGCCGCTGTTCAACGATGGCTGCCTCCTGGACTATCTGCCCGTCGATACCTTGCTTGTACTTGACGAGCCTTCCAACATAGAGCAGACCACCGCTGATTTCGATGCTGAAGCAGAACAACTACGCGCGGAGAAACTGGAAAGGGGAGAACTGCCCCGCAATTTCCCCCGTCCTTACTTGGCCTGGGAGGAGATTGCGCCGAAAATCGCTGACCGGCGGAAGCTGGAACTGGCGGCTTGGGGTATGGAAGAGGGGCTGGACTTCATCTCCGCGCCTGCCTATACCGGCAAACTGCCGGTTTTCCTGAAAAAGGTCGCTGAGCTTAAGGGTCAGCAGAAACGTATCGTCATCGTCAGCCATCAGGCGAGTCGTCTCTCCGAGCTTCTCGCCGAGGAGGATATAGTCGCCGCGCCCGTCGAGGAGGTCAGTGAAGTACCCGGTCCCGGCGCGCTGGCGCTGGTGCAGGGGTCCCTGCCGGAGGGCTGGGTCATGGGAGGGGAGACGTATCTCTTTACCGACTCCGAGAT
>CAZPAS010000116.1:0-6109 GCA_964584575.1 uncultured Dehalococcoidaceae bacterium | reverse complement strand
CCAGCCTTTGAAGTCCCCTGACCTCCTGCGGGAACATGGGGATTTCAGTTATCTCCAGACCGCTGTACTTTCCATAAATGTGCTCCAGGTACTGCCGCTGCTCCCGGGCCTTCATGCGTAAGAACGGCGATTCTTCCGTCCCGACCACATTATTAACGATTATCCGCCCGACGGCAAGCCCGTATTTACCCAGCTCGCGGAACGTGCCTACGAGCTGCTCGACCGCCAGCGCCTCCGGTATGGTGACCATGATGAAACGGACGTCGTCGCGCAGGAAGTCCATGTTAGCGGCGGAAAGCTCCTCCCAGCGTTTCAGGATGTCCAGCACCGGCTCCCGGCTTTTACTGCCGAGTTTCAGCTTCGAGTAAATCCGCGGCGCCATCTTGAGGTGGTTGCCCAGCAGGGCGGGGGTTTCCAGCAAGCCGAGGGTCTGTCCCAGCGGCGCCGTGTCCCAGACGATGTTTTCGTAAGCGCCCTGGCGGGACATCTCTCTGATGTAGTCAATCATGAACTCTTCGCCCAGCCCCGGCAGCACCGCGGTCATGAACTCCACGAAGGATTCGTAGTCGATGTCCACGAACGCCGAAAAGACTTCATAAACTTCTTTGCCGAATTTGGCGTCCCACATCTCCTTGATTTCCCGCTCGCCGATTTCCCTGACGGTAAGGTTAGGGGGGAGAGAAGCGGGCTTTTTCGTGCCGGATAACTCGAAGATGTGCGACAGCGAAGGCGTGGCGTCGGTGGAGATTACCAGAGTCGGCCCCGAGGCGGCGTAATGCAGCGCCGTGGCGGCTGAACAAGTGGTCTTGCCCACGCCGCCCTTGCCGGTGAACATGGTAACGCTGGTCACGCTTTATTGAACAATAATCAGGGCATAAACGCAAGCTACGGTTTGCTGGTGATGAATTTCCTTTTGTCCTGATGGCAGATTAGCTGCATCGTCTGCCTGCCCGACATAGCTGCCGTGGGCATACCGCCGCCCGGGTTGACCCACTGCCCCGCCATGTAAAAATTGTCCAGCCCGGGGAGGGTCTTACGCATCGATGATGTAAAAGTCTCGGCACTGACCATCCATCCCTCGTAGCTGCCGCGCCAGTTGCCGGTATACCGTACCCAGGTCATCGGGGTGGCGACGTCGCGCATTTCTACCTGTTTCGCCAATCCGGGAAAACGCTTATCGAGTGCGGCAATGACCTCGTCGGCGATGCGTTCTTTTTCCGCTTTATAACGTTCGGGTTCTTGGTACAGTTTTTCCCAGTAGTCATAGTCGGTCTCGAACTGGACTTTCAGCACGGTTTTCCCTTCCGGCGCCAGTGAAGGGTCGTAGGTGTAAGTAAGCATCCCCAGCCTGTCGTGTTCCTTGCCGGCAATGTTGATGGGAGTCTCAAGTGGGAAGGACAGGCCGGATACGGCGGGAGGAATCTGTTCACAGCGGTCTGCTACGCCCAGTCCTACGTACACCAGAGGTGAGAAAAGGTTGGGATTGTCATATCGATTTTTAATAGTATCGTCGATATATTTCCCCCCGAGCATGTCAAAAATGGTCGTATGACCATCAGCGGCGGAAACCACCCAGTCGGCGCGATGTTCCGTGCCGTCAGCCAGTTTTATGCCGACGGCTTTGTCGTTCTCCACCAGTATTTTATCCACTCTGGCTTTGAAAATGATTTCTCCGCCCAGGGCACGGTAGCGTTCTTCAAGAAAACGGGCAAGTTCAAGGGCGCCGCCGATGACATAACCGGCGGATTTAGCGTGCTGGTAGCCAAGCATAAAGAGGATCATCATCATAGGCCACTGGTCGCTGCCGAAGGCGGACGTCAGCGTCCGGCGGAGATAGGGGTTTTTAAAGCGTTTACAAAAATCGCCGGTGGATATCTTCGTCCATTTTTTCATAAGCCTTAACAGGGGCAACATTCTTACCGAGCCGATTTTATCCAGCCAGTTATAAAGCTCGGCCGGTTTATCAGCAGGCATATCGGTACGAGCGAAAGAGCGTATCCCGTTAGTAAATTCCCTGATAATGTCTTTATCCTGCGGGGAAAGCTCCAGTAAATACCGCTCGAAGCGGTCGGCATCACAATAAATGTAAAAGGCCTTACCATCTTTGTCTTCAAAGCATGTATACAGTTCGTGGTTATGAATTTTCCACCCCGGTGCCGCACCGAGTTCCTCCCAGAATTTATAAAAGCTATTCTTTGGATTGGTGCCCACCAGCCAGTTCATGGCGCCGTCGATGGTATAGCCCTTGCGCTCCCAGCCGGTGCAGACGCCGCCGGCTATCTTATGCATTTCAAAGATTTGCGTTTTATATCCGTTCATCTGCCCATAGCACCCCGTCGCCAGTCCTGAGAGCCCTCCTCCGATGATTATTATTGACTTATCCATAGCCGCCTCCTTATAAAATAATATCCCTCGCTAAATAGAGCATTATAGCACAACGCGTCAATAACCACATGACGGCGGTTATATCAATGCGTGCCGATGTGATACTATTAAAGCGGAGTGTAAAATACCCGGGGGTAAACGATGAAAGGTTATCGAATTTTTATATTCGTCGCTGCTTTTTTCTTGGCGGCTTCCGCGCTGTTCTACGGCATCCATTACCTGATATTCCGCGACCCGCACCATATCTTCATCTACCTGCTCGGCGACTTCGCGTTTCTGCCGCTGGAGGTATTCATCGTCGTTATCGTCATCGAGCGCATCCTGGCGCGGCGTGAAAAACAGGCGATGCTGCATAAGCTGAACATGGTCATCGGGGCGTTTTTCAGCGAGGTCGGCAACTACCTCCTGTCCGACCTTATAAAATACTTTGAAAACTGGGAGGAAATCGCCCGGCACCTGAACGTTACCAAGGACTGGGCAGATAAAGAGTTCCGGCAAGCCAGCGCCTATGCCTATAACCTTAAGGCGGACGTCGACATCGACAGGATTGACCTGGAGGAGTTAAAGGCGTACCTTTCCGGGAAAAGACTGTACCTGTTGACGCTGCTGGAAAATCCGAACCTGCTGGAGCACGACCGCTTTACCGACCTGCTCTGGGCGACCACCCACCTCGACGAGGAGCTGGAGGCACGCCCGGCTTTGAAGGACCTGCCGAAAGAGGACCTGGAGCACCTTTCCGTGGACATCGAGCGCATGTACGACCACCTTACCAGCGAGTGGCTGGACTATGTCCAGCATTTGAAAGCCACCTATCCGTTCCTCTACTCGCTGGTGCTGCGGACGCACCCGTTCCAGGAAAAACCCTCGGCGGTGTTTTCTTAGAAAAATGTACCAGTTAATCGATACCCACGCCCACCTGGACGAAATAGAAGATATTGAACAGGTCCTGGCCGACGCCGGAGAAGCCGGGCTGGCGGCGATAGTGTCCGTCGGCTCGGATTTGGAGTCGAATCGCAAGGTCCTGGAACTGGCGGCCCGGCACGAGAAATTCGTTTATCCGGCGCTCGGGTGGCACCCCTGGTTCATTAAGGAAGCGGACATTGACGCGAACCTGGAGTTCATCAAGGCTCATATCCATGAGGTGGTGGCGATAGGGGAGGTGGGGCTGGACTACCATAAGCGCGTAAGGGCGGTGGCGGACAAAGAACTACAGAAGCGGGTGCTGGGCGAGATTTTACAGATAGCCAAAACGCATGACAAACCGGCGTCCATCCATTCCCGCTACGCCTGGCGGGACGCCTATGACGCGGTGGTTAACGCGGGACTGGAAAAGGCGGTCTTCCACTGGTACACGGGGACGTCCAGCGTGCTAAGGGACATCATTGAGAACGGTTATTACATATCCGTGACGCCCGCCGTGGAATACCACGAGGAACACCGCCGCGCCGTGAAGGAAGCTCCGCTGGAGAGAATGCTCCTGGAGACGGACTGCCCGGTGGTCTACCAGAGAGGGACAGAAAACGAGTTTACGTCCAGTCCGGCGGACGTTTTACGTTCGCTGCGGGAGGCGGCGGTGTTGAAGGGCGTCAGCGAGGAAGAGCTGGCGGAAATCACCACGCAGAACGCGGTGAGGCTTTTCGGGTTATAAATCTAACCCTCCGCTACCGTCATGTCCTTCCAGTTGCCCAGTTTCTTCTGATGCTGGTATTCCGCATAGATGAACCCGAACGACACCACGAAACCCAGCGTATCCGAGGCAGGCAGCGAGTACCAGACCCCGTACAAGCCGAACAGGTAGGAGAAGAGAAACAGCATCGGCACGAACACGATGAACTGGCGTACCAGAGAAAGAATCAGCGCTGTCCCTCCCCGGGACAGACCCTGGAATGCCGTAACGAACATGATGGTCGGGCCTATCAACGCCATCGTGGACAGCAGTATGCGCATCGAGGGCACGGCAACCTCGAGAACTTCGGCTTCTTTGTTGAAGATGCTGATAAGCCCGGGAGTGTAAATCTCTATGAATACGGTGGCGACGGCAAGGAACATGAAGATGCCGACCGACGCCAGCTTTACCGCGCGCCAGAGCCGTTTAAAGTTCCGGGCGCCGAAGTTGAAGCCCACGATGGGCAGCAGCCCGTTGGAAACGCCCATAATCGGCATGAAGGCAAGGTCGGAGATACGCATCGCCAGCCCCACCGCAGCGATGGCAATCGACCCGTAGGTGGATACCACCTTGTTGAACAGGACGAACGCCAGGCTCTCCGTCAGTTCCATGACGGAAGTGGGCGCCCCCACCCGGTAGATATCGCGCAGGATGGGCAGGCTGGGGAGCAGGTGACTTGCCCTTATCCAGAAAGTCGTGCGGCGGGCGACGAAGTAGTAAAGCCCGATTACCGCCCCGACGGACTGGGCGATAATCGTCGCCAGCGCGGCGCCGCGTATCCCCATCTCCGGGAAGGGCCCGATGCCGAGTATCATGAACGGGTCAAGGATGATATTGATGACGCTCGCCGTTATCATGATGACCATCGGCTTAATGGCGTCGCCGGAGCCGCGGATGAGGTTGCTTATCACCAGGATAAAGATCATCGGGGGCGCGCCGTAGGAGATAATCACCAGGTACTGGGTGCTGTATTCCATGATATCCGGCGTGGCTCCGAACGCCTTCAGGAGACTTTCCGAGAAGAAAACGGCGACAATCATGAAAACGATGCCCCAGAGGACACTCAAGAAGAATATCTGCCCGGCGACATGGTTGGCGGCATCCGGGTTATTCTCGCCGAAGCGCCGCGAGACCAGCGCGCCGATACCGATGCCGGTGCCGCCCCCCACCGCGTAAAACAGTATCTGGTAGGGGAAGACAATCGTCAGCGCGGCGATAGCCTCGTGCCCCAGCTTGGCGACCCAGAAGGTGTCCACGATGTTATAGAGGCTCATCGTGATGGTGCCGGCAATACTCGGCAGACTCAACTTGATAAGCAGCCTGCCGAGGGGCGCGTAACCTAATCGTTCGGTATAATCCTGCATGGATTCTCCCTGAAATCAATCCTGAAGGTAGATACAACGAGAATGTACGGCGCACACGGTGTCGTACGCTCGAACTGCGGGTATGGAACTATTCCGGCTCTCGAAACCGGGGGGAGCGGCTTACTTCCCCAGCACCTCCGCCGCGTCGCTGATGGATATCTCCAGCATCTTCACGCACGCCAGTATACGGTCGACATTACGGTCGACGGTAGGAATTCCGCCGGATATCTTCTTAAGCTCCTCGGCGTTCTTCCGGAGAGCCTTGATTTTCTCTACCATTCCCTTGATATCATATTCCTCTGCCATTTTCCTACTCCTAATGCTGCTTGGGTCTCTGGTCCTGGAACCGGCGCGATTTAGTCTGGGACCGCGGCAGGCTTTCGTACGGGTGAAACTCTATATGGTAACCCAGGTTGGTCTTAACCCTCAACTGGTCCACCAGCACCGTCCGGATTGACTCCTCGTCCTTGGTGTATTCGGGCAGGATTTCCACTTTCAGCGTAATATCGTCGATGTCGCCCTTCTTGGTGACGACCACCTGGTATTCATTACTCAACTGCGGTATGTCCCGGACCACCTCCTCGATGGCCGTGGGGGAGAGCAGCACGCCCTTGACCTTGGTAATATCGTCGGAGCGTCCCATGATGCCGCCCTCCAGCAAGCGGTACGTCCGCCCGCAGTCGCACGACCGGTC
>CAZPAS010000115.1:0-6127 GCA_964584575.1 uncultured Dehalococcoidaceae bacterium | reverse complement strand
TCTGCGAACACTGGCAGGGCGGGCAGATGACGAGAAATATGCCGTGGGTAATCGAAGCGCAGCCGGAGCCCTTCTGCGAGATGAGTGAGGAACTGGCGGCGGAGAGGGGAATCGCCAACGGTGACAAGGTTATCGTGGAATCAGCCCGCGGAAAGGTCGAAGTGGTAGCTGTGGTGACCAAGCGTTTCAAACCGTTCCAGATGAACGGACGCAAGGTACATCAGGTTGGCGTTATCTGGCACTGGGGTTATACCGGACTATCCACCGGGGACAGTGCCAATTGCCTTACGCCCCACGTAGGCGACGCCAATACCATGATTCCGGAGTTTAAAGCCTTCCTCGTCAACGTCAAGAAGGCATAGACCAAGAGAGAGTAGGAGGAAAAGATGGCAGAGAAAGCAATTCTGTACGACGCGACAAAATGTACCGCCTGCCGGGGCTGCCAGATAGCTTGTAAGCAATGGAACGAGAACGATGAGGTAATACCCACCGAAGAGAACGGTGTAGACTCGAAGAACTGGGGCAGCTATGAAAATCCCCCCGACCTCTCCCCGCAGACCTGGATAAAGATGAGGTTTACGGAGATTGAAGCCGGTGGCAAGGTACGCTGGCTCTTTACCCGACAGGCCTGTATGCACTGCACCGATGCCGGTTGTGTCAGGGTATGCCCCAACGGCTCGCTATATCATCATGAACTCGGCTTTGTAGCCTACAATAAAGACACCTGCACCGGCTGCGGTTACTGCATCGATGCCTGCCCGTTCAACGTGCCGCGCTCCACGCGCAACATCATCACCGGCATCGCCAAGATGGACAAATGTACTTTCTGCACCACTCAGGGACTGGACCGCATCGCCGAGGGCTGGGAGCCGGCCTGTGTCAAGACCTGCCCGCCCAAGGCTTTAAGATTCGGCGAACGCTCCACTCTATTGAAAGAAGGTAAAGCCAGGGTCCAGACGCTGAAAGACGCGGGCTGGGTCAATGCCAACCTCTACGGCGAAAACGAGCTTGGCGGTCTGCACGTTATGTATGTCCTCGATGATTACCCGGCGATATACGGGCTGCCGGAATCACCTCAAATATCCGCCGCCACCATTGCCTGGAAAGACGTCATCCAACCGGTCGGCTGGGCGGTGGGCGGCCTGGCTATCATAGGCCTGGGAATGAACTGGCTGGTAGCCCGGGCTAATGTAAAAAAGGAGGCGAAGAAATGATAAAAGAAGTGGAAAAGTATAGGAAACCGATTCGGATACTACACTGGATACACTCCGGAGCCTTCGTTCTCCTGTTCCTGACCGGCCTGATACTGTTTATCCCCGGCCTGGGCTTCCTGGCCGAGGACAGCTGGACCCGTGTCATCCACCGCATCGGGGCGGTGATATTCGTCGTCATACCTATCATCTACATCATCATCAACCCGGCGTCCGTGGGTAGAGGATTGAAGTTAGCCTTTACCTGGACCAAAGATGACATCGGCTGGCTCAAAGCGGCCCCCCGCTACTACTTCCTGGGCGATGAGAAAGACATGCCGCCCCAGGGCGAAATGAACACCGGCCAGAAGCTATGGTGGCTTATAGTACTGGTCTTCGGTGTGCTTTTCGTCATCACCGGGGTGATTATGGCATTTGCCAAAACTGCGGCACCGCCGGCGCTGCTGCAGTGGATGGTTTTCATCCATGACGTCTCCTTTATCGTCAGCGGCGCCATGCTCTTCGTCCACATCTATCTGGGCGTCATCCATCCGCTTATGACCGATGCCTGGAGCGCCATAACCGGCGGTAAGGTATCCGCCGAGTATGCCAAGAAACACCACGGAAAATGGTATGCCGAAGTCTCCAAAGGCAAGGAATAATCTCATTGACTAAAGATACTGCCAGCAAGATAATTGAAAAGCTGAATAAACAGGAAAAAGAGGAGGGGAAGCTTCCCCTCCTCTTGGAATTCTATAAGAAGCTGCTACAAATCCAGTTAAAAGCTCAGCAGAGTCACGGCGCACATGTGCCCGCCCTGAGCCATGCGACAATTCAAAAGCGACTGCAAAGCGGAAGGCCTCTGCTGCGCTTTAGCGAGCTTAACCTCGACTGGCCAAAGGTACAGGATGTATTCGCTAAAGTCGCGGCTGTTTTCGCCAAATACCCTCAGCTATTCGGTGAGTTACCTGAAAATCTCAGGAAACCCGGGGTCGGCCGCCTCCTCACCAAAAAAGCGGCCGAGTCATGGTTCGACGGCAAAGAACTGCCCCGGACAATAAATGATGGCGTCAGTGAAAATCTCCTCCGGACAATAATCCAGGCTACGCTACATCCGTTCCTGGCAGGCTATGCCCGGTCGCTCATCGCCTCCATCGAACAGGAATCGTGGCGCCGGGCTTACTGTCCGGTTTGCGGTGGCATTCCCGACCTGGCTTATCTGGAGAAGGAATACGGTGCCAGGTGGCTGGTGTGCTCGCGGTGCGATTCCGAATGGCTGTTTCAACGGCTGGTATGCCATTGCTGCGGCAACCAGGAGCAGAAATCCCTATCATTCTTCACAGATGATACGGAGCAATATCGCCTTTACGTGTGCGAGCAATGTAAAAGTTATCTAAAAGCCGTAGACCTTCGCAAGACCGAAAACGAAGTTTTACTGCCCTTAGAAAGATTCAATACTCTGGACCTTGATTCGCAAGCGAAAACATATGGCTATCACCCATGTCAAAGACCTACAATGAAAAGGTGATAATACGATGACGGTTTGATTTCTCAGTCATCGTCAGGGGGGACTGGGATATTGCTGGTACAAAATTTATAATAGCAGGAAAGTATAGAGCTAGGGAGAATTCATGATGCCATTCCGAATGGGACCATGGGAAATTGGACTCATCGTACTGATTATCCTGATTATTTTCGGCGTGGGGAAGTTACCCCAGGTTGGCGGTGCACTGGGTAAAGGAATACGCGCCTTCAAGAAGGGAAAGTCAGGTGAAGAGGAAGATAAGGAAGCATATGAGAGTCCAGAACCCAAGAAAGCAGTTAAAAGCTAAGAACGAGGATGCCTTATTTCCAGGTTCTGAACTGATGTGGTATATTATTCAGCCTGAAATAATCAAAGCTGCAACACTTCTGAAACCAGTACTTTAACCACTATTAAATAGCCTGCTCCGCAGGCTTATTCTATTCAGTGGAATACTTACGAGGGGTAATACGCTGCTTAACCAGTGCACATCGTGAAAGAATACACGAATTCAGTGGGTCTGTTTCTTCGACCCGATATAAAGAGTGGCTTTCGTGGCTATTTCAGTCAAGAATGCAACCGAATTACACAAGCTTGAAATGTTACTTAACGAAAAAGTAATTTGTTGGATAGCTCGAACATGTTGTATCGCAGATTTGAGATATACACTCAGTTAAAGCCCGAACGTTTCCAGCTAACATTTAGCTAACGCACCCAACATTACCCAACAACACCCGGCGGCATTTCACACTCAAAACCCGTTTTGCCGGGCGTATACGCCAGCACCGCTCCGAACGTAAAACCACGGGAGAACACGGCGGTACCCAGATTCCTAAACCGCGTGCGTGCGTTCGAGTCGCACCAGGGGTACTTTTTCTATTTGACAAACCACTCCCGTAAATATACCATATCCCCTGGTACGTGATGAGTAAAATGATCGATAAAGCCTATATGGTGCCCAATCCGCCGACCCCGAACAAGGCGGTGGAGTTCGACCCCGAAGTGTGCATCGGCTGCAACCTCTGCGTGGAAGTATGCCCCACCGATGTCATGATGCCCAACCCGGAGAAGAAAAAACCGCCCATCGTGGTCTATCCGGAGGAATGCTGGTACTGCGGGGGCTGTGTTGAGGAATGCCCCCGACCGGGGGCTATCACCATGCTTCACCCCACCCAGCAGCGCATATCGATGAACTGGAAGCGCAAAGACACCGGTGAACTGTTCCGACTCGGCATGAAAAACCCGCCGCCTCCCGATACCAGGCCGCCTTCGGGTTAATACCCTTGGGATTTCCTCTTCAAGCCGGGCATGACGAACGTCAGCGGGCTCAAGCACTCTTCAGGCACTGGAACCGGTACCCCACTCCGGGCACGCATATAATGTTGGCGGCCCCTTCCATGTTGGACTCTATCTTGGCTCTCAGGTGCCCGATATAGACGTGGAGATACTCGCGCTCCGTCTTATATTCCGGTCCCCAGATTTTACCCAGCAGGTAACGGTAGCCGAGGGGCCGTCCCACGCTTAGAACCAGCTCTCGCAATAACTTATATTCCGTGGGGGTCAGCTTTACTTCATTGCCGTCCGAGGTCACCTGCCTCGAAACAAAATCGACTCTTAACTTGCCGCACTTATAACTGGACCCGATGGGCACAGTCTCGCCGACATGGTTACGTCGCAGTACCGCCCTGATACGCGCGATAAGCTCCTCGGTACCGAACGGCTTGGTGATATAATCGTCGGCGCCTAAATTCAGGCACTTTACCTTGTCCGCGGTATTGCTTCGTGAGCTGAGCACGATAATGGGTACCGGTGACCACCGGCGAAGTCGACGGCATACCTCACAACCATCCATGTCGGGCAGCATCATGTCCAGCAGCACGAGGTCGGGTGGGTCTTTTTCCGCTATCTTTAGGGCATCGTCACCGTCCCTGGCGGTAAGCACATGCCAGCCTTCCCGGGACAGGTGTATTTTCAGCAAGCTTACAACCTTCTCGTCAACATCAACTACAAGGATATAAGTATGAGCCATAATACCGTCGCCCTGTCAATAGTAACGTGAACCCTATCGGCTGCCCTCCTCAAATAATATCATCAGGTGAAACAGGTATCCCAGACACTGCCTGGACAGGAAATTTTGTCTCGGATTATTACGGAGTTTACCGGTTCTCCAGGTCTTTTTGCAAACGTTCGCAATATATTCTAACTTTAGAGTCTTCCAGTTTCAAGGGCAAAACATGCATAATCATTCATATATTACGCAATATTCTATATACATTCATAGAATTTTTAGGAAATTTTTAGGAAATTTTTAGAATTTAGGTATCTTTCAACATATGCATTTTAGACTATATACCCATTATATATTATTCCGTCATTCTGTTCATATTGGTATTTATAAAAAAGCCTAGCCGTGTGGCTAGGCTAACGAGCTAATGGGGCATCTTACCCATTAATTGCCGGTTTTTTTACCGGTGAATCTTTTTCTCCGAGGTAATCCTGGTTTTATTTTCATAAATAGTTCCCAGGTCGTGCATATAAGCACACTGGAGGCACTGTTCGTACCAGCCGTGGTAGTCCCTATCGACAATCAGGTTCCCGCCGCATTTCGGGCATCTCCTGCTGATGCCGAGCTTGCTCATTTTTACTGCTCCTTGCTTTTACAATGTAGTTGTAACTTTAATTGGCACTCTTACCGTTAGACTGCTAATACGAGGGGTTTAAAAAATAGCACTCTAACGCCTCGACTGCTAATATAATATTTTACCCGGCATTTCCGCCTTTGTCAATACCCTTTCCCGTGATAATTCAACCCTGTGTTTTCCTTTACCGTACGTCCAGTTTGTGCTATAATCAGACTGGTTGGATGTGCGTATTTATGGTTAATCAACCGGCCTCGTTTTTAGTAACCAAGGACTACGCATGTCACGCTGTTCCCTTTATTAGTCCCCGCCTGTTTTCCTGCTTTTTCCCATCAATAACGGAGGCACGTTGATGCCGGACAAGCCAGCAACAAAGAAAGCCAGAAAACTTAATGCCGGCGAATACACCGCCGAGGATATCCAGGTACTCGGCGGGCGTGAGGCGGTAAGACGGCGTCCGGGCATGTACATCGGCAGCACCGACCAGCGCGGACTGCACCACCTGATTTACGAGATTGCCTATAACTCCATCGACGAAGCCATGGCAGGCTGCTGCGACCAGATTGTCGTTACCATCAAGGCGGACAAGTCCGTCAGCGTGACCGATAACGGACGCGGTATCCCGGTGGATATACACCCCACCACCAAGGTCTCCGCCCTGGAGACGGTGATGACCGTGCTCCACGCCGGGGCAAAATTCGGCGGCAAGACATACACCGTGTCCGGCGGTCTGCACGGCGTCGGCGCATCCGTCGTCAACGCCCTCTCCGAATGGT
>CAZPAS010000114.1:0-6135 GCA_964584575.1 uncultured Dehalococcoidaceae bacterium | reverse complement strand
ATGATGAAACAACCATCCTGATGTATACCGCCGGGACCACCGGATTCCCCAAGGGCGTGATGCTGTCCCACACCAGCTTCAGCAGCTACATGCTGGAGAACGTCACTCCCGCCGACCCCGATGTCAGCGAGGGCAATATCCTCACCGTACCGCTTTATCACGTCGCCGGCATACAGGCAATGATGGCCGCCATATATGGTGGCCGGACTCTCATCATGGAACGCCAGTTCGAGCCGGAGGAGTGGATGACTTTAGTCGAGACGGAGAAAGCCAACCGCGCCATGATGGTGCCCACCATGCTCAAGCAGCTCCTCGACCATCCCAATTTCAAAAAGCACGATTTAAGCAGTCTCCGGGTGATTACCTACGGCGCCGCCCCTATGCCCCTACCCGTTATCCGGAAAGCCCTGGAAGAGTTCCCCGGCGTCAGCTTTATCAATGCCTTCGGCCAGACGGAGACTGCCTCCACCATTACCTCCCTGGGGCCGGAAGACCACCATATCACCGGCACGCCGGAAGAAAAAGAGAAGAAACTGAAGAGACTGGCTTCCATCGGTAAACCGATGGCCGATGTCCAGATGAAGGTCGTCGATGACGCCGGCAAGACGCTCGGCCCCAATGAGGTCGGCGAGATTCTCGCCAAAGGCCCCCGGGCCATGAGCGGCTACTGGAAGGACGAGGAAAAGACGGCCAAGACAATCGATAAGGACGGCTGGGTGCATACCGGCGATGTCGGCTACGTGGACGAAGACGGCTACTATTTCCTCGCTGGTCGCTCCAGCGATATCATTATCCGCGCCGGTGAAAATATCTCGCCGGAAGAGCTTGAAAACGTTATCCGTGAGCACCCCGGTGTCGAGGATGTGGCCGTTATCGGCGTGCCCGACGAGACCTGGGGTGAAGAGCCCCGCGCTGTCGTCATTCCCAAGAAAGGCGTCAAGGTCACCGAGGAAGAAATCATGGAATGGTGCCGGCAGGGACTCGCCAGCTTCAAACGGCCCCGCACGGTGGTCTTCGTGGACGAACTCCCCCGCAATCCCATGGGGAAACTGATTAAGAAGGATATCAGAGAAAAGTACGGGAAACCGTAATCATAACATCATTCCCGCGCAGATGGGAATCCAGTAATTTATATCCCCCTCCCCTGAAAAGGAGGGGGATTTTTTTAGAGAGAGACAAAATGAAACTCCCCCTTTATTTGTTGATTTTTAGTAGATGCTTAACTAAAATATGTACACATTATGTCGAGGAGGTGGAACATGCCGAAATCAGAGGGCTCGGTCTCCATCAACGCGCCTATAGAAAAAGTTTTTGATGCCGTAGCCAACCCGGAGATAATATCGCAAATATCCTCAGGTACGGTAGTTGGAACGAAGGGTAAATATGGCGAATTAGGAAGTTACGCTGATTGGGAATACCTGAAACTACGTTCAAGAACAACAGTATCAGAAGTAAACAGGCCGTATAAACTGGTCGAGGAGATGACCGGAGTGATGCCGGGAAAATGGATCTGGAATCTTAAGCAAGAAGGTCAGGCTGTTAAGGTTGATTTTTGTATTGAATACCATGTTCCCGGCGGTATACTGGGAGAAGTCGCCGACAAGCTCTTTTTAGGGCGGATAAACCAAAAGAATGCAGAGAAAACGATGCAAGGGCTTAAGGCCTGCTGTGAGAAGTAGGTAAATCGTTTCTTATCTTTTCCCACCCTGCCACCCTCGGCTCATCCCCGGCTTAGCCCATAGTCCTTTACCCCACTGCCCCACCCAGGTGTCTAAGAGGGGCGAAGCCCCTCTTTCTTTTTCCTTCCCCCTCTCCTGTGACACCTCGTCAGGAGAGGGGGATACAGGGGGTGAGGTAGTTAAAATTCACCCTTATAAAAAGAAGGGGATTCTTCATACGCTACCAGATGGTAATTGATTCCCGCAGGTGGACTAATTAGTCCAGAAACGTAAAGGTCTGGAGGATATGCTCGAAGTCCAAGCGGGCTTCTTCCGCCGTTTCATCGGTGGATTTCATCCTGATAAACCAGACCAAGCCGTCGTGTTCCAGGAAAATGATGCGGTCTATCCATACCAGGCTGGTACCGCCGGGCTTGCCTTCGGGCGGTATCTGGGTGGGCCAGGAGTACCAGGAATACTCGTCGTACATATAGACGACCTGCTCCGCCTGCATGCCTGAAATATTGACCGTAGAGCTTTCCAGTACTTCGGTAATTTCGTAAGTATCCTCTATATCCGCGAGGTATTTCTCGAACATCATCGATACGTTGTCGGCGTCTTCATAGTTCGGCACGGGAGGTCTCTGGGCGATGATATACAGGTCTTTATCCCACCATCCGTTCTCCACCACCCGCCTTATCATGGTAACACTGACATGATTGCCCTTTTCCGGGTGGTAAACCTCCGCGTCTTTCATATTACTCGGGTATTCAAAGGAGAAATGCGCGATTCCCTCGTCTTCCGTGTAAAGCCTGTATCCGGCGGTACAGCATAGAGAAACAGCGACCAGGGTAACCATGATTAGCAGCAGCAAAGCGTGCGAGATGTATTTCCTGATTCGGGACATGATACTAAAATTATATTGTCATGCGCCTGACACGTCAAGGCTTTGTTAAAAAGGAAACGGATTATTACAATTTGTAAACTTTCACGGATACGGCTATTATATGCGTAGTCCAATTTGATGCATAAGGAAGGAGACTGATTATGGCAGCTGCAAAGTACGGAAAGCATGTCAAGACTCTAAAATTTAAGGAATACGAACAGGGTGGTATGAGGCTGGAAAACGTCATGGACGGCAAGTACCTGGGTATAAACGCGCATATCCAGTACGGCGTGTTCTGGACGGCGGGGAAAATCGGCAAGAACCCGGACAAGCCCCACGTGCACGACTTCGACCAGGTCCTGCTCTTCGCCGGTTCGGACATGGCCGACATCGGCGAGCTGGGTGCGGAGGTAGAACTCTGCCTCGGAGAGAACCTGGAAACGCACATGATTACCACCACCACCGCCGTCGCTATCCCCAGGGGCATGCCCCATTTCCCCGCCACCGTCAACTTCCTGGATAAAAGATTTTTCTACTACGAGATATCGATTGCGCCGGTATACAAGGAAACCGTGTTCAAGACCAGTAAGAAACCAGGGCCGGTAGCGGACTGGCGCGCCGAGACGCGGAAATACGTCCTGCCATTGTCTTTCTCGCGGAAGGGCGCCTGGCATTACGGGCCCTTGAACCGGGATGATGGAGGAGGTCACATATCGTTCGTCGTCACCAAGGAGCGGGCGGGGTTCGACTTCGTAATGCTGTACGAGAGCATGAAGAAAGCCCCGTATAGAATCGGCCCGGACCCCTACCATCCCCACACGCACCCCACCACCCAGGTCATGTGTTTCCTCGGCACCAACCCGGACGACCCCGGAGACCTCGGGGCGGAGTTCGAGATATGCCTGGGCAAGGAAGAAGAAAGGCACGTATTCAAAAAATCGACCGCCATCGTGACGCCGCCTTTCCTGCCGCACTGGCCCGGCGGTCTGCTGAAATGCGATAAGCCCATTATCATGGCGGACATCCATCCTTTCGGCAATAATGCTTAGACTCAATAAAAAACAGACTGAAAAGGAGGGGCAGAAGCCCCTCCTTCCTTTTACTCATGCAAGTAGCCTTTTTATCTGTTATACTTTTATCAACAAATGCCTGCATGGAGAAGCATGAAGCTGGCGGAAAAAGTATTAGCTGGTGATGTCCAGGCTGCCGCCCGGCTTATCAGCCGGATTGAGGACGAGTCCCCCGACGCAATTGCCGAGATGGATGCCATCTATCCCCATACCGGCAGGGCTTACGTGGTGGGTGTGACCGGCGCGCCGGGAGTGGGTAAAAGCACTCTGACCGATAATCTCATCGGGTTTTTCCGCAAACAGGGTAAAACCATCGGCGTCATCGCCATCGACCCCACCAGCGCCCTTACCGGCGGGGCTATTCTCGGGGATAGAGTGCGCATGCAGCGGCACAGTACGGATTCCGGCGTGTTTATCCGCAGTCTGGCGACCCGCGGGTGGACCGGCGGGCTTGCCCGGGCTGCCATCGGCGCGGTGCACGTCATGGACGCCATGGGCAGGGATATCATACTGGTGGAGACGGTGGGTTCCGGGCAGATTGAAATAGACATCGTCAGGGCGGCGGATACCACGTTGGTAGTCATGGCTCCCGGCGCCGGCGACGAGATACAGACGATGAAGGCAGGCATCCTCGAAGCCGCCGATATATTGGTCGTCAACAAGGCGGACAAGGAAGGTGCCGACCGTCTCAAAGCAGACCTTGAGTCCATGCTGGTTCTGAAAGAACCTCACTCCGGTGATTGGGGGGTGCCAGTCGTCCTGACCGAAGCGATAAACGATAAAGGCACGGAGGAACTGGCGGAGGCGATAACGGGCCACCGCGATTTCCTCGTAAAAAGCAAAGAGTTGCCGGGTCGGCGTAGGGAACGGGCGAAGCTGGAACTGCTGGAAGCCGTGGAGGGGTTCGTCAGGGACTATATCGCCCGAATCGACGGCGGTGGTTACCTGGACAAGCTGGTGGACGACCTGTTAAACGGGAAAACGAATCTTCAGCGTACCGCCCGCGAGATTACGCGCCGGCTGACCGATTCGCTGGATAAATAGGATTTAGAGGAAAAAATGGACTTTGACCTTAACGAAGAACAGAAGATGCTGCAATCGACGCTGCGGGACTTCGCGGAAAACGAGATATCGCCCGTAGCGGCGCGGATAGACAGGACGGAGGAGTTTCCCGCCGAAGAACTGAAAAAGATGGCCAGACTCGGTCTCTTCGGGCTGACTATCCCGGAGAAATACGGGGGCAGCGGCAGGGGACTGGCGGACTTGTGTATCGCTATCGAGGAGCTGGCGCGGGCGTCCGCCGCCATAGATAACTACCTGCGTATCAGCCTTTCGTTGAGCATCGTGCCCGTGATGGAGTACGGGACGGAGGCGCAGAAGAAGAAATATCTGCCGCCCCATGCCGCCGGGGAGAAACTGGCGTGCTTTGCCCTCACCGAAGCCGGCGCCGGTAGCGATCCCGCCGGTATAGAGACCACCGCCACACGTAAAAAAGACGGTTATATCATCAACGGCAACAAGCTGTTCACCAGCATAGGGGACAGGGCGGAAATCGTGGTGGTCTTTGCCATTACCGATAAATCGTTGAAGCAGCGGGGCATAAGCGCCTTTGTCATGGATAAAGATACCCCCGGTCTGTCCGTGGGCAAGCACGAAGAAAAAATGGGCATGCACGGGCTTTCGTCCGTCGAGCTTATCTTTCAGGACTGCTTTGTTCCGGAAGAGTGCCGACTCGGTGAAGAAGGGCAGGGACTCAGGATTGCCCTGGACGCGCTGGATGTCAGCCGGGTGACCATCGGCGCCGAGGCGGTGGGGATATCCCGGGCGGCTTACGAGGCGGCGTTGAGCTATTCCAAAGAACGCCGGCAGTTCGGGGAGGCAATCGCCGAATTCCAGGCGATTCAGTGGATGCTGGCGGACATGGCAACGCAAATCGACGCCGCCCGCCTGATGACCTGTCGGGCGGCTTATCTCCATGACCGCGGTATTCCCTTTATCAAGGAGGCGGCAATGGCCAAGGTGTTCGCCTCGGAGGTGGCGAATTTTGTCACCGATAAAGCCCTCCAGGTTCACGGGGGCTACGGCTATACAAAAGACTATCCCGTGGAGCGTTATTACCGCGACGCTAAAATACTGGAAATCTACGAAGGAACCTCGGAAATCATGCGGATGACCATCGCCCGCAGCCTGCTGCGCGACGGCTAGTCCCGGACCAGCAGGGCACTCTCCAGTCGCCGCACCAGGGAAGGCTCAGCCCCCTGCTCCGCCAGGTATTCTTCGATTGAGCCGTATTCCCGTTTCAGTGTAGAAAGAAACAGGTTCATCGATTCCGGTGAAGCTTTCCAGAAATAATCCGGAATATCCATCGGTGGGTCGTTTTTTTGGGGATTATTTTTGAGTCTTGCCAGTAATTCGTCCATGTATGGCTCGGAGAGCGCGTAATCTTCAATAATGTCTTTTTCCGGTACCCCCAGCAGGCTCAATAAGACCGCCGCCAGCATCCCCGTGCGGTCCTTGCCCA
>CAZPAS010000113.1:0-6151 GCA_964584575.1 uncultured Dehalococcoidaceae bacterium | reverse complement strand
GTTCTATAGCTGGCTTGCCAGCCGTAGCCTTGTTCTATAGCTGGCTTGCCAGCCGCAGCCTTGTTCTATAGCTGGCTTGCCAGCCGTAGCTTTGGCGTAGGCTGGCGGAGAGGGTGGGATTCGAACCCACGGTAGCCAAAGGCTACACACGCTCTCCAGGCGTGCCTGATAGGCCACTCCAGCACCTCTCCGCGCTTTTATATTGTAGCAGATTTTGATTATGAGTTGATAAATATAAAGCGGAGAGGGTGGGATTCGAACCCACGCTCCGGTATAACCGGAGACCGCTTTTCGAGAGCGGCACCATAAACCACTCGGACACCTCTCCCAGTCTCAGCAAGCAGTTTTGAAACACTATCATTATGCCTTACCAGCAGGACATCGTCAATCTGCTTTCCACGTACTGACGTTTCACATTGATATTAGTACTCTAATTATCCGTAATATGGTACTATTGAAAATAAGACCAAGCAACTATATACTGAGAAAAAAGGGAGGTGGCGTGCTATGAAGAAAACACTTAAAACCGTTGGACTACTGGCTGTATCACTACTGATTCTCTTCGGAGCATTCTCCTGCGGGGGAGGCGGGATTGCGCAGGAAGAATATGATGCTCTCCAGTCACTACTGGACGATGCCCAGGCAAAGATAATCGAGGCGGAGGCGGAAATCGCCACGCTCAAGGCGGCACATGGAGAACCGTCCGCAGCGCCGGATACACAGCCGCTTCAAGACGAAATTACGTCACTGGAAACACAGGTAGCAGACCTGGGAAATGAAATATCGGCACTGAACGAACAGAATAAAACTCTATCTCAAGAAAAGGCAAACCTGGAAGCCCAGTATGCACAACTAAGCGCTGAATACGATGAATTAGAGGCAACACTGGCGCAACTGACACAACCTGTAACGATTACTAAGGAAGAGGTAGAAAGCGAGATATTCAGGCTGCTTAACGAGGAAAGAGTAAAAGCCGGCGAGTCCGAGTTTACCTGGGGAAGCGCCATGTATAACGTGGCAAAAAATAACAGCCGCACGATGGCCGACCAGGGCAGGGTTACCATCAGCTCCCTCGTCCTTTATGAAGAAACGTTCTGGGCGATACATTATGACACGGTAGATGAAATTGCCGCGGCAGCGTTATTTACCTGGATGGCTAACGAATACAGGTTCGAGCACGGAGCGTTATTAGGTTCCAACAAATACGGCGCCGTGGGTGTGTACCAGTCCGGGGACGTCTTCTATATCACCTTCACGGCATCGAGTTCTCCGTAAGCTGGTATATTCAAGGAATCGGAGGGGAACGTTATAAATACCCGGTAAATAACACTTAATAAATACCGAATCAGGCCGGATAAACGAAGCTGAAAACAGCCCCGGACATCCGGCCTGTTATTTTATACTACAGCACTAACAGCCTGTTATTTCTTGGTGAGGTCTCTGAACTCCATCACGTCCTGTGGATTAAAGCCCTTATCCTTCTCGAAGTAAGGCTCGCGCGTCGGCGGCGAACCGTCCGTCGGCGCCAGCATTATTTCTATCTGGATTATCGGGCGGTCCACCCTGGTTATCTCCAGCGGGCAGTGGACGAGACCCGGCGGCAGGGAAATAACCGTCGGGCTGGTGAAGACGTGCTTCTCAAGTTCCTCGCCCATGTAAAACACGACCTCCCCGCCGAAATCATCGGGGTCGTCAGGATTGCCGCCGTACCAGGCGAGAAATTCCTGGAAGTTGTGCGTGTGGGCAGGATTATCTCCCTTGAACGGTTTCCTGACGAACTGGTGCCCGATGGTAAAATCATAGTTAATCAGCTGTTTGCCGACCCACAGTCCGTCGAAAATAACGCTCCTATCTTCCTTCATACGCATCTGGACATGGGGTGGATGGTGTATATATTCATCGTACTTGCCCGCCATTTCGGCCTCCTCGTTAATGAAATTATCGGCGGCGTCGCCAACGGGAAAATTCTAGTTCATCAGACTCCGGATTGTCAATGCGGAACAACCCGGAAATATAAAGCGAAAATTGTGACAAATTTGTGACGGTCGATACATATTTTGTGATACGGTTGTGATTACGCTTTCTTACAATACCAACGATTAAAGCGTTTGTTACGATTGCGAGTCACGGATAAGACACCAGGAAAAACCCGCATTGACAAATATTAAAGTGGAGGAAAAGCCGATATTCGGCAATGGGGAAGCGCTATGTTAAACATAGTAAAGTTCAAGGGGTGTAAGCGGTGTGGCGGCGACCTGTTCCTGGAGCGAGACTCCGAAGGGGTCTATATTGCCTGTCTGCAATGTAGTGCCGTATACGTAAAACGCCTGGTCCCGGTAGCGCCTCAAAAACCCAGGCGCAGGAAAATGTACGCGCGCTAGTTTACTATCAGCTATTTTTCCCCGTTACTTTCTTGTCCCGATTTACCCTCGCGTTCCCTGAGCCAGCGCTTAATTTCGTCCAGCGCCGGCGGCGCTACGTAAAACACCTGTATATCAGACGGAAATTGAACCTGATGGTTCTCTCTCATAAGCAATATCCCGATTTCGTTCTCTTTCAATGTTTCATCGATTTTCCGGGTGATATATTCGTTTCTTTTTTTACTGATTTCCGTATATGACTCATATACTCTGGATACCACTTTGGGGTTCTGCAAACCAATCAGCAGGCAGCGGCTCCAGTCCATGAATTCGGTAAGGATATCGATATCTTCGGCGGCTTCCATCTGCGTCTTCTTCGCCAGGCAGGACTTAATCATCTTATGGCTACGCTCGCTCAAAGCCTTGACGGCTTTCAGCCCTTCATCGCCGGCTGACGCGACCATCTCGTGATAAATCCTGTTGACTTCACCGAGCTTGGCAATCAGTTCCGTAATCTGCTTCTCCACCTGCTCCCAGTACTTGTTATACTTCACGAGGTAATCATCCGGCATGTCTTCGCCGGTGTAAACGAGCGGAATAAAATACAGCTTCCTGCCTTTTTTAAAATCTTCCACCGGGGGTTTTTCAATTTTCCCGAGTTCTTCAGCCATAAAACCGTCTCCTGATAATAGTTAACGCAGTTCCTCCGCGCATTTCTGGCATACAATCAAGACCGGACGGAACCGGGTGACGCTTACCATTTCCTGAAGCGGCACCTCTTTACCACACCGCTGGCATTTGAACTTTATCTCGCGGGGTTTCTGCTTTTCGGTCTTTTCTTCTGCCTTTTTCGCTTCCGCCGTCATAGACGCTCCTTTATAGAAAAATCGGTCACATTTAACTTATACCCGGAACAACGGTACATTTTCAGAAGGGGTAACAATACAATTCGTCACGTTTTGCTCTTTATTTATATTAATATCACTGCTGACAATGCATCCGCTGATTCCGGCACCGGCGCCGATGTTCACATTATCCCATAATACCGCACTTTCAATGCTGGCGCCGTCTTCCACCCGGCAGCCACGGCCGATGACCACCGGACCTGCGATGCGTACACCTTCGCCGATGCGGCTGCCGCTATCTATATACACCGGCGGCGTTACCGCCGCCGCGGGGGACACCACGGCGTCCCGACTATAATATATACCATTTTTATCCGGGAGTGAAACCAGGTGACTGCTTATCTTCCCGGAAAGAAGGTCGGCGTTAAGAGAGAAGTATTTCTCCGGCGTTCCCATGTCCAGCCAGTACCCCCGGCAGGGATAGCCGTACACCGGCGCGCCTTTATTTAGCAGGTCGGGGTAAAGTCCCTTTTCAAACATGTAGTGCGTATTTGCCGGGATATGTTCGAGGACTCCCGGCTCCAGGACGTACGTCCCGGCGTTAATCCAGTTGGTGGACGCCTCTTCACGCGGCGGCTTTTCGATAAAGCGCTTCACCCTGCTTTCATCATCGGTCTCGACTACGCCGAAGGCGCTGGGGTCATCTACCCAGCTTAACGATATCGTAGCCTGAGCCTTTCTCTCCCGGTGAAAAGCCAGCATGTCGCCGAGATTCATATCGGAAAATACATCCCCGTTGAGCACGAAAAACGTGCCGTCAATATAGGCTTCAGCGTTCTTGACGGCACCGGCGGTCCCCAGCGGCTCTTCCTCCAGGCAATAGGTCAGGCGCACGCCGTAGCGGCTGCCGTCCCCCAGATACTCACGGATTATATCGGGCATATAGCTTAATGTCAGGATGATATTCTCGACGCCAAAATGCTTGAGATAGGCAATGAAGTGCTCCAGAAAAGGTCTGTTCAGCACCGGCAACACGGACTTGGGTCTGTCATTGGTAAGCGGCTGGAGACGCGTGCCCGGTCCGCCTACCAGAATCACCGCCGTCAATTTCTGCAAACCTGTGTTTCTCCTCGTTGTCTGTAAAAATGTTTACCGATAAAAAGCGGCAAGCTGTAATCAATTTGATATTATCCTGCCTGCCACCGTTATTATAACACCGGTTTATGCCATCACAAAACTCAAATACGCGCTTGCCAGGAACAATATAATCAAGCTAACGTTAAACCAGCTGAGGCGCCAGTGCCTCGTCGGCGTGACGCGTAGTCCCGCCAGGAAAATACACGACATCAGGATAACCGCCCCGGCGGTGTATATATGGCTTTCCGATACCTGAGCCAGAATCGGCTCCTTGCTGTAAATCAAATCGATTACCGGTATGATAGTCAGGTTAAAAAGATTGCTGCCGATGAGATTCGCCACCGCCATATCCACGGCGCCCAGTCTCATCGCGGTAAAGGAGACAGTAATCTCCGGCAGGGTGGTGGTAAAGGCGAGGAAAAGACTGCCCACGAAGCTCTGGCCCCATCCCGTCACCTGCGCTATTTCATCGCCGATAGTCGCCAGCCAGATACCGGCTCCGATGATAAAAACCGCCGAAATGACGAAATATGCCATGACCCTTTTCAACGAAATTTCAATAGTATAGGGCGCGGGTTCTTTCATCGCCAGGTGATTCTTCTCGTAGTAGAAAATCTGCCGCACGGAGAACAGGTAGAAAAGGATAATCACGGGGGTGTACCAGCCGACCCAGCCGAGCTCCAGCGTGGAAATATTGGTGCTGATGAAGATGAAAACGGCAACAAGCGCCACCAGCACCAGGCTGAACCAGCCGGTCAGGCGGTGCGCGCGACTGGCCACCGCCATGATAGAGCCGTCGCGGTGGAAGATATCAAGCAGGGCTAGATTGAACAAGTTGAAGGCGTTGGCGCCGATAAGGTTGCCGACGGTGAGGTCCGGGGCATCCACCAGGGTTACGGCGCTGATACCGGTAAATAACTCGGGCAGCGAGGTAATCAACGCAATGGCGATAACCCCCATCCATACCTGCCCGATACCCGTTTTCTCCGAGATGATATCGCCGTACTTGGCTACCCTTTGACCGGCGAAAAATATAACCAGTATGCAGATAACGAATTTAAGCCAGACCAAGAGACCCCTCGATTATCCCTGTTGCTGTTACTTTAATCGGCATAAGGCTAAAAAGTCAATAACGCAAATGAACAGGTTGCCAAATCCGCTTGTTATATAGTATCATTTTAATAATTGCCCCTGTAGCTCAGGTGGATAGAGCGCCGGCCTCCGGAGCCGGGTGCGAGCGTTCAAGTCGCTCCAGGGGCGTTTTTAGTTCATGGAGTAAAAAATGACAAAAGAGAAAACTCTCATGGAAATCAGATGGCACGGACGCGGCGGACAGGGCGCGGTTACCTCCACCGAACTGCTGGCGCAGGCGGCCATCAGCGAAGGCAAGTTTGCGCAGGCCTTCCCCAGCTTCGGACCGGAACGCCGGGGAGCGCCGGTACAGGCGTTCAACCGGGTAGACAGCCAGGCGCCGGTAAGAATCAGGGCGGACATCACCGAGCCGGACGCCGTCGTGGTGCTGGACCCCAGCCTGCTGGACAAGGTCAACGTGACCTCCGGGCTTAAGAAGGGCGGAAAGGTAATCATCAACACCCGCAAGACCGCCAAAGAAATCAAGTCCGAGTTCGGCATCAAGTACCCGGTAGCCACGGTCAACGCCACCAAGATTGCCCGCGAAGTGCTGGGCGTGCCCATCGTCAATACCACCATGCTCGGCGCCGTTATCAAGACCACGGGCATCATTAAGAAAGAGTCCGTCCATGCGCCGCTGGAGAAACGTTTCGGGAGGCTGGGAGAACGCAATATTAA
>CAZPAS010000112.1:0-6436 GCA_964584575.1 uncultured Dehalococcoidaceae bacterium | reverse complement strand
GAAAAGCAGGTGAACGAGGTATCACGTCGCTTCCTTTCGACGCTCTGGAACGTCTATTCCTTTTTCATCATGTACGCCAACATCGATGACTATAAGCCGACCGGGGAGAATGCCCCTTTGCCTGAAGCCGAGCTGGATAAGTGGATTCTCTCCGAGCTTAACCAGCTTGTCAAGGACGTGGATGCCTCGCTGGATAACTACGGACTCACCGAGGCGTGCCGTAAGCTGGAAGGCTTTGTAGACGGGCTATCCAACTGGTACGTGCGGAGGAGTCGGCGGCGCTTCTGGAAGAGTGAGAACGACGCCGATAAACTTTCTGCCTACAATACCCTTTACGAGTGCCTGGTGACACTGGCGAAGCTGCTAGCACCCTTTACTCCCTTCCTCGCCGAGGAGCTTTATCAGAACCTGGTGCTTTCGGCAGCCCCGGACGCCCCGGAAAGCGTACACCTCGCCGATTTCCCATCAGTGGATGAGAGCAAAATAGACCGGCAGCTTGCCGAGGACAACCGCCTCGCCATGAAGGTCTGCAGTATGGGTCGCTCGGTACGGAGCCAGGCGGGCATCAAGGTTCGCCAGCCTCTGGAGACGTTATATGTCGGGGTATCTTCCGAACATGAAAAACACGCCCTGGACCGGGTGGCGCCGCTGGTACTGGAAGAGCTTAATGTCAAGGAGTTGAAATACGACTCCGTAGAGAAGGTTACAGGACTGGAAGGCAGGGAATACGCCGTGGCCAGCGAGGCGGGCAACAGCGTGGCAATTACCACCTTCATTACCGCCGAGCTTGAAGCCGAGGGCATGGCGCGGGAGATAGTACACCGCGTTCAGAACATGCGGCGTTCCGCCGGTTACGATATCGCCGACCATATCAAAATGTATTACGAGGCAGACGCATGGATAATGCAGTCGCTTTCGTCCTTTGCCGACTATGTTATGCAGGAGACGCTGGCGCGGGAAATCGATGAAAGCGTGCCGGATGACGTTGACCTTAAAGATACATTCAAGATAAGCGGCTATACCATCCTGCTTGGCGTAAAAAAGGCAGAGTAACTAGGAGCGCGGGCTTTCGATGGGAAATGCCGTGGTGGTATATTTCGTGTCACCGCGGTAGTACTCTATTTCCAGAGGTTCTCCAATTTCCGAAGAGTGCAGGATTTGCGTCAGTTCGTGTACGTCACGGACTTCCTCGCCGTCCATACCCACGATGACATCCGCTTCCTGAAGCCCCGCTTCGTCCGCCGGTCCGTTGGCTACCACCTGTATCAGTACTACGCCGTAATCAATCGACAGGTTCAGCTGTCTTATGGCTATCTGGTCGACGGTATATAGGGACACACCCAGCCACGGTCTGGTTACGTAGCCTTTATTGACCAGTTCCTGGATAATGGGCAGGGCGGTATCTATGCTGATGGCGTAACCCATGCCCTCCACGCCTATCTGGGCGACCTTGGCGCTGGTGATGCCGATAACCTCCCCGGAGAGGTTTACCAGGGGCCCGCCGCTATTGCCGGGATTGATGGCGGCGCTGGTCTCTATAAGATTATAAAGCGTCTGACCCTGAGATACCGGAAGAATAACATTTTTACGGCTGATAATTCCCTCCGTGGCGCGGATGCCCTGACCGAGGGCATTCCCGATGGCGACGACCCAGTCGCCGACTCTCATTGAGGCAGTCTCACCGCGTTCGAGCGCCGGCAGTCCCTCGGCATCGATTTTCAGTATCGCCAGGTCGTTGAGGGGGTCGGTGGCGACCGTGTTGATGTCGGCGTCATAAGATACGCCATCGTCGGTGGTGACGGTGATTACCTGGGCGCCTTCGACGACATGGTTGTTGGTGACGATGATACCGTCTTCATCGATAATCCACCCCGAGCCGGCGCCTTCCTGCGTGTACTGACCGAAGATGCTCTGTCCGACCACCTCCGTGGTGATGGCAACCACTGATGGTTTCACCAGCGCCACTACGTCGGCGATGGTAGGGAGTTCCGTTGTCTGGTTCTCCGTTATCAGCGGCGGACTCCACGTGGGATTAATCGGCTCCGGCGCTGGCGCCGGTGATGGTACAGGCTCAGGGGTTGGCTCCGGTATCTCCGGCGTATTGATAGTGATGCAACCGGACATGAAGCTCAAACTCAAGGCCAGCAGGACAACGAAAGTAATGAATAGAGTCTTGAAATTAGGTCTTTTCATAGTCATCTATATTATAACATAAGATATAAATGTTAAGATATTATGAAGATAGAGAAGCCCCCTCTCCTTTTAAGGGGAAAGGGGGCTTTCACTGATATACAGATATTACTGGTATTCGGGGGCTACTTCGGGAAGGTGTTTAAGGGCTTCCTTCACCATATCCTCGGGGTAGGCGTAGTCCTGGAGTTTACCGGCAAAGTAAGCCTCATAAGCGGCCATGTCCACGTGGCCGTGCCCGCTGTGTGCCAGCAGGATGACCTTGGACTTGCCTTCCTCTTTACACTTCAGGGCTTCATCGATGGTCACCCGGATGGCATGGTTAGTCTCCGGGGCGCTGATGATTCCCTCGGTGCGCGCGAACTGAACACCCGCTTCGAACGTCGCTATCTGCGGAACAGCCTGGGCTTCGACGAAACCGAGTTTGTGCAGGTGGCAGATAATCGGCGCCATGCCGTGGTAGCGCAGTCCTCCGGCGTGTACTGGCGGGGGTATGAACTCGTGACCCAGCGTAAACATCTTGGCGATTGGTGCCATGCCGGCGACGTCGCCGTAATCGTAGGCATATAAACCCTTGGTTACCGTGGGGCAGCTTTCCGGCTCGACGTTGATGATACGCAGGTTCGGTTTCTTGCCGAGGATTTTATCCCTGACGAACGGCAGGTACATACCGGCGAAGTTGGAGCCGCCGCCGATGCAGCCGACGATTATATCGGGATATTCGCCGGCCATTTCCATCTGCTTCATGGCTTCCTGCCCGATGATTGTCTGGTGCATCAGCACGTGGTTAAGAACGCTGCCCAGCGAGTAGTGCGTGTCGTCCCTCATGACAGCGTCCTCGACCGCTTCGCTGATGGCCAGCCCCAGGCTTCCGGTGCAGTCCGGGTCTTTCGCCAGCATGTCCCGTCCCGCCTTGGTATCGGGACTCGGACTCGGCACGCAGGTGGCGCCCCAGGTCTCCATCATGACGCGGCGGTACGGCTTCTGGTCATAGCTTATCCTGACCATGTAGACCTTGCATTCCAGGTCGAAGAGCTTACAGGCAAAGGCGAGTGAGCTTCCCCACTGTCCGGCGCCCGTTTCGGTAGCGATACGCTTGGTGCCCTCGGCTTTATTGTAGAATGCCTGTGCCACGGCGGTATTCGGTTTATGGCTGCCGGGCGGGCTGGTCCCTTCGTACTTGTAGTAAATCTTGGCCGGGGTATCCAGTGCCTTTTCCAGATGGTAGGCACGATGCAGAACGGTCGGTCTCCACAAGAGATAAACATCCCGTACCTCTTTGGGAATGTCGATAAACCGTTCCTGGCTGACTTCCTGCTTGATAAGTTCCATGGGGAACAGGGGCGCCAGGTCTTCCGGACCAAGGGGCTGCTTGGTTCCCGGGTGCAGGTAGGGCGGCAGCGGTTCCGGCAGGTCTGCCTGGATGTTGTACCACTGCTTTGGCATATTCGTTTCGTCAAGGAAATATTTTGACTTGTCCATTCTTCCTCCTTTATTAGTTGTCCCTGTTTTTTATTTTAACGGGTATCTTCGACCGTGGTATATAAAACTATATATTAACTCACCTCCTTCAATATTTCAAATCAATCGAGTGCCTCACGCAGGCTGGAGACAAAAGACCTAAGCAATGCCAGCGTGCTGTCTTCTTCAATCAGCTGTATCAACCGGCTACCGACGATTACGCCGTCCGCCACGGAGGCCACGCGACGTGCCTGTTCCGGAGTGGATATCCCGAAGCCTACGCATAACGGCTGTTTAGCCTTCTTTTTAACCCGCCTTACGAAGTCTTCCAGTTCCGGCGGCAGGGTGTCCCTGGCTCCGGTTACGCCGGTAAGTGAGACGAGGTAGATAAATCCCCGCGCCCTTTCCGCCACCGCGTCGATTCTGTCATCGGTGCTGGTGGGCGCCAGGAAATATACCAGGTCGATGTCATGTTTCTTGGTAATGTCTTCCAGTTCGCCGCCTTCTTCCGGCAGTAAGTCCGGGATGATTAGACCATCCACGCCGGCTTTGACGCAGCTATTACAGAATGCCTCCGGTCCGTAGTGAAGTACCGGATTGAAATACGTCATGAAAGCCAGCGGCGTATTTATCTTTTCTCTTATCTCCCCGGCGACCTCGATACATGCCTGCGGCGTGGTGCCGTTCAGGAGCGCCCGGTAGCTCGATTTCTGGATAGTGGCGCCATCCGCGAGGGGGTCGGAAAAAGGTATACCCAGCTCGATGATATCGCAGCCGCTTTCCGCCAGCGCCGCGGCTATCCCGGATGTCGATTCAATATCCGGGTAGCCAACGGTGATGTAGGCTATCAGCGCCTTATGTCCCGGCTTGAACGCCGTTGAAATTCTGCTCATGACTCCATCCCCAGGGCTTCGACGGCTATCTGCAGGTCTTTGTCCCCCCGTCCCGAGAGGTTGATGATAATGATATTATCTTTCGGCAGTTTAGCCGCCATCTCGGCGACGTAGTATATGGCGTGGGCAGGCTCCAGGGCGGGTATAATTCCCTCCGTCTCGCTGAGCAGCTTGAAGCCCTCCAGCGCCTGCTTATCGTCGACAGCGACATAGGTGGCCCTGCCGCTGTCCTTATAGAAACTGTGCTCCGGACCCACCCCCGGATAGTCCAGTCCCGGCGCGATACTGTGCGTCTCCATTATCTGTCCGTGTTCGTTCTCCATAAGATAAGACTTCGTCCCGTGCAGGACTCCCGTCTTGCCGGTAATCAGCGTGGCGGAGTGCTTTTCCGTAGCCAGTCCCAGTCCTCCCGCCTCGACCCCGATGAATTTCACGTCTTTATCGTTATAAAACGGGTGGAACAGCCCGATGCTGTTGCTGCCGCCGCCCACGCAAGCCACCAGGTAGTCCGGGAGCCTCTGGTACATATCCAGTACCTGTTCCCTGGCTTCTTTTCCAATAATAGTCTGGAAGTCTCGGACTATCAGCGGATAAGGATGCGGTCCTACCACCGAACCGAGCAGATAATGAGTATTCCGCACGTTGCTTACCCAGTCGCGTATAGCTTCGTTTATAGCGTCTTTCAGTGTCTGGCTGCCCGATGTCACCGGTACTACCTCGGCGCCCGTCAGTTCCATCCTGCTGACATTGGGAGCCTGCCGGCGGATGTCCTCGGCGCCCATGTAGATGATGCATTCCAGCCCCAGCATGGCGCAGACCGTAGCCGCGGCGACCCCGTGCTGACCGGCCCCTGTTTCGGCGATAATCCGGGTCTTGCCCATGCGTTTAGCCAGCAATCCCTGTCCCAGGGCATTGTTAATCTTGTGCGCACCGGTATGGGCGAGGTCTTCGCGCTTCAGTAAAATAGTAGCTCCGCCGATTCTCTCCGAAAGCTGCCGGGCGTGGTAAAGCGGCGTGGGACGCCCAATGTAATCGCGGCAAAGTCTGGCGAACTCCTCCTGGAATACTTTATCCTTCTGAGCGTCAGCATAGGCACGCTCCAGTTCGGCAAGCGCCGGCATCAGGGTCTCCGGCACGAACCTGCCCCCGTACGCCCCAAAGTAGCCCCGATTATCCGGCCCGCTCATCGGCTTTCCTCACAGCATTGACGAATTTCTTGATTTTATCCATATCTTTCACGCCCTTCGTCTCCACCCCTGAAGATACGTCCACTCCCCAGGGTGATATCACTTTAATCGCCTCGCCGACGTTTTCCGGCGTCAGTCCCCCGGCGATTATCACCGGGAACTCCCGGGCTATCGGCACCGCCAGCTTCCAGTCGAACTTCCTGCCCGTGCCGCCGTAACGGCCGGGGACATTGGAGTCGATTAAGTAAATATGTTTCTTTTCCCCGAGCAGCTTCGTCCCGTAGGCAAGGTCCTTACATACCTGCTCCGGTTTCCGGTTTCTGCTTACCCGGATAACCTGTATCAACGGCAGGCTAATCTCCCGGCAGTATTCCCATGGTTCGTCGCCGCTCAACTGCACGTAATCGAGTCCGCACCTTTCCGCGATATTATTCACCGTGCCGGGGCGGGTATTGACGAAAACTCCGACCGTTTCAACATTCGATTTCTTACTTTTTAATGCCGACACTATCTTCACCGACCGTGCCGGGGTAATCTGTCGCGGGCTCTCCGCGAACACCATCCCGATGAAGTCCACACCGGCTTCCGCCGCTGCAAGCGCCTGCTCTTCCGTTTTAATCCCATCTATCTTAATCCTGGTCATGACAACAGTTCCTTCATCTTCGCCGGGATATCGGTAGCGGTCACCAGCGCCTCGCCCACCAG
>CAZPAS010000111.1:0-6485 GCA_964584575.1 uncultured Dehalococcoidaceae bacterium | reverse complement strand
ATGCCTTTACTGTCAAATAATGTGAAGCCGGTAAACAGATATCTCATCGCCAGCAACTTCACGACGATGCCCTCGTAAAATTCGTCGAAGTAATACTTGCGGAAGACCAGCGTGTAAAGCGGACCGAAGATTTTACCCATCATCTCCGCTTTAATCCACTTGCCGCAGTAAATCACATATGCCATAAAAATGCCGAAGAGACCGACTATCAATGCCGATACGGGCAGGACGTGGGTGAAGGGGTTGAACAGCCCGGCGATGAAATTCTCCGGCGCGTGCCCGCCGTGATGGCCCAGGAAATCGTTGAAGCCGCCCATCATATTCCACCAGCCCACGCCGATAGCTAGGATAGCCAGGAATACTAGTGGAGCCACCATTACCCACGGCGATTCGTGCGTGTGGCTGTGGTCGACACCGTCATCGGTGGCGCCGCCGCGGTACTCGCCGTGGAAGGTCATGAAGATGGCGCGGAACATATAGAAAGCCGTCAGGAATACAGTGATCATCGCCAGCCAGAACAGTACCGGCTGGGCTTCCAGGGCGCTGACCAGAATCTCGTCCTTGCTCCAGAACCCCGCCAGGGGCCAGATGCCCGCCAGGCTCAAGCTGCCCATGAGGAAGGTGGCGTAAGTCCAGGGCTGCGTCTTACGCAGGCCGCCCATCAGGCGCATGTCGAACGTGCCGCTGGAATGGCTGACGCTGCCCGCCCCGAGAAAGAGGAGCGACTTGAAGAAGGCGTGCGTGAAGAGGTGGAACATGCCCACCGCCACACCAGCCTTGGCGATTTCCACGCTCAGGTGGCCTTCATTCGCCATGACCATGCCGACCGCTCCCAGACCCAGCATCATATAGCCCAGCTGGCTGATGGTGGAGTACGCCAGCACGCGCTTGATATCGTTGGCCGCCAGGCCCATCGTGGCGGCGAAGATAGCCGTAAACCCGCCGATGACCGCCACCAGCGTAATCGCCTGCGTGGAGCAGACGAAGAGCGGGAAGGTACGCGCCACCAGGAAGACCCCGGCGGAGACCATCGTGGCAGAATGGATGAGGGCGCTGACCGGTGTCGGGCCCTCCATGGCATCCGGCAGCCACACGTGGAGCGGGAACTGTGCCGATTTACCCACGGCGCCGGCAAAGATGCCGACCGCCGCCCACGACAGCACCGTGCCACCGATGACACCGGCGATAGCCATTTCATGCAGCCCGTGAATATCGAAGGTGCCCGTGTTATAGAACAGTATTAATATACCTGCCAGGAAACCGAAGTCGCCGATTCTGGTAACGATGAAAGCTTTCTTGGCGGCGTCGGCGGCGGACTTCTTGTGGTACCAGAAGCCGATGAGCAGGTACGAGCAGAGCCCGACCATTTCCCAGAAGACGAAGGTGAACAGCAGGTTATCGGATAGCACCAGTCCCAGCATCGAGAAGGTGAACAGGGACATCCAGGTATAATATCTATAATAGCCCGCCTCGTCGTCGTGCATGTAGCCCAGCGAGTATATCTGCACCATCAGGCTGACGATGGACACGGTGACCGCCATGACAATCGAAAGCTGGTCGGCAATCAGCCCGAGGTGGATGGTGACGCCGTTCTCGATAACCACCCAGGTGACGTCCGGCACGGCGAGTTCGTGGTGCTCAATCGAAAACAGGGAAAACAGCGCCCAGATGGCGAACGCCGCCGACAGGGCGATAGATAATATGGTGATATAGCCGTAGACCTTCGATTCTTTTCTCACGAACAGCCTGACTATCAGCCCGTTGATGATGAACGAGAACAACGGCATCAGCATAATCAGCCAGACAAACTGATAAGGTATCATAGCTTCCTTAATATATCCTTAATCACGTGCTCTTTGTCCTGGGGCACCAGGACGGAATATTCCGCCAGTTCCTGCCCTTCCGGCAGGCCGGAGGCTGGCATGATGCGGGTGGGGACGCCCTCACCTTCGAAGCATTCCTTCCACATCTCCGCAATGACCAGTGTTTTAGTTTTCTTAACTTCTACCCACATTTTTTATAAGTGGCAACTGACAAGTATCAAGTGTCAATCCCCGCCGCCCGTTTGTTACTTGCTACTTGTTACTTGTTACTTCTCCTTTTTACATACCTAGTACGGAATCGCCCAGGAAGAACGGCCAGACCACGATGCCGAGAATCCATTTCCACCAGACCAGGTTGGCAAAAGCCCCGGTGAAAAGCCAGCCGGCAAACCAGAAAGCTCCGAAAAAACCGCCTGAATTCTTCATGTTATCTCTCCTTTTTCCCGGCATAAATAATTTTCCTCAAATTATTATCCTCCCCACCGAACCTTCCCCTCGAAGAGTCTTCGACCTGTGTCCCCCTCCCTTACCAAGGGAGGGGGAGGTTTTCAGGGAGAGGGGCTCCGCCCCTCTCGGACTCCCCGTTTACCATTTCATTAAATTAATATTATTGGCGTCTATGTCCGTCATGCCGCGGTAGATAGCCAGGATAATCGCCAGTCCCACGGCTACCTCGGCGGCGGCAACCACCATCACGAAGATGGCGAAAATCTGCCCCGTCAGTAAATGCGGCACGATGTAGCTGGAGAAAGCCACCATGCTGATATTCACCGAGTTGAGCATCAACTCGATACACATCAGGATTATCACGGCATTGCGCTTGGTCAGCGCGCCGTACAGTCCGATGCAGAAAAGCACCGCCGACAGTATCAGATAATGCTCAAGTCCTATCGTCACTTATTTCTCCCTCGCGATTACGATGGCGCCCAGTATCGCCGCCAGAATCAGCATCGCCGCTATTTCCACCGGCAGGATGAAGCCGTTCTCGCTGAAAAGCTTGGTCGCCAGCGGGACGGTCGTGGGCGTCAGCGGCGACCCCGCGGCGATATTCCACGAAGTTGCGGTAACGGTGTAAATCATGATACCCAGCAGTACTGCCGCCACGATGAAGGCGGGCAACCTCATGCGGTTCGTCGGGCTGCCCTGCTGGACTTCCCGCGTCATCATAATAGCTAAAATAATCAGCACCGATATCGCCCCCACGTACACCAGTATCTGCACCGCCGCCAGAAAATCGGCGCTCAAGGTAATATACAGTCCCGCCACCGTGATAAAGCAGAGGACGAGCGACAGGGCGGCGCGGAAGACGTTGCGCAGGAATATCACGCCCAGTGCCGCCACCACGACGACAACCGCCATTATCCAGAATGCAGCTGTAAGTCCCACTATTTCCTCTTCTCCACTATTCTATCGACAAGCAGGGTCTGCTCGGGTAATTTCTCCGCTATTTCAGGATGGTAATAACCGCTGGCAGGCCTCTCCGGCGATTCCAGCAGTTCGTCGTTGCTCTGAACGAGGTCGCCGCGGCGGTATTGCGCCCGTTCGAAGGAGTAGCCCATGAACAGGGCGTCGTACGGGCAGGCTTCCACGCACAGTCCGCACTGGATACAGTAGCCGGTGTCCACCCGGTACGTCTCCACCTCGTACTTGTTGTCCGCCAAGTTGGTGGAGGTGACGATTTCAATGGCCCCCTGGGGGCAGGTCTTGGCGCAGGTGGCGCAGCCGGTGCACTTTTCCCGACTCCAGATAAGCTCGTTGCCGCGCGAGCGGCGCGAGATATTGAGCCGCTGCTCCGGGAACTGGCTGACCGTGGGGTGACGCAGCAGGTGCTGGATGGTCACCATCATTCCTTTAATCAGCCCTATGCCGTAACGTTCAAACTTCAGCACGACCCCATCCTAACTTAAAGAATCTAGACCATGACACCACCAGTATCACCATGATGGCGATATTGACGATGATTAACACCCAGGGAAGCGCGTCCGGCCAGACGAGCACCTCGATGGCGGTGATAAACAGGTTGATTAGTGCCAGCGGGAAGAGGAACTTCCACGCCAGTGCCATAAGCTGGTCGATGCGCACGCGCGGGAAGGTCGCCCGTGTCCAGACCATGAGGGCGAAGACGATAAGCGTCTTGACGATGAACCAGAGCCACGGCGGCAGCCAGGGTCCCTTCCAGCCGCTTAAGAACAGCGTGGTAATAATGGCGGAGATGGCGATAGCCTCGGCGTACTCCACCAGGTAGAACATGGCGAATTTCATGCCGGAATACTCGGTGTGGAAACCGGCGACGAGTTCCTGGTCGGCTTCCATGAGGTCGAAGGGGCTGCGGTTAATCTCGGCGCAGCCAGCAGCGAAGAAGATTAAAAAGCCGAGGGGCTGGAACAGGATGAAGGGGATGCCCTGTGCCTGGACGATACCGTTCATGGACATCGTACCGGCGACCAGTATGATACCCACGACGGACAGCACCAGCGGCATTTCGTAGCTGACCACGGCGGCGACGTTACGCATGGCGCCGAGCAGGGAGTATTTATTGCTGGAGCCCCACCCCGCCATGAAGACGCCCACCGTGGCGACGGAACTGACGGCGACAATATACAGTATGCCGATATTCAGGTCCGCCAGGATCGCCCCGTTCTGGAACGGCATCACCGCGAAAATCATCAACACCGGTGCGAAGGCGATGACCGGAGCCAGCCAGTGGACGATTTTATCGGCGCTGTCCGGCACGATATTCTCTTTTAACAGGACCTTGACGGCATCCGCCACCGGCTGGAGCAGGCCGAAGGGGCCGGTGCGGTTGGGGCCGAGGCGCGACTGCATTCTGCCAAGCTGCCGGCGCTCGATGTAGATGGCGCCCATGACCATGACGAGCACGAAAGCGATGAGTACAACGGTAAAAAACAGCCAGTGCCACCAGTAGCCCCCGGGCCAGTCCGGCGGGACGGCTGCCATCGGCATGGTTCTTATTAATAAATCAGGCGTCGTCACTATCTATCAACCTCGCCCATGGTAATATCTATACTTCCAAAAATCGCTATAAGGTCGGCGACCTTCCAGCCCTTGACCATCTCGCGCAGCGCGGTCAGGTTAATCAGGCTGGTGGGTCTGATATGGCAACGGTAGGGGGCAATGGAGTTGTCCGATACCAGATAATAGCCGAGTTCGCCCTTGGGGGCTTCGACGTGGGCGTAAGCCTCGCCTTCAGGCGGGCGTACCAGGTGGGGTACGTCAGCGCGGAAGGGTCCGGCGGGTATATCCTTCATTGCCTGCCGGATAATGCGAAGGCTCTGGCGCATCTCTTCCATCCTGACTCGGTAGCGGTCGTAGCAGTCGCCGGTCTCGCCGACCGGTATATCGAACTCGAAGCGGTCGTAAGCGGCATACGGGTCTTGTTTGCGGATGTCCCACTTGACGCCGCTGCCGCGGGCTACGGGACCGCTGATGCCGCAGTTGATGGCTGTCTCCCTGGAAAGGATGCCCACGCCCCTGGTGCGCGCCAGCAGTATCTCGTTCTGCATGAGCAGCATATCGTATTCCTCGACCCAGCGTGTCATCTGTTCCACGAGTTTGTTCAGCGCGGGGAGGAATTCCTCCGGGATGTCCTGGCTTACGCCGCCGATTCTCATGTAGTTATAAGTAAGGCGCTGTCCGCAGACCATGTCGAAAAGGTCGATGATTTTCTCTCTCTCGCGGAAGGCGTACATGAAAGGTGTGTAATAAGCGCCACAGTCGTTGAGGAATGAGCCGACGGCGATACAGTGGTTCGCCAGGCGCTGCAGTTCCGCGATAATGACACGCAGGTAATCGCCGCGTTCCGGCACCTTGATTCCCGCCAGTTTTTCCACGGCCAGGCAGTAGCCCAGGTTGTTGCTCATCGGGGAGATATAGTCCAGCCGGTCCGTCAGCGGGATAACGCCGGAATACGTACGCTCCTCGGTCAGTTTCTCGATGCCACGGTGCAGGTAGCCGACCACCGGCTCGATGTCGAGCAAGACCTCGCCGTCTAGTGTCGCCCGCATGCGGTACACGCCGTGGGTACTCGGGTGCACCGGCCCGAAGTTGAGCACGAACGGTTCGGTCTTGAGGGTCATCATCTCGGTCGTGGTCACTACAAATAGTCCTTTCGCAGCGGGTGTCCCTGGAATCCGTCCCAGAGGAAGAGGCGCTTCAGGTTCGGGTGCCCCTCGAATTTAATACCCATGAGGTCATAGACCTCGCGTTCCTGGAAATCGGCGCCCTGCCACAACTTGATTACCGAGGGAACGGCAGGGTTCTCGCGGTCATAGCACCTTGTTTTAATAACGATGGAGTGGTTGTGCTTCGTTGATAGAAGCTGGTAGACCACCTCGAAATAGCTGTAATAATCGACGGCAGTGACGTAACTGAAATAGTCGAACGCCAGGCTGGCGGTGTTTTTAAGATATTCCGCAGCCTCCAGCAGAGCATCACTCTTTACCACGATGCTTTCCGTCCCGGACTCCTCGATACATCCCGGGAACTTCTCTTCCAGCTGGCTGGCAATGTCTTTGCCGGAGAGGGCTACCGTCATTTCTTTATTTCCTTTAATAATGTCTTGGGCAGGTCAAGTATCTGGTGTTCCCTGGCTATCTTCTTTTGAAGCTGCTGCACGCCGTAGATGAGGGCTTCGGGGCGGGG
>CAZPAS010000110.1:0-6535 GCA_964584575.1 uncultured Dehalococcoidaceae bacterium | reverse complement strand
TCGGTGGAGTTCATGGACGCCCTGCCCAAGAACGCCGCCGGCAAGATAATGAAGCGCGACCTGCGTGAAAAGTACTGGGCCAGTTCCGGCAGGAAAATATAACTACCTCATTATCCAACACATATCGATAAATTACGCCGCAGACTGAAGTCTGCGGCGTACATTATCTCAGCCATGCTCTCCATGACCCTCTAAAAATGGGGGATAACACCGTATCTAAACCCATGCTATAGCCCAATCGTCCGTGCGCTCATCGGGTTATCCTGTATTCAGCCGACACGTGAAGGTTATAACTCTATGAGCATCTGCAAACTCCGGGCATTGCCCGGTGTCACGGTAATAATATGCCTGCTGGCAGTCCTGCTGGCCCCTGCCGTATTCACGGGCGATTCCCACGCGCTTGCCGATTCCGCTAATAAACCCGATCTGATAATCGAATCTATTTCCTGGTACCCGGAAATTCCAGTCATCGGAGACACGGTGACGTTCACTGTGAATGTCAGGAACCAGGGGAACACCTCCGCCGGCTCTTCACTCATCGCCTACTACATTGATGATGTCTATCTGGAAACCGATTACGCCCGGCAGGCGACCGCCAATACCACCTTCACCAACACCTATTACTGGAAGGCGGAGGCGGGCGAACATACCTTCCGGGCGGTCATCGATTGCGCCGACAGCATCGACGAGGAGAACGAGGAAAACAACGAGAAAACGTACGCCTTCTATGTGGTAGCCGCCGACCTGGCAATCGACGAGATAATCTGGACACCGGAAAATCCGTCAATCGGCGATAAGGTAACCTTTTCCATATTAGTCACGAACCGCGGTAATTACATGGCTCCTGCGTTTTATGTAAACTTATTCATCGACGAAAAGCCCAGAATCAAGCAGCTGGTCATGCCGATATACCCCGGGAACAGCTCCAACGTCACCTATACGTGGGCGGCGCTATCGGGTCCGCATACCGTGGAAGCCCATGCCGATATATTGAATCAGATCGACGAGATTAACGAGACGAACAACTACAAGGCGGTAACCTATGCCACCGCCACCCCCGACCTCGTTATCGACACTATCACATGGTCACCCGCAAACCGCACGGAAAACGGCGAGGTGACATTCAATCCCACCGTGAAAAACCAGGGTAACGGCACGTCCGGCAGTTCGATTCTGGCGTTCTTCATCGACGGCATTTGCCGGGACTCGGTCTATATAGGCCAGCTTGGTCCCGGTTCTTCAGCCAATGAGACATACACCCAGGCGCTGGACGCGAATGCCCATACATTCAAAGCAGTAGCCGATGCCTCCGAAATACTTACCGAGATAGACGAGACCAACAACAGTGCCGAGATATCCCTGCCCGCCGTAGCTGCCGACCTTACCATTCAAAGCATTACATGGTCGCCATCTTCGCCGCTTACAGGTCACGCATTCACCTTTACCGTAACCGTCAAGAACCAGGGGGTAAAACGGTCGAGCTATATCGACCTTGTATTATATACCGATGATTACTCCAGTATCAGCAGCCGGCTGGCGGGACTCGACCCCGGAGCTTCCACCACGGCGACCTTCCCATGTGTAACCCAGCAAAGTTCCATCACCGCTACTGCCGTCGTCGATGAAGACAATATACTGGTGGAAAGCAATGAAGACAATAACACCAAGACGGTGAACGTGTCATTGTCCAAGCCTTCTCCCACCGCCGACCTGGTAATTGAAAGCATCAGCTATACCCCCGCGAACCCGTCCACTGGCGACATGGTAAGCATCATCGCCACCGTCAAGAACGACGGCAGCGGCAGCGCCAGTCCGTCCCATCTCGCGTATTACGTCGACGGCGCCCTGCTGAACACAATCGCCATTCACACGATAGAACCCGGAGGCACCATTACCAGAATGACAACGTGGCAGGCTACGGGCGGTACGCATACCATCGAGATTGCCGCCGATTATTATGACAGCGTCTGGGAAACCAGCGAATCCAATAACAAAATATCAGCGACTATTTCCATACCCGCCCCCGACCTGGCAATTCAGAGCATTACCTGGACGCCGCTGGAGCCTTCGCCGGGCGACGACGTGACCTTTACCATCGTCATCGAGAACGAAGGAGACCTCGAGGCAAGTAATTCCTTCGTGAATTACTACGTGGACGATATCTACCGGGGCAATCACAGCATCGAATACATCGAGCCCGGTACCACGATTACCCGGTCTTTCACGTGGGAAGTGGAATCGGACTCCCACATCTTCAAAGTAGTTATCGATAAAGCCGATGAAACTCCAGAGATAGAAGAAACGAACAACGAACGGACGGTGTATCTGCCCGCCCCCGACCTCGCCATACAGGGGGTATCCTGGTCGCCCGCCGAATTGTCAGAAAATACCACGGTGACCTTCATGATTACCGTTCGTAACCTCGGGAGCGGCCCCGCCGTTTCCCCGTATCTGTCCTGCTATATAGACAATGACCTGCTAAACAGTCTGCCTATAGATTCAATCGACGGCGGCTCGACGGCGGTGGGTATTTTTAACTGGACGGCGGATGGCGGGGAGCACGTGTTCGAGGTGATCGCCGATAGCGACGATTTAATCACCGAGAACGATGAAACCAACAACGATAAAGTAATCAACCTTGCCAACCCGTTGCCGCCGCCACCGGCTGAACCGGAACCGGTGACAGAGCCGGCAGCCGAAGCCGAAGAGGAGCCGGAGCCAGAGCCCGCCGCACCGGTCAGCGAGCCCTCGGCAAGCGAGGTTACGGTCGATGAACTGCTGGGAATCGAAGAATACGCCGAAGAAGACTCCACGGATAACCTGACCGACGAAGAGGATATCGCCGCCAATATCGGCGAAGAGGACTCGTCAGGCATAATGGGAGTCTTGCTAAACAAGGTCTTTATCTTCGCCGTAGCAGGAGTCGGCGTAGCTACCATTGTCATTCTTTTACTGCTGAGAAGAAGGTCAAAGAAGGCGGAATAACCGCTACCGTCTATTCAGCCGCCAGGTATTTCTCCGGGTCGGCATCGAAAGCCTTCTTGCAGCCCACGGCGCAGAAGTAGTATTTCTTACCCTTATATTCAGAAGTCGCCGCCGCCGTCTTTTCGTCGACGGTCATCTTGCATACGGGGTCAATAGCCATTCCGGCACCTCCTTTGTTTGATTCCGATATCTTCCGGGGTGTAAAGCCCCTCAGGCGCAGCGAGTTGGATACCACGGTTATCGAGCTGGCAGCCATCGCCGCCGCCGCCAGAATCGGATTGAGAAATCCGTAATCACCCAGTATAAAATTTAGTCCGGAAGGCACGCCGGTCTTACCGAAGGCAAGATAGAGCACCCCCGCCGCCACCGGAATGAGCAGCGTATTGTAGGCAAACGCCCAGAACAGGTTCTGTTTAATGGTACGCATGGTGCGCCGACTCAACGATATCGCCGCGGTGATACCTTCAAGGTCGCCGCTAATCAACGTAATATCACCGGTTTCCATGGCGACGTCGGTACCGGTGCCGATGGCGATACCCACGTCCGCCTGCGCCAGCGCCGGGGCATCGTTGATACCGTCCCCGACCATCGCCACCACCCTGCCCGCTTCCTGCAGCTTTTTCACTTCTTCAGCTTTATTTTCCGGCAGGACCCCGGCCAGAACACGGTCGATTCCCGCTTCGCGGGCGATTGCCTCCGCCGTGCGGTGGTTATCACCGGTGACCATCAGCACCCTGATGCCCAAACGTCGTATTTCATCTACCACTGCTCCGACATTCTGTTTCAGGGTATCCGCCAGTCCGATGACGCCCGCCGCCCGACCGTCCACCGCCAGGAACATCACCGTCCTGCCGTTCTTTGACAGGTTGTCGGCTTTCTCATCAAGCCCGTTCAAAACGATTTTCCGGTCTTCCATCAACTGCAAATTGCCCAGCAGGAGTTTCTTTTTACCGATTTTCGCCTCCGCGCCGCGACCCGGAATAGCCTGAAAGCCCGCAACTTTCATAAGCTTTAGCTTCCGTTTCTCGGCTTCTCTAACCACGGCTTCCCCGAGGGGATGCTCGGAGTCGTGCTCCACTGCCGCCGCCAGGGCGAGCACCTCGCCCTCCTCATGGGGAGAGGCGGCAATAATATCGGTCACTTCCGGTTTGCCCTCGGTGAGAGTCCCCGTCTTGTCCAGCAGCAGCGTGTCCACTTTATAAAACCTCTCCAGGGCTTCGGCGCTCCTGATAAGTATGCCCTGCTCGGCGCCCTTGCCCGTGCCTACCATGATAGCCGTCGGCGTGGCTAGTCCCAGGGCGCAGGGACAGGCAATAATCAGCACAGCGATAAAATTAAGGAAGGCAAACGTCAGCGAGGGTGCCGGGCCGGCAAAGTACCATATTATAAATGTAATCACGGCGATGCCGATAACCACCGGCACGAAGTACCCGGCGATGATATCCGCCAGGCGCTGGATGGGCGCCTTGCTCCCCTGGGCTTCCTCCACCAGCCGGACGATGCGCGCCAGCGTGGTGTCCTTGCCGATTCTGGTAGCCTCGAAGCGGAAGCTGCCCGTTTTGTTGATGGTAGCCCCGATTACCTCGTCGCCCTCTTTCTTGTCCACCGGCAGGCTCTCGCCGGTCACCATGGACTCGTCGATGCTGGGCTGCCCCTCGCGTATAATGCCATCCACCGGCACACGCTCGCCGGGTCGTACCATTACGAGGTCTCCGACCTGCACGTCCTCGACGGGTATTTCCATCTCTTCACCATCTCGTATGACCAGAGCCGTCTTCGGCTGGAGCCCGATGAGCCTTTTAATCGCCGCCGAGGTCTGCCCTTTAGCCCTCGCCTCCAGGAAACGCCCCAGCAGTATCAGGGCGATAATCATGGCGGAGGTATCGAAGTACAGGTGAACTTCCAGCCCTCCGGCGCGGAAGAGACCGGGGAAGAGCACCGCCACCAGGCTGTAAAAATAAGCCGCCGACGTGCCCACGGCAATCAGGGTATTCATATCGGCGGTGCGGTGCCTGAGAGCTCCCCACGCCCCCCGGTAGAACCGCCAGCCCGCCCAGAACTGCACCGGCGTGGCCAGCGCCCACAGTAGATAAGGTTTACCCGTGAAAGCTGGCAGCCACATCACCGCCATGACAGCAGCGGCCAGGACCACCGCCACGATGAACCGGTTCCTGACGTACCTGGTTTCGCGTCCGGAAGCCGCGGTAACGTCTTCCAGTGTTTCCACTTCCCCACCCATCTCATAGCCGGCGTCTTTAACGGCACGACGCAGGTCGGCCACCTCCGTCCCTTCGATATACTCTACCGTGGCTTTCTCCGAGGCAAGATTAACATTTGCGGAGACCACGCCGGGAACGCTTTTAAGGGCTTCCTCGACACGGGTAACGCAGGAAGCGCAGGTCATGCCGCCGACCGGAAAAATGGATTTTTGTGTCGCTACGTTATAACCGGATTCGGTAATGGCCTGCCTGATTTTAGAGAAGTCCGTTTTCTCCGGGTCGTAGTCCACGGAAGCCTTCTCCGAGGCAAAATTTACGTTCGCCTGCTCTACGCCCCTGGTGTCCGCCAGCGCCTTCTCGACGGTGGCGGCGCAGGTGGTGCAGGTCATGCCGGTAACATGAATACGGGCTTTTTGCACTTTCCTGGTCTTCGTCGTCATAAAAAGTCCCCGATATATACGATTACATTATAAATAAATATACACCCGATGTATGTGACCATCATCTCATCAATGTTAATCAGATTTTAATATTTGGCTGGTAACATGAATTGATAAAGCAAAAGAAAGGAGCAACCCATTATGTGGCGAAGTAAGAAATTCCTCCTGACCGTGATTTTATCAGTAGTAGTCCTGGGGGCAATCCTGGGCGGCTACGCGATAGCCAACGCGGACGACGAGGACAGCAACCAGCCCCCGGTTGGAGAAACCAACCTCCTGGGCAAGGTCGCTGAAATCTACGAGGCGAACACGGGAGTCGCCATCGACGCGGACGAACTGCAAAACGCCTTCAACCAGGCCAGGAACGAACTGGGCGTACAGGCACGTGAACGGATGAAGGAGAGGCTGGTAGAGGAAGGCGTGATATCCCAGGAACAGCTCGATGAATACGAGCAGTGGCTATCGGAAAAGCCCGAATTCCCGTCCGATGAGTTCGAGGAATGGATGGAAGCCAGACCGGATATCGGCCTGCGTTTCGGTCCCGGTAACTTGGACGGCGGCAAACGATTCGGCAATATGTTCCGCAACTTCCGCGGATTCGCGGAGAAGTTCGGCGGCGGACCCCACGGCTGGTGCGCGCCGGATACCACAGAAGGATAAACACCTCAGCTTATAAAAAACCACCTTTTTGGAAGGGAGGGGGATATCCCCTCCCTTCCCATTTTTTCATATTTTCTTAACATTTGTGTTATAACATTATAGGAACATATTGAAGTGCGGGGGACTTTTTCATGCCGGGAAAGAAAGTACTGGTAGTCGATGACGATGTCAAGACAGTGGAACTGGTCAAGCTCTATCTCAACCGCGACGGCTACCGCGTCATCACCGCCT
>CAZPAS010000109.1:0-6537 GCA_964584575.1 uncultured Dehalococcoidaceae bacterium | reverse complement strand
AACCATCGACCGGCGGTTTACGAAACCGCTGCTCTACCCCTGAGCTACGCTGGCATATGAAGCTAAATCTTAATTTACTGATGCCATTATGCCTTCTTTTGGCGATAAATTGGCGTTATTTTTTTGAGACACCCCGTTTTTCCCTGCGGGTAACACATCGTCCAATAAAGCCATGGCATCCGATTGCATCTCCTCAATTATATGAGAGTAGGTGTCCATTGTAAAGGCCACAGAACTGTGTCCTAGCGCCTCTGATATGACCCTGGGCTTTGCCGCGCGTAGTAGCAAGAGAGGCAAAGGCATGCCTCAGGTCATGGAACCTGACGTTCTCCAGCCCTGCCCATTTAGCCATCCGCCTAAGGTTATGGGTCAGGACACAGGGGTCAATTGGCTTGCCTTCAATACTGGCAAAAACTAGCTCGTCCAGAGCGAGCCGTTTCCCCAACTGCTGATAGAGCCGTTCACGCTCATTTCGATATTCGCGCAGGAATAGTGCTAACTTTGGAGTCATACTGACACGGTGCCGGCTATGGCTTGTCTTGGGTTCCTTGAACTGGCATATACCGCAGCGCTTGTAAAACACCTGGCTAACCGATATGGAGAGAAGCTCAAGGTCTATGTCCCTCCACCTCAAACCCAATAGTCCGGTCATAGCCCTCTCTGAGTAGCGTTGCGACTTCGTTCTGCCCACCCAATCGGTGATAATTTAAGCTCGTTGTCCGACTTAAAGTAAATGTAATTAATGTTATCCTTAAGTTGGACACGATCAATTATTCTCTAATGATCAACCCAATTACCCCTACTATTTGAGGCTGGTGATACAAAATAGCTGTTTTATTTCACCAACCCGAGTGTTCAGTGTTGAACCATCTAACAATAAGTCACAAGTTAATTTTCAAGAATTATCTCGTTTATGAATCCCCCGGGGGTGAAGACTAATAAAAATATAAAACATTGAGAAGACCAGTCCGACAGACCTAACGTTCGATTTGGAATTATTCTCAAGGTGAGGTTGTTACCGAATAGGTACTTAACTTATTCCAATTTGTGAATTGACTTCTACATAGTTACTACCTAATAACGGAAAATCGTCTCCAAGATTAGTTTGACATCTGAATTATACCCATAATACAATTACATCACTATTAATCAATACTCCACACAGCGTGATGAGGGAGGTGGTGTGTATATGATAAATAATGGTTAATAAGTAGAAAGCGGAAATGTAAAAAGGGTGGAAAGGAGAAATGTGATGAAGCGGATAATATTGGTTCTACTTGCATTGATATTAGTTGTCACCTTGGTTGCCATCGGCTGCGGTTCACCACGAGAAGAAGAAGTGATTACGCTTAAGTTTAACGACTGGGGCCCGCCGGGGATCGGCATCGGCGAGCTTCACCAACAGGCAGCCAAAATGGTTGAGGAAAGAACAGATGGTAAAGTAAAAGTAGAGTGTTATTTCTCCCAGTCTCTATTAGCGTATCCAGATACTTATACCGGGGTATCGGAAGGCATTGCCGATATAACCCTTTATGTTGTAGGTGCGACGCCGGGTGTACAGAACCTGAACGAAGTCTTCGGGCTGCCTTTCGTCGGCGACATCCCTGACATGACGGCCGGGGCTGCCATTTATCAGCAGCTTTTAGAGGATTTCCCGGAGCTTGACGAAGAGAATGCCACCACGAATACCAAGTGGCTAAGTATCCGTGTCATGCCGCCCAGCCAGTTTCATTCGGTCGATAAGCCGGTTAAGACCATCCAGGATATGGAGGGCATGAAGATAATTACTGGTGTCGGCCCTCTTGCGGACATGATAAACGCCAACGGCGCTTCCGCTATGCAGCTGGGACCACCGGACTGGTCAACCTCTCTGGAAAGAGGCCTCGCCAGTGCCCAGATTACTCACTGGGCAGCCGTCCACGATTTCAAACTTACGGAGCTGTTCAGTTCCCACACCCATTTCGGCGGAGCTGGTGCCGGACTCGTTCCCATCGGCTTCCTGGTAAACCTTGACACCTGGAACAAGCTTACATCCAAAGAGCAAGATGTCTTAAAGGATGTCTACGATTGGGTAAACGAAGAATCTCTGAAATATGACATCGACCTCGTAGACACCGCCGTAGCAGAAGCCAAGGCCATGGGGCATGCTGTTTACGAACTTACTCCGCAGGAAATAGCCGTATGGGCGGCGGCGGTACAGCCATATACCGAACAATTTCTTGAAGAAACTGAAGCTAAAGGATGGCCCGCCAGGAAAGTATACGAAGGCCTTAAGAAGCTCATAGAAGAATATAAATAGCATATATTATTGAACACGATAATCCTGTGAATAAAGCTTAGGAACAGAAACCCTTTTCGCAAGGATGATGACCGTCGGGTATTGTGCTCTTGAACGCAGCTCTACGGCCATCATCTTGCAGAAAGGGACGATAGCCTGCACAGCGTATCTACGTGAGTATAAGCAATGAGTCTGGGACCGTCGACGGAAAGAATACTTAAGCGGATTGTTACATGGGCCGGCATGGCGTCAACCACGCTTCTGGGAGTAATGATGATGCTGACCGTGGCCGATGTTGTTTTACGTTATATCTTCAACCGACCCATAATGGGCAGCATGGAACTCACCGAATACCTGATGGTATGTGTCGGAACTCTGGGACTGGCCTGGTGCGCCCTGGAGGGAGCACACATCAAAGTAGAACTCATCGTCAGCAGATTTCCCCAGAGGCTTCAGAAGTTTGTTGACAGCTTCAACTACGTATTATTGATAGGCGTATCCGGCGTCATAGCTTCGCAGACGTTCGTAAGGGCTGGAACCGTCCGGAGACTTCACGTAGCCTCGGCTATGCTGGACGTCCCGCAACACCCGTTTGTGCTGGTAACAACCTTCAGCTACCTCCTGCTGTTTCTTACAGCAATAATGCTACTGGTTCACGCCATATTATCTCTGGTATCCAGGACGGTGCAAAAGTGAGTCCGGAAATCATCGGCATCATCGGTGTGGTCATCATGATTGCCCTGATATTTATGCGCGTATGGGTCGGCGTGGCGATGATACTCATCGGCTTTCTGGGTTACGCCTGTCTCGCAGGATGGCGCCATGCTTTTATAATTGCCGGTACGGAGCCGTACAGCCAGATTTCCGTCTATGTTTTAAGCTGCGTCCCCCTGTTCATCCTGATGGGTATAGTGGCGTCCGAAACCGGCATAGCCGGAGACCTTTATAATGCCGCCAATAAATGGATAGGAAATATAGCCGGCGGTCTGGCCATTGCCACCACGGTGGCTACCGGCGCTTTCGCGGCTGTATGCGGTTCCAGCGATGCCACTGCCGCAGCGATGGGAAAAGTGGCGTTCCCGGAGATGAAGAAGCTCAACTATGACAGCAAACTGGCTGCCGGTTGCATCGCCGCCGGGGGCAGCATAGGCATACTTATCCCTCCCAGCCTGGGCTTTATCCTCTACGGCCTGCTATGCGAGCAATCGATAGGCAAGCTGTTCATGGCTGGATTTATCCCCGGCGTCCTCGAGGTCGTTTTCTACTCGATTACTATCTTTATACTCTGCCGATTGAATCCTCGCCTTGGTCCGCCGGGACCGTCATCAAACATAAAGGAAAAGGTTTCCTCGTTAAAGAACGTTTGGGGGATGGTATGCCTGTTCTTACTGGTGCTGGGAGGCATCTATCTGGGGATATTTACCCCCACCGAAGCCGGAGCTGTCGGTGCCTTCGGGGCTATCGTTATCAGCCTCATCGGGAGGAGACTCACGCGCAAGAATTTCCGCGGTTCTATGGTAGAGACCGCCAAGATAACGGCCATGATAGTCTTGCTGATATCCGGTGCCTTTATCTTTTTACGATTTCTGGCGGTAAGCCAGTTGCCAACCCTGCTAAGTGATTTTGTCGCCGGGCTACAGGTATCCAAGTATGTATTTATTGCAGGGATCATCGTATTTTACCTGATTCTCGGTTGTTTCTGGGATATTTTTGCCTGTATACTCCTCACACTCCCGTTTGTTTTTCCTGTAATTGAGGCCATTGGAATGGATCCTATCTGGTTCGGAGTGATAATGGTACGCTGCATGGAAGTAGGTCTGATTACCCCGCCGTTCGGCCTGAATATCTTCATTCTTTCCGGGGTGATTAACGTTCCGGTCGGCACCGTCTACCGCGGCGTACTACCGTTCGTACTGGCAGATATATGTCACATTACCCTTCTGGTGGCAATACCACAACTCTCACTTTGGTTGCCCAGCACGATGTAAGAAACACTTTCCAAGACTAAAGCTGATCGTATTGCTCCGCATGTAGATTAGTACCAGGTTAGGATGTCTGACTCGCAAGTTGACCCAGACGTATGAAAGTCTTTTCGCCATCTTCTATAATCTTAAGAGTGATTTTACCTATTTTCCTGACTCTCTCGATGGTCCAACTCATTTTGTATCGCAAGTTATAGATAGGCAGCCTATCCGAGTTTTTCTATTTCCGGCTAACAATTAGCTAACGCATCCAACATAACGCGACAATACCCATGGGCATTCCACATTCAAAACCCGTTTCCTCAGGCGCACATACCAGCACCTCTTCGAACGTAAAACAACGGGACGTCACAAGGACAGGCAGATTCGTAATTTGGGTTTTAAGTTCAGGCCTAGGACAGCGTGGGTAGTTTCAGAAAGTTGGCGTTATTTTGGCGTTAAACTCGAAATAACTGGGTGTCACTGGATAATATTTTACGTATAAACAGGGAATTCTTTCGAACTCAGAAATACTAGTTTGTACGTAAAATAACCATTTGTCTATTCAACTTATAATTACGAAACCGCTGCTCTATCCCTGAGCTACGCTGGCAGGTTACACGGACTATTTACCCTCACCAACACCCCACCACACTTCATAATAGCATATCATTACACCCTCCGCCTTGACAAGCAGGCTGAGAAATTACTACCTGCACCATTTGATAGTATTATGCGGATATTACTCTATATGACACCCTATAATAGTGCCATTTGTCTCATAACTTGACAGTTGGCACATTCGGTAGTATCATTAAAAATGGCTGCCCGGATGATGGTATTATGACAGGCAAACGTAAAACCAAGACGGTACTGATTATCGAAGATGAAATCGACATCCTGAACTTTATCTCCCGAGTGCTGGAACTGGAAGGCTATCAGGTACTCAAAGCCAGCGACGGCAGTACAGGAATGGACATGATTAAAGATCAATCCATCGCCCTGGTAATGCTGGACTTACGCCTGCCCGGTCCCGACGGGTGGTCGATTCTACGAGAGATAAAACGCAATCCGGAATCTGCTAAAATCCCCGTAGTCGTGCTTACGGCAATCGCAGAGACGACACAGCGCAAGAAGACATTGCGCATGGGAGCCGCCAAGTACTTAATCAAGCCTCTCAGCGCCCACAGCATCAGCCAGACTATCGCCGATATCCTGCACCAGAAAGGGAATGATTATACGCCCGCCGAGCAGACAGTCGCCGGTAGCAACTAGCCGGCCTTCCTGACATACTCTTTTACCCTGCGCTCGAATACGCTTCTTTCCAGGAGGACACGGCGACCGCATTTTAGACACTTAATGCCGATGTCGGCGCCAAGCCTCACCACCTGCCAGTCGTAGCCGCCGCAGGGGTGCGCCTTTTTAAGTCGCACCACGTCGCCAAGATTGATTTCCTGAACCATTATTATCTACAGGAGACTGTTAATCCGGTTTCTTAATTCCTCGGCGGCATGCCTCGCCGCCTCCGGGAAACCCTTGCCGTTAGAGGCGTAGAGTATCTGCCGCGAGGAGTTGATAATCGTCCGCGTACGCCCGGCATCGACACCGTACTCGACCACCTTCGCTAGGTCCCCACCCTGCGCGCCGATGCCCGGTATCAGCAGGGGCATTTCCGGATACCTCTGCCTGATCAACTGCAACTCTTCAGGATAGGTCGCCCCGATTACCAGTCCGAGGTTGCCGTGTACATTCCACTCGTTGACCTTCCCGGCGACTATTTCAAAGAGCTTTTTACTACCGCCGTCCGCTTCGCAGGAAAGTGACTGAAAGTCCACGGCGCCGGCGTTGGAGGTCCGGCAGAGGATGATAACCCCCCGGTCATGGTACTGGATAAATGGCTCCAGCGAGTCCCGCCCCAGGTACGGGCTGGCAGTGGTGGCATCGAAGTTAAAGTAATCGAAAAGTCCCCAGGCGTAGGCTTTAGCCGTGTTGCCGATATCGCCGCGCTTGGCGTCTACAATTACCGGGATATCGGTGGGTATGTAATCGCGGGTACGTTTCAGAATATCAAGCCCCTCGCTGCCCATAGATTCGTAGAAAGCGATGTTAGGCTTATAGGCGCAGACGAGGTCGGCGGTGGCATCGATGATAGCCCGGTTGAACTGGAAGACGCCGGTACCCGGCGGCATCAACTCCGGGTCGGGGTCAAGCCCAACGCACAGTAAGCTGCGGTTTTTCTTGCAGGCATTTGCCAGCTTTTCAAGAAAATTCATTCCCTCTCCGAAGCGGAAAATAAAA
>CAZPAS010000108.1:0-6543 GCA_964584575.1 uncultured Dehalococcoidaceae bacterium | reverse complement strand
TGGATATAGTCCATTCCGAAATTTCACTTGATACGGTAGGAATTCATCATTTCAGATTTTATACTAGGAATTTTGACGGCCACATATAAAGAGAATATAATCATTGCCAGAAAACTTTAAGAAACGGATAAGCCGTCCCCCCTTTCAGGAGATGAATGTCGTCGCGCGTTTGTCAGGGTTGCGGTTCTGCGTTGACAGAAGACGTCCGCTTTTGCCCGACTTGCGGTAAGGAAGTCGTTATAAAGGCCTGTCCGGCCTGCGGCGCTCCGCTACCGGAGGGAAGCAAACATTGCCCCGCTTGCGGAAAAGAGACCACTCCCCAGTTATGTAAGTCCTGCGGTACTATAGTCCCCGAAGGAAGCAACTTCTGCCCGAGTTGCGGCAAGGTAACTTCGCCACATGTCTGCGAGATTTGCGGTACTCCCGTACCCGAGGGAAACACACTCTGTATTCCGTGCGAAGAGAAGGAAAACGCACGTAAAGACCGTGAAGCCGCTTTATTAGCCCAAAAAGCCGCCGAAACAATTGCCAGAGAGAAAGCGCGAAAGGAAGCCGAGGAAGCCAGGGAGAGAGCCAGACAGGAGAAAGAAGCAGCCCGTAAAGAGCAAGAGGCGGCCAAGATTGCCAGAAAAGAAGCCGAAGCAATCGCCAGGGAGAAGTCGCGACAGGAAACCGAGGCAGCTAAAGAGAAAGCCAAGCAGGAAAAAGCCGCCGCCCGCGAGGCACAGGAAGCTGCTAAATCAGCTAGGAAAGACGCCGAAGCAGTTGCCAGAGAAAAGACAAAAAGGGAACGACCGTCTCAAGAGAGCCCCGCCCGCCGGTTTTCCGGGCTAAGGAGCCGGCGTTTCGCGTTAATATCGACGGTATCAGTACTGGTGGTTGCCGGAGTCGTTTATTTGATTGCTTCCGGCATACTATTTTCACACCAGGACGAACCCGCCGGTGAATCCACAACGGGTATTCTGGCGGAAGCCGCCCGGACGCCAACACCGGAACCTGAGCCTGAACCAGAACCAGAGACAGTTCCGGAACCCGTGCCGGAGCCGGTCACGGAACCTGAACCGGCACCCGCCCCCGAGCCTGTCCTGACAGTGGACGACTTACTTTCCCGGACCGCGGAAATAATTTCCGTCAGGTACGATACGTATCTCACCAGACCCTCGATGCCGCAAATGACCTCAGTAACCTGGGTGAAGTATAATAAAATCAGGATGGAAAGGACGGAACAGGGGCAGTCCGCGGTTTACCTGATTGATACCGATGCGGAGACCGTTTTCAGATACCTGCCGGCGCAGAACACCGCGACGGAAATGCCCTACCCGCCACCGACATTAACCGCCATGCAGGACGCGCTGTCCATCCGGGATTATAATCCAATAATTATCAGTACCGAGACGATAGACGAAAAACTCTGCATGGTCGTTCAATATACGGTAACGGGGCAATCGCGCAAGATGTGGTTATGGCAGGAATACGGATTTCCACTCAGGGTGGAAATTACAGCGCCCGCAGGCACAACACTCGTCGAGTCTGTAAATATAGAATTCAATGATATACCGGACGACGTTTTCGAATTGCCGGAAGGCGTTAAGATTACCAGTACTTAACAGGAATATTCGACAGTTAAACATATTGTTGAACAGTGGGGAGATAATAAATATCCCAGGAAGCGGACGTGCCGTTTGCCCTTCAGGAGATAAATGTCGTCACGTATTTGTCAGGGTTGCGGTTCTGTACTAAAGGAGAATGAACGTTTCTGCTCCAAATGCGGCAGAGCCGTCGAAGAGCCGGTCTGCCAGTATTGCGGCGCGAAAGTACTCGAGGGCGCCCGTTTTTGCACCAATTGCGGCAAAGAGATAGGACCCCGGTCCTGCCCGAAATGCGGAAAAGAAATACTACCAAACGCCCGCTTTTGCACGAACTGCGGCCAGGAAGTCGGCGTAAAACCTCCCCCGGAAAAAGCTGCCCAAATACCACTAATAGACAATAAAAAAACGGACGGGATAGACCGACAGCAACCCACGGCTGCTAAACCGGCTAAAACCACCCCTTCACTCCTCGACTCCTGGAAATGGAGCAAGATGCGCTGGCCGAACCGGCTTGCCCTGATTATCTCGGTAATAGTCCTTCTGGGCGTGGTAATCTTCAGTCTTGCCGGCAACGGGGATAACGGTGCGACCACTTTTTATCAGGCACCCGTCCCGCCTGCTTCGGTAGCCGCCGAAGGCCGCTATGCCCCCACTACTCTTCAATACACCGACCGTGATAGCCAGGTGATAGATACCAACTCGCTATCCGGCTGTATTACCATTATCGCGAATGAAAATGCCGCACCCGACGCCGTAAAGGCGCTTGTTAAGGAACTCGGCGGCGGCATCTATGCCGAGATACCGGACTGCGGTATGTTCTTTACCGACGGTTTTCCAGGGAGGGAAGCCGACGTTGTTGCGGCTCTCAACGAACGCAGCGACATCATCGACGACGCTTTTCCAACCCCCGCCTGTGTCGCCAAGGGAGAGTGCCTGGTCGAAGACTTCAAGGTGAAGGTAACCCGGGAAGACGGCTACTACCTGCACCTCAATGACGACGGCACGGTATCGTGGGAAAAGGAAGCGGAGGGGGCACTCACTCACGGCCAGGTGTCCACCATGCTGGCAGGCAGTAAGTCGGAGAGCCGCAGGGCTATCGACTGCGGCTACACCGTCAAGGAGGACGGTCGGGAACTGAACCTCATGGACACGGGGAACGGGCTTAAAGCCGCGGCGGCAATCGCGAAGGAGGACCGCGAACGGGGCGAAGTTACCGTGGTCAACAACTCGTGGGGAGCCGTCTTCGATGTCCGCGAGGGGGCTTCCACTGTCGAGTACGAAGCCGCTGCCAAGAAATTTTTAAACGGCGAGCGCAATGCCTATTTCAGCCTGATGGGTTTCCTCGACCGCAATCCGAACGCCATCGCCGTCAAGGCGGCCGGTAACGAGGGTATGGACATTACCGACCAGATGAATAAAGCCGAGGAATTAAAGTATGGCAACGACTGGGACCGCCTCGTTATCGTGGGGGTGCTGGATGAGAACGGGCACCCTACCAAATACTCTAACTACGCTTCAGGCAGGACGGATATTATCTGGGTACCGGAATATCAGACTGCCGACGGCAAGCCCGTGCCCGGCACGTCGTTCGGGGCGCCGCAGATATCCTACTTACTCACTAAAATGGCCCAGGCGCGCCCCGACCTCAAGCCAGATCAGCTCGTGTCCATTCTCTACGATTACCGCGTATCCCCGCGCGTGAACCTCCGCCCCACCATAGAACATCCTTACAGCGCCGCAACCTTGCAGGCAGCCCTGGATGTGGCGGAGGAGAAGTACGGGCCTAAGAAAGACACTTCCGAAATCACGGCTGAAACGGAGTCCGAACTGGAGCTGCTGCCGCTGCCAGAACCCGAGCCCCAACCCGAGCCCGAGTTTGAAATAATACAGGAAACCGAACCTGCGACCGAAGACGAATGGAACGGCCCGCTTTCCGGGATATACCAGGGGACCTCCCAGTACCACGAGGTCTGGGACTGCTTCTGGATTTACGTCAGTGATGTCCGGGAAACATTGACCGTTCACCTGAGGCAAAAGGGTTCGCAGGTGGAGGGAATTATTATTTGTTCGGACGTTACCTGGACAAGCGAATCCGACGACCCGTTTGATCCGGCTGAACCTTTCTTTATCCCATTGTTGAACTACGACGCTTTTACTGCCGAAGTAGACGCCAACGGCAACCTGGGATTTACTTATCTTCAGCTGGGGGGTATAGAATATACCCGTATGAGTCATTCGCCGTTAGAACGCGTTTACTCGGGGACTATATCCGGGAACTCGATGACCTTGAATTTCTTTACCAAAGATAGCGACCTTGAACGAACCGGCACTTTCACCGCCTCCAGGATATCCGGCCGGTTTGACGAAGCCGTGTTTGAGGAATATTACGGCCGTTGGGAAGAACTTGCCCAGTAAGTATCCCGGGATACCTGAAGGCGGTAGTAATTTACCAGTTAAACCAGTCGCTGTAGCTTTCGCCGACCGAGATACCCTCGTGAGTGATATAGAAACCCAGCCTCGTATAAACCGAACCGCCGGATATTTGAAGGTTCAGTGTAACAACGCGCTTTTCCCCCGGCTGCAAGCTTACCGTTGCTTCCGTATCATCGTAGCATCTGCCGCCGCCGGCATCGAGATAGGCATATATCCTGACACCCTCCGCCGGCGCCGTGCCGTCGTTATAGACGGTTACATCCAGAGTCATGGTCCAGCCATAGGTCTCGTATTCCCACTGCTCCCATCCTAGTACCGGAATCGGGTACAGCTCATAAATTTGAACGTAGAGTTGACTGTACTTTTCGTCAATCTCGCCTATGTCCCATCCGGCGTATGTGGTCTCCACGAAGTAATATTTCCTGCCGTTGAGGGTATAGTACGTCCCGTAAACATCGCCGGGGTCGGCAATGGCGATGGCCGCATGCCCTATAGGTTTCGTGTCAAACTCCAGCATGATGACATCATACCCCATACAATCGAGCAGCTGCGCCAGAAGGATAGAGAAGTCCTCGCAGTCCCCTGAGCCGTCATATAAGGTCTCTATGGGGTACTTGGCGTACTGTTCCTGGCCGGTGGTATCGATGTCATAGGTATAGGGGATAGTCTGCACGAAGACGATAGCCGTTTCCAGAATTTGCGTATCGGTATAACCCAGGTTTTCACCGTTCGTCCGTATTATCTCCCCGAGGTTAGTAAAGAAATTCTCGTCTCCATCACAGGTCACGTAAACGGAGTAGTCATCCGTACGTGGGCGTGGTTTGGAGTGGAACGTCTGGTATAAACTCTGGGCTATAGATGCGTGCCACGTCCACTTTATCCCGCCGTATTCCCAGGTAAAATCACGTTCGACAGTTACGTCACTCCCAGCTAAAACTACGGGATTGTCGAAGGCCACCTCCGCAGCCGAGACGGCGTATACGCAGCTTCCCAGCATACTCTCGTTACTGTTACCATCTACAGCAGTCACGATGAAGTAGTATGTCCTGTCCAGTTCAAGGCCCTTCGCCAGGTATGAGTTGCCGCCGCCTGTCGTGATTACGGCCACCGGGTCCACTCCGACGACGTCATAGATTTCCGAGGTGCTCATGTACACGTTATAGCAGTGGAAATCCTCCGCCGGGCAGATATCCCATTCCAGGGCAATGTTCCCATCGGCGAGGCTTGTGGTCGTGAGGTTGGTTACGGGCGGGGGCGGCGTCGTGTCCGGGGGTTTGATGACATCGAAGGCGAACGCGAAGTTGATTTTTTCCAGCTTGTTCCAATCAATCACGCACTTGATTCTCTGGCCGGAAAGCTGTGACGCGTCTTCTTTAGTTACCGCCGTGATTACTTTGCCGGCCGGCCACTCGGCGACGTCGGCGGGGTCTACCACCGCATCTTTCTGCCCCGATAGTAATATTACTTCGGTCCAGCAGCTTTCTATTTCGACGACGATTTCGCAGGAATAGGGGCCGGAAATAGCGCTTGCACTCAGGACCGTACCGTAGATTGTCCGGCTAACCTTATAGTTACTTTCCGGTTCCGGCGTCGGGTCAGGTTCCGGGGAGGGGGTTGAGGAAATGGGCGTTGACGTGAGGGGCTCGGGCATGACCGTAACGTGCCGCTTGCCGTCCCCGTTGCAGCCGGCAAGGAGCGTAAATATGATAAATACGGCTATGATAGCTAAATATCTATGAGTTTTATTCAAGCCGGGCTTCCTTGATATCGCGTACTATCTGTATTTGCATATACATAAAAAACCTGCATCCCTTATTCACCACCCGGTTTACAGGCGATAAGCTTGAAGCTGCAGGCCTTGCTATGAGCTATTTTGTTGTCTTTTAAAAAAGCTAAGCAACCAGCAGTCCAACTGCTTAACTTGCTCTAGTGTAGATTATAGCACTGAATTTGGTAAAAACAATATTTTAAGAGATATGTTTCATCATTATTTAGTTCAGGTAATTAACTTCAAAGCTAATCGTTTCTTCAGCGAATCCTTGCCCTGCATATAAGCGACGATTCAGATTATTAAGGACTATAGATATAGTCTGCTGGCGATTCTGACAATATGCGGTTCAAGTCCAGTAACGTGGGCGGTACTGTACGATAGGTGGAACTTTTAAGTTAGCTTTCAGGCTATAAATCGTGGGGTAGTTTAATCCCTGCAGGTTAGTGGTAATTTATAACATCCCCATATCTTAGTGTGTGGCGAACGGCTTTGCACGTCAATGGGTGCCCGCAGGTCACAGAGATTGGATTTGACAATAACTTACTAATGATTATAGTATTAGAACAAGAACATTCAGGCATAGCAGCACCTGAATGCCAGTTGAAAAAGGAAATACCAGATGATGCTCCGGACAATAGAGATTTGAAAAGCTTTCTCCAGCGAGCAAGCTTTTTTTTTGTTCCGAAGGGCAGAAAACCACGGGTTTACCCGTGGATGAATGGGGACTCGCCCAAAGGGCGTCAAGCGGGG
>CAZPAS010000107.1:0-6652 GCA_964584575.1 uncultured Dehalococcoidaceae bacterium | reverse complement strand
ATTCTCTCTATATGTAATCGCTCATCGGATGCTATTCTGGTCCATTCCTCCGAGGTAGCTAGGTCACCGATATTAGCTGACTGGATAGCAAAATCTTCAACGCTCTCGTCCTCAGCAATTATAGCCCACTCAAAGAAACCCCTGATGCCCAGAATGCCTATCATCAGGCTAACCTTTTGACTCAAAAAAGAGACTCTGCCAGATTTCCTGTCGACGTCTGCTAACTGCTCGATTCTTTGTGACCAAGATTCGGCATCGCTAAGCTCATTGGCACTGATTTCTGCCAAGAGCTGCTTGGTCCGGTCATCCACAGCCTTCTTAATCAGCCTTTTATAACCGTTGGATTGCATAAGCTTGTAGATACGGATTTTCTTAGCCGACTTAAGCAATACTTCTCTTTCTTTGGCTGTCAATTTGACCATGTCCAGTTTCCTCTATCACGGATTATAACACATGGATCAGGCGCCTGTATTTGGTATGGCTATCCATGAAACAAATGTCCATAATGTCACATTCACTCAACTCATTCCTTTTCTTCAATAGTATTGACACTAATACCGATGTGGACTACAGTGTCAATCGGAACCTTAGGTGAAGTATTTTTCATGAGGTGGTCAGATGGCAAGAATTGAAGAAAACGTTGATATTAAGCGATCGGTCGACATAGTATTCGCCTACCAGATAGAGGCGAAGAACTGGCCTAAGTGGTGGTCTTTTATTCCGGAAGCGGAGCAGACGTGCCAGGGACCTATAGGTGTTGGCACCACTTTCAAAGGGACCATCCACATTTTAGGCATCACTATGAAGTGGACTGCAAAGGCCACAGAATATGAACCAAACATGAAGTGGGTCAAGAACATTACTGCCGGGAGCACAATAATTGAAGAGCACATGACCTTTGATCCCATAGAGATAGGCACAAGGTTTACTATTGTGTTCGATATGAAGGTGGGCGGACTCATGAAGCTTTTTTCGCCGATGATAGTAAGCTCGATGCGCAAGGAGACTAGAAAGAGCCTCGGCATTTTAAAGAACATTCTTGAAGCACAAACTTAGAATGCTTTATACACCCGCAGTAATACACACTGAGGAGATCTGTTAATAATACTAAACCAGCTTCAGAAGTAATATTCCAGTATTTCGGTGAGCCATGTAACAAATGTCCGTTTTGTAGGATATAATGATTTAAAGATAATACAATGTCAGTAAAAGAAATCGGATGCTGTGGTGCTTATTGTAAAACCTGTCGTGCTTTAATAGATGAAAGTTGTCGTGGCTGCAAACTGGGATATGAAAGTGGAGAGAGAGATATTAATAAATCTCGATGCAAGATTAAGATCTGTTGCTTTAAAGATAAGAAGCTTCAAACCTGTGCCGATTGTCCTGAATACTCGTCTTGTAAGACTATCCAGAATTTGTATGCTAAACGCGGCTACAAGTACGGTAAGTACAAGCAATCAATTGAATTTATCAGAGAAAATGGCTACACCAAGTTTATAAGCATTGCCGATGCATGGGCAGGACCCTATGGTAAACTCGGTTAACTCCAAACTTTTACAAGTTATGGTAGGACCTGCAATACTAGAATTTTTGCATAACACATAAAAAGTTTAGTAACATTTAAGTAGATTGTTTAGCCGATACCAATCATATTTTAGGACGTTTCATTATTGCCTTATAAAAACGTCCGCCAGATTTCACGCCTGAGGACTACGTGTGGAATAGTGGGGTAAAAAAGGAACCTTATTAAGCTGCACAATCTGACGGATTGTGTAATACCCCATAATTACACTTAACAAAACTGACGATTGTTTAATCCGTATATCATTTGTCTTCGGAAAGCTATCAGGATATGATATGGCGTGGGGGTAGTAGCTGCAGTTACCAACAGCAGTTCATGGGTTGCACATGAAAGAGTCCAATATTAGACAAGAGCTTCAAAGGATCCGGCAGCAAATAAAGCAAGGGAACGAGTCCGGACTCGTTATTTGGGTGATCCCGAGTACATTAGCTTGCTCACAACGCCCGCTGCGGGACCATCCGCGATTCGGCGGCCGTAGCCCGTTGCCGCCTGAAGCAAAGCCTGAAGTCGTTAGCTGGGTAGACAGGATAAAGGCCCTAGGCATCCGTTCGATCATTTGTCTTCTCGAACCGGATCAACTGGACCGCTACTATGTCCGTGGTGGGCTGAACCTACATCCAAATGGTCTCCTCGGTTACTATAAGGATCGTGGCTTCGATGTTAGCCTCTTCCCAATGACTGACTATGAGCGGCCAGCGGATACCCTCATGGATCGGGTACTTCAAGAGTTCGATAGACTACCGAAGCCAGTTCTTATCCAGTGTAGCGCGGCCATAGACCGAACAACTCCCGTGGCTGCATTTATCGCTGCAAATCGCGATCCCAAGGCCCGCAGCTTAAAGCCACAGAAATGAGACGAACCCACTGCTTAACAAACCTCGGTTTTGTATAACACCCAGCCGGCGATAGTGTATTCTTGTTGTCCGACTTAAAGCAGTACATATTAATAAAAGCTTTAAGTCGGACATGGTTTACCCCTTACTTCAACCCCACCGGGTTGTCCACTTACTTTCGAGACTGGTGATATAAAATAGCTGTTTTGTTTCATCAATCCGAGTGTTCAGTGTTGGACCATCCATCAATAAGTCATCAGATTAAGTGAGAATTAGCGTATCTTAGTAAAAATGAACATGATTAATAACTATATCTGCAAATACTTCGTTTGGTACTTTATTGCAAGAAGTCCGCTTTCTAATTCTGTTATTTGAAAAAGGACTACATATTTGATATAAATAAAGTAGTATAAGAAAGGTTGACACTATTTATACATGTCTAATAATACGGATGATAGGCCTGTCTACCCGATAGGTGTAGTCTCAAGGTTGTTAGATGTACATCCAGAGACTATCCGTGGTTGGGAAAATTTCGGCATAATTAAGGTTGGAAGGATAAACAAGAGGCGATATTTTTCACAAAACGATGTAAAGCGATTACAATTTGCTCAAAAAATGATGAATGATGGTATCAATCTACCAGCTTTATATCGTTTTCTAAAGTTTTACCCTTGCTGGTATAATGGCCAATGTCCGGGATGTATGCATCCTACCAGTAGCAATAGGTGCGGAAAGCTGTGTTGGAAAGAAGATAACAATTACTGCATACAAGATGTTGATAATAACCAATGTTCATCGTGCTGGGTAAGTAACGGCGAAGGTTTTGCTCTAAATAAGTAAATGACCTCGAGGTGAAGAAAATTTATGTCTGTCTTCACTCGGGGGTGGCTCCACTAAACTCCTTTATCCTTGAAGGCTTCCAGAACTACCATAGTCTTAAATGATTTCCTATGTCCCTATTCTTATCACCGTTTCTATTTTAGGGTTATTCTTCAAGAATAATGATTTAAAAACCTCAGTAATATATCTGAGGTTAACTTGTACTTTTGATATATAACTAATGATATAATTTACTAGAATATGTAAAAAACGGCGTATTATGACTAGAAATTACAAGCGGGATTATATCGCTAAACACCGGAAAATCAAGGATAAACTAATAGACCTGTCCAAAACAAGTTCGCATGCTTGTTTTAATGTTGCACGGTTAGCCTCGGATTTAAAGATGGACATCAGGACTGTCAGAGCTCATCTCAAAATTATGGAGCTTGATGCTATGGGAGTCTTCGTGGATGATGAACAAAAACAATTCTGCACAAAAGAGGGTATTAGCCTTTTAGCGAATACACTTAGGGCCCATGAGAAGTCCAACGAATAATTATCGGTCACCTCCAGTTAATAAATGGAGTATTATTTAACCAGAGATACTATTTAGTAGGGAGGGAATTATGGAGCTAAGCCGAAGAAACTTCCTTAAAGCCTCAGGAGCAGGGATAGGTGGCGTTCTCTTACTCGGTACGCTTGGTGATGGAGTCGCATTAGCGTCGCCCATTAAAAGCATACCCCTTAAGAAGAAGCGCGGAGAGACTCCTACCATCTGCCCCTACGATGGCTCGGGCTGCGGCTTTATTGTCGCAGCGCAAGACGGCAAGGTGGTCAATATCGAAGGCGACCCCGACCATCCCGTCAACCGCGGGGCTGCCTGCGCCAAGGGAGCCTCGATGCGCCAGCTGTCCGCCGACAATCCCTGGCGCTTGAACAAGGTCCTTTACCGCGCCCCCGGAGCGTCCGACTGGCAAGAGAAAGACTGGAACTGGACGCTCGACACGATTGCACGCCGGATAAAGGACACCAGAGACGCTTCTTTCATCGAGAAGGACAGCCAGGGCAACATCGTCAACCGCACCGAGGCTATCGCCAATCTGGGCGGCTCGGCGCTGGACAACGAAGAGTGCTACCTGCTTGCCAAGCTGACCCGGGCAATCGGCGTGGTGTACCTGGAACACCACGCCCGCATATGACATTCCGCCACTGTCGCCAGTTTGGCGGAAACGTTCGGTCGAGGCGCCATGACCAATCACTGGAATGACATCGCCAACAGTGATGTCATCATGGCCATCGGCTCAAATCCTGCAGAAAATCACCCGGCCGCTTTCGGGCACATCACCGCCGCCAAGGACAAGGGGGCCAAGCTCATCAGCGTCGACCCGCGCTTTACACGGACCTCAGCCAAGGCCGATGTTTACGCCCCGATAAGGTCGGGAACAGATATCGCTTTTATCAGTGGTATGATTAAGTACATCCTTGATGACATCGAGGTAAATCCCGGCAACTACAACATGACCTACATCAGGGAATATACCAACTCCACATACCTCGTCAATCCAGATTATAAGGGACCGGTCGATCTCGAAGGGCTGTTTTCCGAATATAACGGCGGTGCCAACGAGACCGACAACGCCAACCGCTCCTATAAAAAGGGCACCAAGCTCTTTCAATGGCAATCAATCCCGGATAGCTGGAATTTCCAGATGGATGCGGATGGTATCCCCAAGAGGGATAAGACCATGAAAGACCCCAACTGCGTCTACCAGCTCATGAAAAAGCACTTCGCCCGCTACACCCCGGAAAAGGTAAATGCTATCTGCGGCACGCCCGTGGAGGATTTCCTCCAGGTCTGCGAGGCCTTTTCCTACAGCGGCAGAAAAGGCAAATCAGGCACTATACTCTACGCCATGGGCACCACGCAGCACACCTACGGTACCCAGAATATCCGTTCTTACTGTGTCCTCCAGCTGCTGCTGGCCAATATAGGAATCGCCGGCGGCGGCATCAACGCCATGAGGGGTGAATCAAACGTGCAGGGGTCAACCGACCACTGCCTGCTCTTCCATATCCTGCCAGGCTACCTGCCGGTTTTCCAGGACACCGACACATCTCTTGAAAAGTACACCCAGAGGGTTACCCCGGTCAGCAATGATAAGTTAAGTCTTAACTGGTGGCAGCATACCCCTAAATATATCGTCAGCCTGCTCAAGGCATGGTACGGCAAGAACGCCACCAAGGACAACGATTTCGGCTTCCATTACCTGCCCAAGGTACAAACAGGCCAGAACTACTCGCACATCTCCCTCTTTGAAGCCATGTACAAAGATGTTATCAAAGGCCTGATGGTCTGGGGACAGAACCCGGCGGTCGGTGGTCCCAACGCCAACCTGGAACGGGCGGCTATGGACAAGCTGGAATGGATGGTGGTTGCCGATATCTGGCAGACCGAGACGGCCAACTTCTGGAAACGCCCCGGAGCCGATACGGCGAATATCAAGACCGAGGTCTTCCTCCTCCCCGCCAAGAACTCCTGGGAGAAAGAAGGCAGCGTTACCAACAGCAGCCGCTGGATGCAGTGGCGCTATAAAGCCGCCGATGGCCCCGGAGAGTCCGAGGACGACCTCTGGATGATGGACCAGCTCGCCAAGAGGCTTATAAAACTCTATGCCGACGAGGGCGGGCCCAGTGCCGGTTCCATCAGCAAACTCGATTGGAACTACGGCTCCGGCCATCCGGATGTACACGCCGTGGCCAAGGAAATCAACGGCTATGACCTGACTACCGGCAAGCTGGCGGACAGCTTCACTGGACTCAAGGACGATGGTACTACCTCGTCAGGCAACTGGCTGTACTGTAACAGCTATGTCGAGCCGGATAAAGAACCCGATGCACCGGTACCCGGCAACCGCGCCACCCGGCGCGGCCTGGATGACGGCCCGTTCAACGTCGGCCTCTACTCAAAATGGGCCTGGTGCTGGCCGGTCAACCGGCGCATCATCTACAATCGCGCCTCCGTCGACCTTGACGGTAATCCCTGGGATGCGGAGCACCCGGTTATCAAGTGGAATCCGACCAAAGGTGAAAAAGGCGGCTGGGACGGTGACGTTCCGGACGGTGGCGCCGCGCCCATGAACCAGGGCGGGTACTATCCCTTCATCATGAAACCGGAAGGTCTCTCCCGTTTCTTCGGACCCGGCATGGCGGAAGGCCCTCTGCCCGAGCATTACGAGCCGTGGGAGACCCCGGTGGATAATGCCATGTCCAAGCAGATAAGTAACCCCGCTTTCAAGATATGGCGACCCGAAGAACAGGGTACGCCGGATAAATACCCGATTGTCTGCTCGACCTACCGTGTCTGCGAACACTGGCAGGGCGGGCAGATGACGAGAAATATGCCGTGGGTAATCGA
>CAZPAS010000106.1:0-6683 GCA_964584575.1 uncultured Dehalococcoidaceae bacterium | reverse complement strand
TCCTCGCCCACCTTTTTGCCTTCCTTGATTGCCGCGTCGATACGATGGAAGCAGAAGGTGCATTTCTCGACAAGGCCGTGCCACCGGTTGGGGAAGGGCCAGACACCGCGGTCGGCGCGTTCCGGCGGCGGGTCGGGGCGCTGGTACTCTTCTTCATCAGGGTCTTTGTAATTGAAACTGCGGGCGCCGTAAGGGCAGGCGACGATGCAGTATTTGCAGCCGATGCACCGCCGGAAGTTCTGAATCACGATGCCGTCCTCGCGGCGGTAGGTGGCTTGAGCAGGGCAAACGGTCACGCACGGGGCGTCCTCGCAGTGCATGCACGGCATGGGTATCAGGTCGATTCTTACCGCCGGGTACTCGCCGCTGCTGACGGCAATCACCTTGTGCCAGAAGGGCGTCTGGCGTTTTTCATGCTCTTCCGGCGAGCCGTGCGGCACGTTGTTCTCCGCCTTGCAGGCGATAGAGCACGACTGGCAGCCGGTGCACTTCGCCAGGTCGATTGTCATTCCCCATCTTGCCATTACTTACTAAACCTCATGCCTTGTATACCCTGACCCTGGTATTGAACAGCGCGGACTGCCCGCTGAGGCGGTCGTAGTCCACGCCGATGATTTCATTGGGATTGACGCCGATTCCTTGAGACCACTCGCCCTCGGCGCGGTGACCCTGTCCCACGGCGATACTTACCACGCCGGGGTGAATCCCCTCGAATACTCTGGCTTTGACCTTTATTCTCCCGTAAGCCGATTCCACCCAGACCATGTCGCCGTCCTTTATTTTCAGTCCTTGCGCCGTTCTGCTATTCATCTCGGCGAAGTTCGTCCAGCCGGCGCCGTGCATGACCAGGTACATTTCCTGCGCCCAGGGGTAGTTCTGGCTGCCGTTCTCGACGTCCAGCAGCGGCTGGTAGGTGGACAACAGCAGCGGATATTTGGCGCGGTCGCCTAAATATTCCACCTCACGGTAGTAGGGCAGGCCCGTCAGGCTGTTTATTTCCTCGCCATGTTCCCGGAGCAGCGCCACCAGGTTACCGGAATTAAACTCGAACTTCCCGGAAGGGGTGTTGAAAATACGGTCGTATTTATAATATTCGTAATCCGGTCCCACCCAGACGCCGTTGCCGAGCAGTTTATCCCACGGCGCGAGTCCGGCGGTGCGGTACTTCACGAACCCCTCGGCGCCATCGCCGATGCCCGCGAAGGACTGCTCCACCGCGCCCCTGATTCTGCCGGCTATCTCGAAGATTATATCGATGCTGTTTTTCGCATTATAGAGAGGTTCCACCACCGGCTGCTTGAGCCTGACCTCGGGGAAGCCGGAGCCGGGCGGCGAGTGGTCGTAAGCCCATTCCTCCAGGTAGGTGGTCAGCGGCAGGTAAATATCGGCGTACTCCGCCATCTCGCTGATGAAGGGGGCGGCGTGCACGTAATAGGGCACTTTTTCCAGCGCCTCGTCCCAGCGTCCGGCACCGGGAGCGGACATATTGAAATTGCCGTTGAAGCCCATGGCGATTTCCACCGGATACGGGTTCTTTTTCAGGATGGAGTCGGCGACCTGGTTGGCGACGACCTCCGCGGCGGGGAAGGTACTGGACTTACTCAAGTCCAGCCTGGGACGGGCTTTGCCCTTCACGGCGGTATCGTCTTCGGCGGGTTCGGGCAGGGTGCGGTAGGGTGGGTCTTCCTGGTAGATTACACCGCCGGGAATGTCGATGCTGCCGACGAGGGCGTTGAGGCAGAAGATGGCATGGCTCGTGTACGAGCCGTTGGGCCAGCCGGTGGCGCCACGTCCCCGCCAGGCGATGGCCGGTCTGGTGGTCGCGAACTCGCGGGCAAGCTGCCGGATGGTATCGGCGGGGATGCCCGTTATACCCGCGACCGTGGCGGGGTCGTAGTAGTCTAAAACCAGTTTTTTATACTCGTCAAAGCCGTAGGTCCAGTTTTTAACAAAGTCGGCATCGTAAAGTCCTTCAGCGATGATGACGTGGGCGAGCGCCAGCGCCAGGGCGCCGTCGGTGCCGGGATTGACGGGCACCCACTGGTCCGACCTGAGGGCGGTAACGGAGTAGCGGGGGTCGATGACGACTACCTTGGCCCGATTGGGTCTTTCGCCACGGATTTTACCCCACATCCGCAGGCTGCGCGCCAGCGGCTTGTAAGATTCCAGGATACTGGCGCCGAACGATAGAATGTAGTTGGTACGCTCAAGGTCGTAGGCGCTCTGGGTGTAATGACCGTCCGCCATCCACTCGCCCGCCTTGTCCGCCTCGTTGTCGAGTCCGTCGGAGGCGACCAGATTGGGCGTGCCGTAGGCATCGGCGAAGCGTTTTATCATATCCCCGGCGCTGACGGTATTCAGTCCGGCGAGCAGCAGCAGCCTTTCCGGAGTCCCGTTTTCGCGGAGGGTTTTCAGCCTGCCGGCAATCTCGTTGAAAGCCTGCTCCCATGATATCCGGACCCAGCCGGGGTCAACGCCCCTGCCCCTGGCGGGATTGGTCCTCTTGAGGGGCGCGGTAATGCGGGCGGGGTCGTAGAGCACCTGCAAGCCGACATGGGCGCGGGGGCAGTTCTCGCCCTCGGAGACCATGGACAGGGGATTGCCGGTTACCTTGACCGCCCTGCCGTTGACCACCCTGACCCTGGTGGCGCAGCGGGTAGCGCAGTTCAGGCAGGAGGTCGGCACCCATTTCTCGGTGATGACGCCTTCGCCCCCGGGCAATTCGGGGGAATGAACGACAGCACCCAGCACGGGATGGCTGAACAGGCGGCTGGCGGCAGCCGCGATTCCGGCAAGCGCCGTTATCTTGATGAAGGTCCTCCGGCTCATGCCGGTGAGTCGGTTTTTCCAGCTTTTTAGACTATCCGACCTGCTACTCGCCATTACACATCTACATGCATTATAACATGGGCACTAATGAAGATAGTTGCACTGGTCACTAAATGCAGTCAAGTTTACAATACACTATCGTCGCTGAAAATACAAGTACAGGCACGATAAAAGACAGGTTGATTTGTGTTAAAATATTGCCGAATCGTTGGATAAAGGAAGGAGAAAACAACATGGCGGAACTCAAATACGCGAAGAATATCATCACGGAAGATTTAATGCCGCCCATGGCGCCCGAGGCTATCAAGCTGATGGAGGACCAGGCAAAAGAAGGCAGAACCATCGACCGTACGCTCTTGCTGGGGATATACGACGATATATTTAAGGGGGCGTTTTTCGCCGGTTGCGAGATAATATGGGGTCTTACCGGCGACGGGCCGGTGAATATAGAAGCTACTCACACGCACGATTTCGACGAAATAATCGGGTTCGGCGGCACCAACCGCAACTACCCGCGCGAACTGGGGGGAGAAATCGAGCTCTGGCTGGGTGGTGAAAAGCATATCATCACCAAGACCTGCCTGATATTCATCCCCAAGGGCGTGGAACACTGCCCCATTTATTTCCGCAGGGTCGATACCCCCATCTTCATGTTCGAAGCGGGCAACGACACGATGTACGAGAAGCTGAAATAGGTGTAGTCTTTACGCGGACTTTGCCTTAAAAGTCTCTTTCAGGTTACCCAGAGACCGCCGGAGGCGGGCGTGAGGGTCTCATGAGGTAGTCTGGATTCCCGCTTTCGCGGGAATGACGTGGAGCAGGAGACGGATTGCTTCGTCGCTGCGCGCCTCACAATGACAGGGGGTAAGAGATTCTCACGTCGTCCCGATTCTATCGGGACTCCTCAGAATGACTTTTAAGGCAATGCTCTTTCACGCCGTATTATTTTTTAATATAAACATTGGACATGCCGGCGGTGAAGTGGAAAATGGGCCTGTCCACCCGGTTAATTTTCAGCGGGCAGTGCTTGATACCCGCCGGGATAAAGGCGATAAAACTCCTGTTCAGGATATTCTGCTTGCCGTCTACCCATAGCTCCACTTCCCCGCCGAGGTCGTAGGGGTCGTCCGGGTTGGTGCCGACATAGGCGACGGTTTCATCGAAGTTATGCACATGCTCCCCGACCACGCCTTCTTCTCCCTTGGTCTCGGGCCATTTGCCGGGCCAGTACCACGCCGATTCCATGTAGAAAGCCCCCGGACGCACTTTACTGTTCATGCAAATCAGGCGCATCGCCTCGTCGGGGGTAAACGTCGGGGGCCCTTTGTCTGCGCCAGGCTCTAACTGTAAGTCCGTTACAAAGTATTTTTCATCCCAGTTAGCCATAATAATTTATCTCCTTTCCATCGTATTAGCGTATCATGATTCGGTCATCAATCGTTCTATTATACCCAACTGCTTGAACAGTTTAAAACTGTCCGCCACGTCCCAGTGCTCGGCAATCATGCCGTCCTGGATGCGGAAGATATCCACGACGTTGAATTCCAGCCGGTTGCCCGTCGCCGTCTTACCAAGCCAGTCGCCGCCGGTGTGCGTGCCCGTGGTGGTGCAGTAAATCATGACGATATCCCCGTCCGCGACGATTTTCTTGAGGGTGTATTTGAAGTCCGGCATTGCCTTGAACGTGGTCTCGAAAAACTGCGTAAAGCCAGCCTTCCCCTGCGCTACGTCGGGATTATGCTGGATGTAATCGTCCCGCATGTAGCTGTCCAGCTTGGCGAGGTCGTGGTTGACGAATACGTCGTTGACGAATGTTTCAACTATTTTCCTGTTATTCTCCAGATTATCTGACATAATTCCCCTTTGGTTTATTATTTTAGCCCGAGGTCATCCCGCCGTCGACGGGCATGGCGTGACCGGTAATGAAACCGGCTGCATCGGAGCATAGCCATACAACCGCCTCCGCCATATCCTCGGGGGAGGCGATGCGCTTCATCGGAATCATGTTCATCATCTGCTCCTTCATCCCCTGTTGAGCGCCGGTGAGGTATTCCATCAGAAGCGTACGGTCGGTGGGACCGGGCAGGATGGTGTTCACCCGTATACCGGAGTCGGCGTACTCCAGCGCCGCCGTCCTGGTAAGTGAGATAAGCCCGGCTTTGCTGGCGGAGTAAGCGCAGAAACCCGGCACCGGCTTCCAGGCGCCGACGGACGACGTATTGACGATGGCGCCGTATTTCTGCTTGAGCATCTGCCGGATTTCATACTTCATGCAAAGAAAAACGCCCTTAAGGTTGATGTCTATGGTGCGGTCCCAGATTTCCTCCGGGCAGTCGACGATGTTGACCACGGGGACACGCTTGACGTCCGGTCCGATACCGGCGTTGTTGAAAGCATAGTCGAGTCGCCCGTAGGTCTGGACGCAGGTTTCGACCATCGCCTCCACGTCCGCAGCTTTTGACACGTCGCACTTTACAAAGGTCGCCTCGCCGCCGGATTTATTGATAAGGCGCACGGTATCCTCACCGCCCCTGATATTTTTATCCGTGGATACGATGACCTTCGCGCCCTCGCGGGCGAAAATCCGGGCGGTCACCTTGCCGATTCCCGTGGCTCCGCCGGTGACCAGGGCAACTTTTCCCTGAAATTTCTTCACCATCTATATCTCCTTTACTCCTGAAACCGTAATATTTCTACAACGAGATAATGATTGACAATGCCTATTCGTAGTAAAACTTATATTCAATGCCGCGTTTATGCTATGATTTTTAAGTACCGGGAAAATCAAGTATAATATGCGCCCGATACCTTGTCAATCAATACTCCTGACTACAGGTATTATAATAAATTATGCGGGAGGTATGCATGTTACTTGAAAATAGAGTGGCAATCGTTACGGGAGGCGCCAAGGGGATGGGGAGGGGAATTGCGCTGAAATTCGCCGAGGAAGGCTGCGATGTTGTTGTTAACGCCCTGCATATAGAAGGCGCGGAGAAAGTGGCGGAGGAAATCAGGGCAAAGGGGCGCAAGGCGCTGGCGATTAAAGCGGATATATCCAATAATAACGAAGTTAATAAGATGGTGGACGATACCATCAAGCAGTTCGGCAAGATAGATATCCTGGTGAATAACGCCGGGGGCGTCATGGGGGTGAACGGAGGCGATACCGAAACAGCTACGGAGGAGGACTGGGACAAGGTTTTAAGCGTCAACCTCAAGGGCGCGTTCCTGGTCTGCATGGCGGTGATACCCCACATGAAAAAGAATAAATACGGCAAGATTATCAACGTATCCTCGATGGGCGCCGTCAGCCCGTCCGTGTCCGTGCTGCATTATCATTCCGCCAAAGCCGGGCTGCTGGGACTGACGCTGAACCTCGCCTTTGAGCTGGCGCCCCAGAATATCTACTGCAACGCCATCGTACCGGGGCCAATAGAGACACCGTTCTGGGACGCGCTGCAGCCGCCGGGTCCGGGCAGGGACGCGTTATTCGACGCGATAGCGAAGAAGGAAGTCCCCCTGGGGAGAATAGGCACGCCGGAGGACATCGCGGGGCCCGCCCTGTTCCTGGCGTCGGGGCTATCCGACTACGTAACCGGACAGATTATCTGCGTCGCCGGCGGGCAGCCGCTCTCCTCGCACGCGGCGACCTTCATGTCGTCGGGCGAGAGGCCGGGCGGGTAATCATAGAAGATACTTATTTACGGAGGAAATAATGCGGAAACTCAGGGTCAGGAACAAGAAGATAGACGATGACCTCCTGATGAAGAAAAGGCGTGAGGAACTGGATAAGTGGCCCACCGGCAAGGAAGTGGATTTCGAGGAAGCGGCGGCTTACCAGAGGAGCCTGCCCG
>CAZPAS010000105.1:0-6712 GCA_964584575.1 uncultured Dehalococcoidaceae bacterium | reverse complement strand
AGGTGTTCGTAAGCTCTTGGGGTGGCAACCCTTCCGCGCGGCGTGCGTTCCAGGAAGCCCAGCTGCAAGAGGTAGGGCTCGTAGACGTCCATGACGGTATCCACCTCTTCGCTGATGGATGCGGCAATCGTGTCCAGTCCCACCGGACCGCCGTTGAATTTCTCGATGATGGTATGCAGCACTTTATGGTCGGTTTCATCCAGCCCGATGGCGTCGACTTCCAGCTTGGACAGGGCGGTTACGGCGACGTCCTGCGTGATGGTACCGTCGGCTTTAACCTGGGCGTAGTCTCTGACGCGCTTGAGCAGTCGGTTGGCGACACGCGGTGTGCCGCGGGCACGGCGGGCTATTTCCTTCAATCCTTCTCTCTCCGCTTTTACCTGAAGGATTCCGGCGGAGCGTTCCACGATTTTCTCCAGCGATGCGTGGTCGTAAAAGTCCAGCCGGTACACGGAGCCGAACCTGTCTCTCAGGGGCGGACTCAGCAGGGCGTAGCGGGTGGTGGCACCTATCAGCGTAAAGGCGGGGAGGTTAAGTCGCAGGCTCTTGGCGCCCGGGCCCTTGCCGATGATGATATCCAGCGCGAAGTCCTCCAGGGCGGGGTACAGTATCTCCTCTACTACCCGGTTAAGGCGATGTATTTCGTCGATGAAGAGGATGTCGTGGGCTTTAAGGTTGGTCAGTATCGCAGCGAGGTCGCCGGTACGTTCGATAGCAGGCCCGGAGGTGGTCTTGATGTTCACGCCTACTTCGTTAGCGATGATATGCGCCAGGCAGGTTTTACCCAGACCGGGCGGTCCGTAAAAAAGTGTATGGTCCAGGGGTTCTTCCCTGCCTTTAGCGGCGGCAATAGCTATCTTGAGGTTTTCTTTTATCTTGTCCTGCCCGGGGAAGTCCGCCAGACTCCGGGGTCTAAGACTGGTATCGAACGGTGCGTCTTCGACGCTGGGCTTACCCGATATGATGCGAGCTATTGTCTCACCCCCTTAACAGGTAAAGGTAAAAGGAATACTAGGCAGGTTCTTCCTCGTTCGCTTCGCCGGTGGTCGCTGCTTCCGGCTCTTCGGCTGCTTCCGCTTCGCTTTCCGGTAAATCGGCGGGTTTCTCTTCTTCCTCCGCTTCTGCTTCGGCCGGGTCTTCCGCTACCGGTTCTTCTTCCGGAGCTTCAGCGGATGGTTCTTCACCTGCCGGCAAATCGGTCGTTTCTTTCGTCTCTCCCGTATCCGCGTCCGGAGTTGCGGCTTCACCTTCTTGGCCTTCTTGCGGAGCCAGCACTGCCTCTCCGGTGACCAGTTCTTCGATGTTTATTATCCCGTCTTCACCTTCTGTCATGCCCAGGCTGGCGAGCAGTCTCATAGCTTCGTCTTCTTCCTCGCCGGCGGTCAGTTCCGCAATCTCTTCTTCACCCAGGTAGCGGGCGGGAATCAGCTTGCCGATGATGACGTTCTCCTTGAGGCCGACCAGCCGGTCTACCCTGCCGTTCGCGGCGGCTTCGGTGAGGATTCTGGTGGTCTCCTGGAAGGACGCCGCCGCCAGCCAGCTATCCGTGCTCAGCGATGCCCTGGTGATGCCCAGCAGGACGGTGTGCGCCGTCGCCGGTTCGCCGCCTTCGGCGAGCACCTTGGCGTTGGTATCCTCGTAGGTGAACTTATCGATGAGTTCGTCGGGAACGAGGTCGGTATCGCCGGCGGAATCTATGCGTACCTTGGTCAGCATCTGGTGGGCGATAACCTCGATGTGTTTATCGTTGATGGTAACGCCCTGGGAACGGTAGACTTTCTGCACTTCATCAACCAGGTACTGCTGGACGGCTTCCTTGCCCAGTATCCGCAGGATATCGTGCGGATTTATCGAGCCGTCGGTGAGTTGCTGTCCGGCTTTCACCTCGTCATCGGTCGCCACCCAGATACTGGCGGTGGACGGGACGACGTATTCCCGTTCCTCTTTCTCCGCGTAGCTGATGACCAACTGCTTCTTTTTAACATTGGCTTCGCCGGCAAAGCGGGCAACAATCGGCTGGACTTCCTCGGCGGGCTCGGCTTCCTTATCTTTTTTAGCCGTCTTCTCCTTGGCTGCCGGAGCCGCCAGTACCGTGCCGATGTCCACCCATTGTCCTTTCTTAACCATTACCTCCCATCCGGTGGGCAATGTGTATTCATCCTGGTATATTTCCGTGCTGGTAATCTTAATTTTTCTGCCTTCTTCGTTCTGGACGACCTCGGCGACACCGTCTATCTCGGAGATAATCGCCTGTCCCCGGGGCGTTCTGGCTTCGAAGAGTTCCTCGACCCTGGGGAGACCGCTGGTGATGTCGAGTCCGACCACGCCGCCGGTGTGGAACGTGCGCAGCGTCAGCTGCGTGCCGGGTTCGCCGATACTTTCAGCGGCAATGATACCCACGGCTACGTCATGTTCGATAAGCTCGCCGCGGGCGAGGTCGCGTCCGTAACAGAGTCGGCAGGTACCCCGCCGCGACTGGCAGGTGAGGGGGGACCTTACATGCGCCGAGGTCAGCCCGGCGGCGGCGATTTTTTCCACTTTCTCTTCGTCGATTTCTTCATTCTGAGCGACGATTACCTCACCGGTCTCGGGATTAACGATGTCACTGGCTGCCATCCTGCCGATTATACGTTCGGCCAGCGGAGGTAAAATACCTTTTTCTTTCGGTTCGGTTATCGTGACGCCTTCGGTCGTCCCGCAGTCGTCCTGCGAGGTAATAACGTCCTGGGCGACATCGATGAGGCGGCGGGTGAGATAACCGCTATCGGATGTCCTCAAGGCTGTATCTGCCAGACCTTTGCGGGCGCCGTGGGTGGAGATGAAGTATTCCAGGACGCTGTGGCCTTCGCGGAGGCTGGACTTGATGGGGAACTCGATGATTTTGCCGGCGGGGTCGGTCATCAGACCGCGCATACCCGCCATCTGGCGTATCTGCGAGATGTTACCCTTGGCTCCGGATGTCGCCATCATGTAGACGCCACCATAGCGGTCGAGGTTACTCTGGATATTAGCGGTAATATTATCGGTCGTCTCCATCCAGATACCGATGATTCCGTTGTATCTTTCGTCCTCGGTAATCAGACCGCGGTCGTACTGGTCTTCGATGGTGGCTATTCTTGCCTCTGCTTCTTCTATCATCTGGGGCTTGCTGGCGGGTACCTCGATATCGTTCATGGCGATGGTGATACCCGACCGCGAAGCGTAGTGGAAACCCAGACGCTTGATGCTGTCCAGCACCTTGCCGGTCTCTTCGTCGGGCAGCAGGTTACAGCAGCTGGTGGCTATATGTTTTAAGGTGGACTTATCGATTATTTTATTGAAAAAGCCCAGTTCCTCGGGCAGCACCTCGTTGAAGAGAATACGGCCGACGCTGGTCTTGAATCTCTCGCCTGTTTCTTTGTTCCTGACGTTAATCTCTTCTCTCAGGTCTACCACGCCGAATTCATAAGCCAGCTTGGCTTCTTCAAAACTGCCGTATAATCTACCGTCATCTTTACCCTCGTGGCGGATAGTCGTCAGGTAGTAGCAGCCGAGCACCATGTCCAGCGTGGGTGTTACGGTGGGCTCGCCGCTGCTGGGCAGCAGGATGTTGTGGTGGCTGAGCATCATGTCCCTGGCTTCCTTCACGGCGGCGCGGGACAGCGGCACGTGTACCGCCATCTGGTCGCCGTCGAAGTCGGCGTTGAATGCCGAGCAGACCAGCGGGTGAATCTGGATGGCGCTGCCGTCGATAAGCACCGGCTCGAAAGCCTGGATACTGAGCCTGTGGAGGGTAGGGGCGCGATTGAGTAGTACCGGGCGCTCCTTGATAACATCCTCGAGGATGTCATAGACCTCGGACTTGGCTCTCTCCACCAGTCTCCTGGCGCTCTTGATATTCGGGGCGAGCCCCTGCGCCACCAGGCGGCGCATTACGAAGGGCTTGAACAGTTCCAGCGCCATCCGCCGCGGCAGACCGCACTGGTGCAGCTGCAGTTCCGGACCGCAGACGATTACCGAGCGTCCGCTGTAGTCCACGCGCTTGCCGAGCAGGTTCTGGCGGAAGCGTCCCTGCTTGCCGCGGAGCATGTCGGAGAGCGACTTTAGTTTATGGTTGCCGCTAATGGAGATGGCGCGTCCCCTCCGCCCGTTATCGATGAGGGAATCGACCGCCTCCTGGAGCATGCGTTTTTCGTTTCTTATAATAATTTCCGGCGCACCGATATCGATGAGGTGACGCAGCCGGTTGTTGCGGTTGATGACCCTCCGGTAGAGGTCGTTTAGGTCGCTGGTGGCGAACCTGCCGCCGTCCAGCTGTACCATGGGCCTCAGGTCGGGGGGCAGTACCGGCAGCACGGTCAGAATCATCCATTCCGGCTTGTTGCCGCTGTTGCGGAAGGCTTCCACGACCCGCAACTGCTTGCTGGCTTTCTTACGCCGCTGCCCCGACGAGGACTGGGTCTCCTGTAAAAGATTATTGCGTATCTCGTCGAGGTTGATGTTTTTCATGATATGCAGGATTGCTTCGGCGCCCATCCCCGCTTCGAAGACGTCCGCGTATTTTATCTTCATGTCGTGATACTGGGCTTCGGTCAGCAATTCCTTGACGGCAAACTCCTTGAGCCTTTCCGTGTCCAGGGCGAGTTCTTCCTCGAGCTTGGTCTTTTCCTCGACAAAGTCGCCGCGGATTTTATTAATTTCTTCCACGGTAGCCTTCGCCGCTTCCATCTCGGTGACTTTCGCCTCCACGGACTGCTGGAGTTCCTCTATCTTCTGGAGGGCAGCGTCTTCCAACTGCTTGATGGTTTCCTCGCGGGCTTCTTCATTAACATCGGTGACGATGTACTGGGAAAAATACAGGACGTGTTCCAGACTGCGCGGTGAAAGGTCAAGCAGCAGACCGAGTCGACTCGGTATGCCCTTGGCGAACCAGATATGGCTAACCGGGCAGGCCAGTTCGATGTGCCCCATGCGTTCGCGCCGTACCTTGGCACGGGCGACTTCCACGCCGCACTTGTCGCAGATAACGCCCTTGTAGCGGATTCTCTTGTACTTGCCGCAGTAACATTCGAAGTCCTTGGTAGGACCGAATATCCTCTCGCAGAAGAGGCCGTCCCGTTCCGGTTTCAGCGTACGGTAATTGATGGTCTCCGGCTTGGTTACTTCACCGTACGACCAGCTTCTTATCTGCTCCGGCGAAGCCAGTGAGATACGGACGGCATCAAAATCGTTAATCTCGAACATCTTCGTCTACCTCTCTCCAGCGTGGTTCTTCACTTTCTTTCGGCTCTGCTTCCAGTTTGTAGGCTTCCTCCATCGTTTCTTCTGCGGAAGCTATCTTGGTCTCTTCTTCGTTGATAACCTCGAGCGCCAGCCCCAGGCTCTGTAATTCCTTGACAAGTACCTTGAACGACTCCGGTACGCCGGGCTGGAGGATATCATCGCCTTTGATGATGGACTCGTAAGCCTTGGCGCGACCGGTAACGTCGTCCGACTTTATGGTCAACATCTCCTGGAGGTTGTGAGCGGCGCCGTAGGCTTCCAGCGCCCAGACCTCCATCTCACCGAAACGCTGCCCGCCGAACTGCGCCTTGCCGCCCAGCGGCTGCTGCGTAATCAGTGAGTACGGTCCCGTGGAACGGGCATGTACTTTATCTTCCACCAGGTGGATAAGTTTCATCATGTAGATATTGCCGACGGTTACCGGCTGGTCGAAGGGTTCGCCGGTGCGCCCGTCGTTCAGGATGACCTTTCCGTAGGTAGGCGGCGAGAATCTACCCTCGGCATTCACCTTTTCCACGACCTCTTCCAGTTCATCGTTGGTAAGGTCTTTGGCGGGTATCTTGAGGTCTTCCAGCCAGAGACGGAGCCCGATGTCTCTCGCCTGTCCCCGTAACGACTCGTCGAAAACGGCTTCGCCGTTGTAGCCTTGGTTCTTCACCCATTCCTTGGCTACATCCTGTTTATACGGCAAATTACCCTGCGTGGGGGAGGGGTCTATCGAGCCGGACTGCTGGACAATCCAGGAGCGGCACAGGGCGTCCTCGATAGCCAGGTCATCGGCGCCGTCGAATACCGGTGTCAGCGCCCGGAACCCCAGTATCTGGGCAGCCCAGCCCAGATGTGTCTCCAGCACCTGCCCGATATTCATACGGGAAGGTACGCCGATGGGGTCGAGGATGATATCTACCGGTGTGCCGTCGGGCAGGAAAGGCATGTCTTCCTTGGGGGCGATGATGGAGATAACGCCCTTGTTGCCGTGTCTCCCCGCCAGCTTGTCGCCGACGGATACGCGGCGTTTCTGGGCAATCCAGACCTGCACCCACTGGTTGACCCCGGCGGGCAGGTCATCGCCGCCGTTCTTGCTGTCTTTACGCGTATATACTTTAACATTGATAACCTTGCCCCATTCGCCGTGGGGGACTCTCAGTGAAGTATCCTTGACTTCCCTGGCTTTTTCCCCGAAGATGGCGCGGAGCAGTTTTTCCTCGGCGGAGAGTTCCGTCTCGCCTTTGGGGGTAATCTTACCCACCAGAGTATCGTCCGGTCTGACCTCGGCGCCAATTCTGATTATGCCGTCTTCATCGAGTTCCCGCAGGCTCTCCTCACCGACGTTGGGTATATCGCGGGTAATTTCCTCCGGGCCCAGCTTGGTATCGCGGGCTTCAACCTCGTGCTTGTTGATATGGATGGAGGTGAACATGTCTTCCTCGACCATGCGGCTGCTGAGGAT
>CAZPAS010000104.1:0-6755 GCA_964584575.1 uncultured Dehalococcoidaceae bacterium | reverse complement strand
ATGACCACGGAGAGAGAAAAAGCACTGGAACTGGCTATCGGCCAGATAGAAAAGCGGTTCGGCAAGGGCTCCATCATGAAGATGGGCGGTTCAGCCGACCGTCAGCCGATAGCTGCCATTCCAACCGGCTCCCTGGCTTTAGACCTGGCTCTGGGTATCGGAGGGATACCCAGGGGACGTATCACAGAAATATTTGGACCCGAATCATCCGGGAAAACTACCTTAGCCCAACATATAATCGCCGAAGCACAAAAAAGAGGAGGTACGGTTGCCTATATCGATGCAGAGCATGCCCTCGACCCCTCTTACGCTGCAAATTGCGGCGTGAACGTTGACGAACTGCTCATCTCACAACCGGATACCGGCGAGCAGGCACTGGAAATTTGTGAAGCGCTGGTAAGGAGCAGCGCCGTTGATGTGATAATTATTGATAGCGTCGCCGCTCTGGTTCCCCGGGCTGAAATAGAGGGGGATATGGGAGACCCGCAGATGGGTCTGCAGGCCCGCCTTATGTCGCAGGCACTCAGGAAACTCGCCGCCGCCATCGGACGGGCCGGTACGGCGGTGGTGTTCATCAACCAGCTGCGGGAAAAGGTGGGTATAGTCTACGGCAACCCGGAAGTAACCACCGGCGGCAGAGCGCTGAAGTTCTACAGCTCGACGAGGATTGAACTGAGGCGCGCCGAGACTATCAAGCAGGGAAACGAAGCATTAGGCAGTCGTGTCAGAGTTAAGGTAGTTAAAAATAAGGTTGCCCCTCCCTTCCGCACGGCCGAATTTGATATCATGTTCGACCACGGCATAAGCCAGGAGGGCAACTTACTCGATGTTGGTTTGGAGCTGGGGCTGATAAGCAAAGCCGGCGCCTTTTTCTCCTACGGTGACATCCGCCTCGGACAGGGACGGGAAGCCGCCAAGAAATACCTCGCGCAAAATCCCGAACTTGCCCAGGAAATTGAAGAGAAGATAAGAGCCTCAGCCAAAACCGCCCATAATCCGTCGCCTGACGAAGAATAGCAGGCATTAACCGAATAAACCGGATATAACAGGAACAGGGTAAAGGCAAGGCTGAGGCACAGGCTTCAGCCTTTATGTTTTTAAGAGGTCTGTAAATAAATGAGCAAGATAACCAGACTGGTGGCGGGAAAGAGTCGTGAAAAGCGCGTGAACGTGCATCTGGACGGCAAGTACGCCTTCAGCCTGCTGGCGGAAGTAGTCCTGAAGGAAGGACTGAGAGTCGGGCAGGAACTGTCCGACGAAGACCAGGAAAGGCTGACGGGAGTCGACGGTTATCAGCGCTGCCTGAACGCAGCCATCCGTTTCCTCGGCTACCGACCGCGCAGCGAGGCGGAAATACGCCAGAGGCTGTTAAAGCACGGGTACGACGGTGCCAATATCGATAAGGCTATCGCCAGGCTGAAGGAGCAGGGACTGGTGGACGATACCGCCTTCGCCCGTTTCTGGATAGAAAACCGGGAGTCTTTCAGCCCACGCAGCCGGCGGCTGACCAGGCTGGAACTTCAACGCAAGGGACTGGACATCGAGGTTATCGACCAGATTGTCAGCGAGGTGAATGACAGCGACAGCGCCTACCGGGCGGCGTTGAGCAAAGTCCGCCGTCTGTCCCCTGCTGATTATCAGGTGTTCCGCCGTCGGTTGGCACAATACCTGGGGCGGAGGGGCTTCGATTATGAGGTCATCAAAGAAACCGTGGAAAGGGTATGGAAAGAGCAAACACAGGTAACTACGTAAACTAAAAGCAGTATGTAAAATCTGCGGATATAACCAGCAGATTTGAAATTGAAAAAATTATATAACGAAAGGGGGAGGTTAAAATGACGTTAGGCACTATAGAGTTAGTAGCCGTCTTCTTTATTTTTATCATCGGTGTGGTACTCGGCGGCATGGCGGCTTTTCTTTCCCGCCGCCTTATATTCAACCGTCAACTGCGTATCGCCGAGAGAAAAGCAGCCAAGATGGTTGGCGAAGCCAGGAACGAATCTAAAGATATACTGCAGGAAGCCCAGGAAGAAGCCAAACGAATCAAGGCGTCCGCCGATAGCGACTACCGTGAACGGCGCTCCGAACTGCAGCGACAGGAAAACCGCCTTAACCAGAAACAGGAGACACTGGACCGCAAGCTGGAAGGGGTGGAACAGCGCGACCGTAACCTGACCAACAAGGAAAAGGAAATAGAGAACACCCGGAACCAGCTGGGAGAACTCAAGGACAAGCAACTGAAGCAGCTGGAACTCATTTCCGGGATGTCCAGCACGGAGGCCAAGCAGACATTACTCGACGCTATGGAGGTCGAGATGCAGGGGGAGGCCTCCAGGCGTCTCCACCAGTGGGAAGCCAAGCTGAAGGAAGAGGCGAACGAAAAAGCGCAGGAAATCCTGACATCCGCCATACAACGCAGCGCCTCTGAAATCGTCGCGGAAACGACGGTATCGGTAGTCCCCCTGCCCAACGACGAGATGAAGGGGAGGCTTATCGGACGGGAGGGACGCAATATCCGGGCGCTTGAACAGGCAACCGGCGTCGACCTTATTATCGACGACACACCGGAAGCGGTAACGATATCCAGCTTCGACCCCGTCCGGCGCGAGATTGCCCGCGTCGCCCTGAACCGCCTTATCCTGGACGGACGCATCCACCCGGCGCGCATCGAAGAGATGGCAACCAAGGCTAAAGAGGAAGTGGATGCCGATATCCAGAACTCCGGCGAGCAGGCAGCCCTGCAGCTTGGCGTGCAGCTGCATCCCGAGTTGATAAAGCTGCTGGGTCGGCTCAAGTTCCGCACCAGTTACGGTCAGAATGCTCTGGAGCACAGCATGGAAGTGGCTTACCTGGCAGGTATGATTGCCGCGGAACTGGGGGCGAACGTCACCACCGCCAAGAAAGTAGGGCTCCTGCACGATATCGGCAAAGCCGTCGACCGCGAGGTGGAAGGGACCCATGCCGCCATCGGCGCGGACCTCGTCAAGCAGTGGGAAAAGTCTCCGGAAGTACTCCAGGGAGTTGCCGAACACCATCTGGAGACCAGCGATACCAGCATCTGGGGCTATATAGCCTCGGCGGCGGACGCCATCAGCAGTGCCAGGCCCGGCGCGCGGCGGGAATCGTTGGAGAGCTACCTCAAGCGACTCAAAGCCCTGGAGGACATCGCCGACAGCTTCAAAGGAGTCGAGAAGTCCTTTGCCATCCAGGCGGGGCGTGAAGTACGCATCCTGGTCAAGCCGGAAACAATCGACGACCTGGGAGCCATGAGACTGGCGAGGGACATCGTGAAGAAGGTCGAAGAGACCCTCGATTACCCGGGCCAGATAAAGGTCACCGTCATCAGGGAGACACGCGCCGTAGACTACGCAAAATAACGAGTCAAGAGCGCCTAATCCATAATGTCATTCCAGCGCAGGCTGGAATCCAGGGGGAGGGGACAAACGATAACTGGATTTTAGCTTTCGCCAGAACGACGGGAAAGAAATATGAAAATATTAGCCATAGGAGACATCGTCGGCAAGCCGGGACGGCATGCCGTACACAAGTTCGTGCGCGAACTGCGTAAGCAATACAGCATCGAACTGGTAATCGCCAACGGGGAGAACGCCGCCGGCGGTTTCGGTCTGACCGTAGATACGTCGCGGGAACTGCTCGGTGACGGCATCGACGTGCTTACCTCCGGTAATCACATCTGGGCGCAGAAGGAAATCATCCCCCACCTGGACGCCGATATGCCCATCCTGCGTCCCCTGAACTACCCCGCCGGCGTGCCGGGGCGGGGTTACATGCTTGCCGGCAAGGTGCTGGTGGTGAACCTCATCGGGCGGACTTTCATGACCAACTACGACTGTCCCTTCCGCGCCATGGACACGCTGCTGGAAGAGCTTCAACCCGGGCCGAAGGTTATCATCGTGGACTTTCACGCGGAAGCAACCTCGGAAAAGGTAGCCCTGGGGCGTTACCTGGACGGACGGGTCAGCGCCGTGCTCGGCACACACACGCACGTCGGCACTATCGATACGAAGATACTGCCGGGGGGTACCGCCTACGTTTCCGATATCGGCATGACGGGACCGGAAGACTCGGTCATCGGCGACGACACCGAGGCGGTTATCCGGCGCTTCCTGACGATGATGCCTCACCACCTCTCGGTGGGTAAAGGTAATCCCACCCTTAACGCTATTTTAGTAGAAGTAGACGAGACCACCGGCAAAGCCACCGGTATTGAGCGTATTCAGAAGGAGATGAAATCCTCGTGAGTGCGATTGACCTGCACATTCACTCCACCGCCTCCGATGGCAGGTTAAGTCCCGAAGAAATCGTCAGCCGGTCGGCGGAGCTAGGGCTGAAGGTTATCGCCCTGACCGACCACGATACCGTGGACGGCGTACCCAGCGCTCTGCAAGCCGCGAAAGCATTTCCCGGACTGCGTGTCATCCCCGGCGTGGAAATCAGCACCGATTTAGCCGACGGCGAAGCCCATGTCCTCGGCTATTTCATCGACTATACCAGCCGTGAGTTAGGGGCGGCACTGGAGAGGTTCCGCAACTCGCGGCAGGGAAGAGCGCGGGGGATGGTGGCAAAGTTGAGGGACCTGGGGATGGATATCGACTATGAGCGGGTGCGGGAACTTGCCGGAGAAGGCTCCATCGGACGACCGCACATCGCCCGGGCGATGATGGAGAAGGGCTATATCGCCACTTTCGAAGAGGCGTTCGATAAATATATCGGGCACAGCGGTCCTGCTTACGTGGAACGCGAGAAGATGACGCCGGAAGAAGCGGTGCAGCTAATTCTGCGCTCGCATGGACTGCCCGTGCTGGCGCACCCCTTCACCGTCAACGACCCCGAGGATATGTTAAAAAAGCTGAAAAAGGTGGGGCTTATCGGCGTGGAGGTCTATTACAAGGACAACACGCCCGAACAGACCACGGCGACGCTCGAACTGGCTGATAGATACGGACTCATCGCCACCGGTGGCACGGACTACCACGGCATCGGAAATAGCGGAGAGGTGATGATGGGCGGGGTGGAGGTGCCGCCGGAAGCGGCGGCACGGCTGATTACCCTTGCCGGTTATTAATACAATATCATGATATTTTAAAGGAGCTTCATGATTACCTGGATTGTATTAATCATAGTATCTTATATCATCGGCTCAATACCATTTTCATCCCTGGCAGCGCGGTCGCGGGGTATCGACCTCCGGAAACACGGCACCATGCAGGTGGGGGCCGGCAACCTCTGGCGGATGACTTCCCGGAAACTCGGGCTGACGGTGGGCGTCTTCGACTTTTTCAAGGGTATCCTGATGATACTGATAGCCTGGCGACTGGGCCTGGATGCCGGACAGCAACTGGCGGTAGGACTGGCGGCGGTGGTCGGGCATAACTGGCCTGTTTTCCTGCGTTTCCATGGCGGTCGGGGTATCGCGACAAGCCTGGGTATAATCATCATAATGCCTTTGATTAATGAGATAACGCCCTGGGCAACTATAGCCTTCTTTGCTATCGCCATTATCGTCATCGTCTTCACGCGCCGGACACCTGTACCGATACTCATCGGAATGATAGTACTGCCGATAGCCAGCGCGATTTCACGGGAACCCCTTTCGGTAACCATGGGATTCACGGCGATGGTACTGATTATTATCGTCAAGCGTCTTACCGCGCAACCGGCGACGGAAGCCAGGAACATCGGTATGTGGCGTTTGATTTTAAACAGATTTCTTTACGACCGCGATATCAGCGACAGAAAAGCCTGGGTACACCGGAAACATACACCCAAGAAGGAAGAAACGGAGTGACGGAACCGGATACAGTGAAATGCGCCCGGCACCCGGACGTGGAAACGACACTCCGGTGCGGTAAATGCGGCACGCCGATTTGCCCAAGGTGCATGGTACAGACGCCGGTGGGGGCGCGCTGCCCGGAATGCGCCAAACTGTATAAACTGCCGACCTACCGCATGTCTTCCGGGTACTATCTAAGGGCAATCGGCGCGGCGTTGGGCATAGCCATCGTCATCGGGGCGGTGTGGGGAATCATCGAGAGCTTACTGCCCTTCCGCTTCTTTACCCTGATAATCGGCGCCGGAATCGGCTACGCCATCGGTGAGGTGGTCAGCCTCGCTGTTAACCGTAAGCGTGGCACCGTGCTGGCGGTAATTGGGAGTCTTGGAGTGGTCGTAAGCTATATAGTGACCTTCGCCGTGGAAACACTCAGATTCGGGTATATTCCCTTCGGCGGTTTCAGTTTCCTCTTTACGCTGGGAGCGATAGGCATCGGTATTTACATCGTCGTTACCCGACTGCGCTAGAGAGTCTTACTTTTTCTCTTTATCGTACAGTCCCCACCGCTTGAAAAAGGTCTGGTACATGGGGGGATGGGGAAAATCGCCCTGCATGTACATAATAGCCTTGGCGTACCCGAAGTCTCCCTGTTCCATCTGCCTGACTCCCTCAACCAGTGCGCCGATTTTGTCCTTCGGGACGGAGAGGATAATCTCGTCTTCTCCCGCCAAAGCGCGGGTATAATCACCGGGGTCGGGCAAAGTCACCATCATCCGGCCGTTCTCCATTACCGGCACCACCTGGTAGGCGCAGGCCGGAGGGAAGAAGTGATAGGCAAGCTTCTCCTCCTCGCCGATGAAATGCGACGGCATCAGCAGATTGCGCAACTGGGAGGTATTGGAATAAATAACCACCACATCCGGCTCGAAATTCGCCGTCTTTAAAGGGGCGGAAACAATGC
>CAZPAS010000103.1:4037-6887 GCA_964584575.1 uncultured Dehalococcoidaceae bacterium | reverse complement strand
CGATGAGCCGGATTGAGATGATTTCCCACGACGGCACCCATATCGACGCCCCTCTGCACTTTATTCGCGGCGGCAGGACCATCGACGAGATGCCTGTCGATACCACGATAGGCCCCGCACGTGTCATCGAAATCAAGGACGAAAAAGATATAACGGTCAAAGAACTGGAACAGCACGACATCAAGTCCGGCGAGCGCATACTGTTCAAGACCAGGAACTCGCCCGTTGTTTACAGCGCGCAGTGGTACACGGGCCCCCACGTAACCCTCTCACTGGAAGGCGCCAAATACCTGGCGGAGAAAAAGGTGCGGCTGGTGGGAATCGATTATCTGTCCATCGCCAGCAACGACCCGCCGGAACTACTCGGAGAGGTACATATCACGCTGTTGAGCAACGGTGTATTTATCATTGAAGGTCTGAATCTCGACGGCGTCAAACCTGGCAATTACGAGCTCGTCTGCCTGCCACTGCGACTGGAAAAAGGCGACGCCGGACCCTGCCGGGCTGTTATCAGGCCGCTATAAGGAAAAAGGTGAAGGAGGTAAGCCATAATGGCAAAGTCGGAATGGATAGATATTTCAATACCGCTGCGAAAGGGCATGGTGCACTGGCCCACTGACCCCGTTCCGCCGGACGTCGACTTTATGCACCATCAGGACGGCGATAAGCAGATTACCACGTCGCAGGTAACCATCAACTCCCACCACGGCACGCACATCGATGCCCCGCGCCACTTCAATCCCAAAGGAACGAGCATCGATAAAATGCCGCTGGAAACCATCATGGGACCGGTACGCGTTATCGGGATTAAAGACACGGAGTCGATAAAGCCGCAGGAGCTGGAGGCATACGACATCCAGCCGGGCGAGCGTATCCTGTTTAAAACCAAAAACTCCTCGTATTATAAGCTGAATAAATTCGTCGAGGACTTCGTATATATATCTAACGAGGCGGCGCATTATCTGCTTGAGAAGAAAGTATCGGTAATCGGCATAGACTACTATGCCATCGGCAGCTTCCGGGACAGAGAGAGCCTGGTGGAGGTGCACGAGGTGCTGGTCGGCAACGGCATCTGGGCAATCGAAGGTCTCGACCTCTCCGCGGTGGAACCCGGCAACTACGAGATTATCTGCCTGCCGGTAAAGATAGAAGGGGGCGACGCCGGTTGGTGCCGGCCGATACTCCGCCCGATTTAGTCCCGTCTGATATAAAATGACTTCGCTTTAAAAGTCATTCTGAGGAGTCCTTCACCTGTGAAGGACGACGTGAGAATCTCCTGGCAGGGCTGGCGTTGAATCCTGCTATCTGCCTCGCAAAAGAGAAGACGAGGAAATCGGCATCATCGAAGATTTCCACAACGGCCCGTACCAGTCCGCGATAATTATCCGGCGCGACGCCGATTGACTTCCCCTAACACGCATTCCGCTTGAACGGAAACCCCCAACACGCTAAAGTATTAGTAGAGGACTGATTTTATCCGGGAGCATTTATGTTCAACTCAAAACATGTGGAGCGGCTGCGTAAGATAGTCGGTAAGGAAAACGTGCTGTCGACCCAGGAAGAGCTGCTGGCTTACTCCTACGACGCCACCAACCTGTGGCAGCACCTGCCGGACGTCGTGGTGCTGCCGTCGGACGCCAAACAGATTTCCGATATTCTTAAGTTCGCCAGCGATAATAACATCCCGGTCACACCCCGGGGCGGCGGTACCAACGTCAGCGGCGGCTCCATCCCGATTAAGGGCGGCATCGTCCTGTGCACCACGCGGATGGACCGGATTATCGAGATTAGCCGGACCAACCTCAACGCCACGGTGGAGCCTGGCGTCATTTTACAGGACTTCCAGAACGCCCTGGCTGAAGAGGGACTGTTCTTCCCGCCCGACCCCCAGAGCTCCGCGGGCTGCACGATGGGCGGGGTTATAGCGGAGAACTCCGGCGGCCCCTCCTGCCTGAAATACGGGGTCGCCAAGCAGTACGTCCTCGGACTGGAAGTCGTGCTTGCCGATGGCACGATAGTGAAACTCGGCGGGCTGACGCCCAAGAACCGCACCGGGTATGAACTGATGATGCTGTTCGTCGGCTCCGAGGGCACACTGGGCGTCATCACCAAGATGACGCTGCGGCTGCTGCCGCAGCCGCAGACCAGCCGGACTATCGTGGCGGTTATCAGCGACGTCGCCGTTGCCGGCGAGACGGTGACGGAAATCATCGCCAGCGGCGTCCTGCCCTCGAAGGTCGAGTTCGTGGACAACTGGACGTTCGAGAAGTTCCGCGGGCTCCTGCCGGATAAAATCCTCGATATGTCGGACGTAATCCTCCTCATCCAGGTGGACGGCTTGCCGCAGACCGTGGAGGCGGAAGCCCAGCAGGTCGTGGCTATCTGCAAAAACCGCGCCGGCGAGGTAAGGGTGGCCCGGGACCAGGCGGAAGCCGACCGCTACTGGCAGGCGCGTACCGCCCATTTCTCCGATATTTCGAGTCGCACTCACACCATTCTCAACGAGGACGTGTCCGTGCCGCGCGACAGGATAGCCGACTTCATCAAGCAGAGCCGGGAAAGCGCCAGGAAACACGACGTCCCCATCAGCTTCGCGGGGCACGTGGGGGACGGTAATTTCCACCCGGTGGTGCTTACGGACAGCCGCGATAAGGAACATTTTGACCGCGCCATGAAATGCATCGACGAAATCATCGAGATTGCCCTGTCCTTGAGAGGCGTCCTCTCCGGTGAGCACGGTATCGGCCTTGAGAAGCAGCGCTTTCTGAAGAAAGCCATGGACCCCGCGGCCATAGAGATAATGAAGAAAATAAAGGATGTCCTCGACCCCCGCCACATCCTCAATCCCGG
>CAZPAS010000103.1:0-3937 GCA_964584575.1 uncultured Dehalococcoidaceae bacterium | reverse complement strand
AGATAATGAAGAAAATAAAGGATGTCCTCGACCCCCGCCACATCCTCAATCCCGGTAAAATCTGGGAAGAAACATCAGATGAAAACTAGCCCCGCCATTTATAACGTCATTCGCGCGAAAGCGGGAATCCAGAAAGCTGGGTCAAGCCCGACTATGACGATTGTGTCCTGGTGGAATTTATATGAAAACTAGCCCCGCCTACGAGCAGATAGACCGGTTCAAAGAAGACCTCGATAAGTGCACCAAGTGCGGCTTCTGCATGACCTACTGTCCCGTCTACCAGGAGGAGCGCGTCGAGTCCTCGGTGGCGCGCGGTAAAATTATGCTCATCAGGGCGCTGCTGGACGGAGCCCTCAAACCCACCCCCGAGATGGCGAAGCAGCTTAACCGCTGCACCCTCTGCATGACCTGCGCCGAGAACTGCCCGGCGAGCACAAACGTCCCCACGGTGATTACCGCCGCCCGCGCCGATAAGGTAAGGTTGAAGGGGCTTTCCTTCCCGTATAACATCGTCTACCGCTGGATATTGCCCCGGCGACGGCTCTTCGGGTGGGTGGTGCGGTTCGCCTCGTGGTTCCAGGGGGTTTTCATGCCCAGGACCGAGGGGACGATACGCCACCTGTCACTGTTCCTGTCTGCCCTCGGCAAGGGCAGGCACATCCCCCGCATTGCCCCCAGATTCCTGCGCCAGTCCGTCCCGGAGGTCAACAGGCCCCCCGCTGACGTCGAGGTTAAGTACACGGTCGGCTACTTCACCGGCTGCATGACGGACTTCGTTTTCCCGGAACTCGGTATGAAAATCATCAAGTTCCTGAATCGCAACGGTGTGGAGGTGGTCGTGCCGCGGGGACAGGGGTGCTGCGGGGCGCCGGTGTTCCTCGGGGCTGGCGACTTTGTTACCGGACGCAAAATGGCGGACGCCAACGTCGCGGCTTTCAAAGACCTCGACTACGTGATTTCCGACTGCGCCACCTGCTCCTCGGCGATGAAGGACTACGTTAAGTTCCTGGCCGATACTGAAGAAAGAAAACGCGAGTACGCGGAGTTCGCCGAAAAGATAAAGGATATCACCGAGTTCCTCGTGGACGTGCTGCAATTGCCCCCCGCCGCCTACCGGGTCGCCCCTGAATACCGGGGCAAGACCGTGACTTGGCACGAGCCCTGCCACCTGGGACGCCACCTCGGCGTCAAGGAACAGCCGCGCAAGATATTAAAGTCGCTGCCCGACATCAAATACGTGGAAATGCCCGATGCCGACCGCTGCTGCGGCATGGCGGGCACCTTCAGCATCTACTTTTACGATTTATCGAAGAAAATAGCCGATAAAAAAGCCGCCTCCATAGAGTCCACGGGCGCGGATATCGTCGTGACGGACTGCCCCGGCTGCCAGATTCAACTGATCGATACCACCCAGCGCAACGGCATGCCCCAGAAAGTCATGCACATCATGGACCTCTTCGAGTAGCCGCCTGCTTTGGCAGTCCCCGCTTATATTCACCGGAATAACAATGTCATCTGGCTACCTATTTGAATACTTATTTGCCACTTGACATATTTATACAATACCTTATACACTATTAAATTATACACATGATATTTTTACACACTTTTGTCCTCTGAATGTGCCGCGGGGAGGTACGTGATGAGTAAAAGACCAACCTACGCAGACCTCAAGAAAGAACTGGCAGACGCCGAAGCGATGATTAAAAAGATGAAAAACGGTAAATATATAGAAATAACCAGCGAACGTGATTCCGCCCTGCTCGAACGGGACACCGCCTTGCTCGGCGTCAGGGAACTGGAAGAAGCCTATATAGAATCGGAGCAGAACTTCCGCAACGCCATGGACATATGCCCCCTGGGAATCCGCATCGTCACTTTGGACGGCGAACTGCTTTACGCCAACCAGGCCATGCTGGATATCTGCGGGTTCGGCAGTTATGAAGAACTTAAAGCCATTCCCAGGCAAGAACTCTATACCCCGGAGAGTTATGCCGCGCACCAGGAAAGAAAAGAGCGGCGGAAACGCGGAGAGTTTCTTACGGGCGAATATGAAATAGCTATCAGGTGCCCGCGTGGTGAAATGAAAAATTTAGAGGTCTTCCGCAGGGACATCATCTGGGGCGGGGAAAGCCAGTTCATGGTCATGTACCAGGATGTCACCGAGCGCAAGAGGCTTGAAGACGCCCTTAAAAAAGAGCGGAAAGAATACGGGCGTATCATAAATTCCTCGCCGATAATCATTTTCTACAAAGATACGAGCGGAAAATTCATACATGTCAATAAAGCCTTCGCCGAAGCTCTCGACATATCTGAAGAAGCATTTATAGGAAAAACCGTTTTTGACCTTTATACCGCCGATATCGCCCGGAGTATGACGGATGATGATAATGAAGTCTTCAATACAGGTCTTACCAAGCTGAATATCGTAGAGAAATACATGTCCGCCCGGGGCTTGAGATGGGTACAGACGGACAAGATACCGATACAAGATGAAAATAAGAAAATAATCGGCCTCGTGGGCTTTGCCCAGGATATCACCGGACGCAAACAGGCGGAAGAGGCACTCAGTAAATCCGAACTTGAAAAAGATGCCATCTTGAGCAGTATGACGGAACCGGTGGCATATCAGGACCTGCAACATAGAGTTTTATGGGCAAACAGGGCTGCAAGTGAATCGGTTGGTTTGGTACACGAACAGCTGGTGGGACGCTTCTGCTATAAGATATGGCAAAACCGCAGCGAGCCCTGTGTAGGCTGTCCGATTATTCGCGCCCGTGAAACCGGCCAGCCACAAGAAGCAGAAATTACTACTGAAGACGGAAGGGTATGGTACGTACGTGGTTATCCTATTAAAGATTCGTACGGCAACGTCATCGGTCTTGTTGAAATAACCCAGGATATCACCGAACGTAAAAAGGCGGAGGAAGCGTTGGTTGCGGAACGCAGGAGACTCTTCGACGTACTGGAAACGGTACCTGTAATGATATGCCTGCTGACACCGGACCATCACATCGCCTTTGCCAACCGCAGCTTCCGTGAGAAGTTCGGCGAATCTCACGGTCGCCACTGCTATGAATACTGTTTCGGGCAGACCGAACCGTGCACATTTTGCGAATCGTATAAAGTGCTTGAAACCGGCAAACCCCACCAGTGGCAGGTTACAACCCCGGATGGCAAGAGCGTTATCGATGCCTACGATTTCCCGTTCACTAACGTGGACGGTACCCCCATGATTCTCGAGATGGATATTGATATTACGGAGAGCAAGAAAGCTGAAGAAGCACTGCGTGCGTCCGAGGAACGTTTCCGCGGCTTCTTTGAGAAAGAAACCAATTACTGCTATATAATTTCCCCGGACGGCATTATCCTGGACGTAAACTCCGCTGCTCTTAATGCGCTGGGCTACACGGAAGAAGAGCTTATCGGCCAGCCCCTCCTGACTACCGTCTACGCCCCGGAATCCCGTGACCGCACGCGCGAACTCTTCCTGCACTGGAAAGAAGATGGATTAATAGAAAATGAAGAACTCACCATCATCACTAAAGAGGGGGAAAGGCGGTCTGTCCTTCTCAACCTAAGCGCTATGAGAGACGTAGCGGGCAAACTGCTGCATTCGGTATCCATACAAACAGATATCACTGAGCGGAAAAAGGCGGAAGAAACACATCAGACGATTTTAAAAACAGCCATTGACGGCTTCTGGATGGTCGACCTGGAGGGTAAAATACTTGAAGTTAACGATTCATACTGCAAGATGTCGGGCTATACGCGGGATGAACTCCTGAACATGCACATCAGCGACCTTGAAACTATAGAAAATCAGGAAGATATCCGGGAAAGAATAAAGAGGATAATGCAAAACGACTCAGACCGTTTTGAAACCCGGCACCGGCGTAAAGACGGCGAGATAATTGATGTTGAAATAAGCACGAAC
>CAZPAS010000102.1:5565-6949 GCA_964584575.1 uncultured Dehalococcoidaceae bacterium | reverse complement strand
TTTTATAGCGGGGCTGATATGCTTCGGTGTGGGCGTGATTATCTCCATAATGTGGATAACGATGGCACTAGGCTCGCTGTATCACGCGGTCAGCACGTACGAAGAGGCGTCTGTGGCACAACCATCGCCCTTCATTCCTTAAAAAATCTGGCCAACAAGTAAAAAGAGGGGCGGAAGCCCCTCTTTCTTTTGCTTAACATAAAACAAAAAACAAATCAGAGATATTTCTTAAGTCTTTCTATCTCCCGCATGAGTTCTTCGAACTGCTCGGGGTAGAGCGACTGCATGCCGTCGGACAGGGCGTGGGCGGGGTCGTGGTGGACCTCCACCAGAAGCCCGTCCGCACCGATGGCTATTGCCCCCTTGGATAACGGGATGACATAGTCGCGTCTTCCCGCGGCGTGACTGGGGTCGACGATGATGGGCAGGTGGCTGGCTGCCTTGATGGAGGGTATGGCGCTTAAGTCCAGGGTGTTGCGTGTGTTATCCGAGAACGTGCGTATACCCCTCTCGCAGAGGATGACGCGGGTATTGCCTTCCGACATGATGTATTCGGCGGCCATGAGCCACTCGTCGATGGTGGCGGCGAAGCCGCGCTTGAGGAGAATTGGCCTGGATACCTGCCCGGCAAGGCGGAGCAGCGAGTAGTTCTGCATGTTCCGGGCGCCAATCTGGATGATATCCGCGTATCTCTCGACGATAGCTAGATTTTCATTATCGGTAGCCTCGGTCACGACGAGCAGACCGGTCTCCTCGCGTACCTTCTTAAGTATTTTCAGTCCCTTCTCTCCCAGGCCCTGGAAGCTGTATGGAGAGGTCCGCGGCTTATAGGCGCCGCCCCGGAAGACCTTAGCGCCGTGCTTTTTGACGATACCGGCAATAGTAAGCGCCTGCTCCTCGCTCTCCACGGCGCAGGGTCCCGCCATGATGACCGGCTCCCCGCCCCCGATTTTCACGTCGCCGACGGTGACAACGGAGGAATCCGGGTGGGTCTCCCGGCTGACGAGCTTGTACGGCTTGGTGACGGGAATGGCTTCCTTGACACCCTCAATCGCCAGCAGCTGGGCGGCCTCAACGGGACCCTTGTTGCCGATGATGCAGACGGCGGTACGCTGGGCGCCCGGCATGGGCACGCCACGGAAACCCATCCGCTCAATTTCCTCGATGACGGCGCGCACCTGCTCTTCGGTGGCGTCATTTTTCATTACGACAAGCATTGTTAGCCCTTTTCCTCCATTATATCCCGGAGGGTATTATTATACGCTTCCAGCGTGCGGTTATCAAAGAGCACGAAGACGACCTCTTTCACGGAAGTGGTCTCCGAAAGAAATGAGATGATCGTCTTCAGGGCGATGCGCGAGGCCTTATCCACGGGGTAGCCGTA
>CAZPAS010000102.1:0-5465 GCA_964584575.1 uncultured Dehalococcoidaceae bacterium | reverse complement strand
GCGGGTCCACCGGCGCGGTGGATGGCGCCGTCGACGCCACCGCCGCCCATGAGACCGGAGTTGGCGGCATTAACGATGGCGTCCGTATCCTGAACGGTAATATCCCCCTGAATTATGGAGAGTTTAGCCTGATTAATGGTATAAGTAAGGTTATCGCTCATGTTCTTCACCCCTTTTTCCGTCACTCGAGACCGGTCAGGTAGTCGATAGCCCAGTCCACGGCTTCATCGCCGGTAAGCTCAAGCGGGATGTCGGGTTCGATGCCCTGTCCCTCAATGAGGCGACCGTCGGGGGTAAGCCAGCGGGCGGTAGTAACATAGAGTCCGGAGTCGTCGTCGAGTTTGTGCAGGATGTTGACGCTGCCCTTGCCGAAGGTGGTAGCGCCGGCGATAAGGGCGCGATTATGGTCCTGCAAGGCGCCGGAAAGAACCTCGCTGCCGCTGGCGCTGGTGTCGTCCACCAGGACGACCATGGGCAGGTCAGTAGTTACAGGGTTGCTGATGGCTTTCAATGTGGCTATCTTTCCCCGGTTGCTTTTCACCTGAACCAGAACACCTTCCGTGATAAAGTGACTGGCTACCTCCACCACCGTATCGAGCAGTCCCCCGGGATTACCGCGCAGGTCGAGGACGATGCCAAGGGCGTTTGCTTCCTTCAACTCGCGGATTAGCGGTGCGAGTTCGCTTTCAGTACGCTCGGAGAACTGGGTGAGGTTAATATAAGCGATGTCTCCCCGCATCTCAAAGCGGACACTCGGTACTTCAATCCTGTCCCTGATTATCTCGATATCCACCGGTTCGGTATCACCTTCGTGAATGACAAGAAGGGTGACCGGCGTGCCCCTGGGGCCGCGTATCTTTATAATCGCCTCCGCCAGGCTCATGTCGCCGACGGGTTCGCCGTCTATTTCCCTGATGATATCGCCCGCTTTGATACCGGCTTTGTCCGCCGGGGAATCGGCAATAGGGGCGATAATCACCAGTTCGCCTTCCTGCACCGATACATAAGCGCCGATACCGTCGAACTCGCCTTCCAGGCTGCTCATCCCTATTTCATAATATTCGGTATCCAGGTACGAGGTATAAGGGTCGTCCAGCACCTCGAGCATGCCTACGATGGCGGCGTTTTTCAGACTTTCCGTATCAACCTGGTCAGCAGTCCCGTCCGCTATCAAGTCCCATGCCTCTTCGATGAGCTTGATACCATCTTCCTCCCGTTCCAGTTGGTCGATGCCCGCCCCGTACTCCTGCCCCTCGACAGCCGGGGTATCAGGGTCGTCCAGCGAATTGAGCATGCCAGCCACGGCGGCATGACTCAAATCAACGGCATCCAGAATATCCCTATCAACATAATCTTCAAAGAGCAGGTCCCACGCCTGGACGACGATATCCAGTCCGTCTTCCGCTTCCGTCTGGCGGCATCCGGAGAAGGGGATGAGAACGAGGATGACAATAAGCGCCAGCGCGCTTTTAAGGAGTCTGTTCGCGGTTAACATAGAAAAATGCTTATCCTTCATCATACCGGTATGAATCAGTGTTAATCAGATATAACACGAGTCAAGTAAACCTGTAAGCCGAGTTCTGTATCCTTCACAAAGTGAAGGACGGTGACCATCTATCTAGCCCCGATGTTGCCATCGGAGTCAAGCGACCAACCCGGGGACGGGGCCGGGCGTCCCTTTGTCCCTCTATTCGGTCTTGCTCCTGATGGGGTTTGCCCGGCCGGCCGGTCACCCGGCCGCCGGTGAGCTCTTACCTCACCATTTCACCCTTGTCCTTCACAAAGTGAAGGACGGTATGTTTCTGTGGCACTTTCCGTAGGGTCACCCCTCCTGGGTGTTACCCAGCATCATGCCCGGTGGAGCTCGGACTTTCCTCCCCGAAATAAATCAGGGCGGTCACCCGGTTTACTTGACCCGGTTATAGTGTAGTGGAGAGATGGAGGTTAGTCAATAAAGGGCTGCATTTTACGCGGAGTCGGCATCCACGAGTGGCGAAAACAGGATTTTTAACATTCTTTTAACACCAAATTTATGAGGAATTAATCCCATTTATCTTATATTGTTATCAGGACTACGGTAAGGAACAACTCGCCGGCGGTAAAAAAGTATGAAAACATCCGAATGTGAATATATATCAACGTGTCCTTATCATGAAGATAGCTATGACGGGCAGGTGATACCGGAACACTTCAAAGAGCAGTATTGCTACGGAATCTACGTATGGTGCGGCAGGTATCTGGCATACAAGGCTTCAGAAGAGAGAAAACAGCGGTTAGCCCTGCTCGAGCGGGGTTAGGGCTTAACGGAGTTTGTCCAGGGCCTGATTCGCCAGGGCGTCCGCCCCGGCGTTCTGCGCGCGCGGGATATACGATACCGTAAGTTTTTCCAATGAACCGGCGAGTTTAACCACTTCCTGGTAGAGCGGCCGCAGCGCCGCGTTTTTTATTTTATAGCGCCCGTTTATCTGGTTCACTACGAGTTCCGAGTCGGACTTCAATACCACGTTTTTAACCCCCAGACTGACGGCTTTTTCCAGGGCGGCAATGACGGCGCGGTATTCCGCCTGGTTGTTGGTGGTGCTGCCGATGTGACGGGAGATACGCGCGAGAACTTTACCGGTATCGTCTTTGATGATGGCGCCGATGGCCGCTGGGCCGGGATTGCCCCGGGCGGCGCCGTCGGTGTTGATAATTACTTTATTTACGCTCAATCTGTCCTTCAGGATATATACAGGATTCTTCCGCAGGAGCCGCACTGTACGGGCTGACCGCTCCGCGCTCTCTGGAGGGCGCTGGCGGAGAGCGAGATACGGCAGGCGCGGCAGATGCCCTGCTCTACCTTGGCGACCGCCGGCTTCTTTTGCTGTCTTATTTTTTCATACAGCGTAAGGGTAGGGGGGTCGATTTGTTCTGCCGTTTGCCGGCGATTTTCGTTGAGGTCTGCCAGGCTTTTCTTCAGTTTATCTATCTCGATGGATAACTGCTGCTGCTGGTGCTGCCATTCTTCCTCGAGTTTGGCGTACGCTTCGGTGGCAGCGGCGAGGCTCTTTTCGGCGGTTTCCACCTCGTCGATGATTTCCAGCGCCTGGTTCTCCAGTTCGTCGCTCTTTTCCTTCAAAGTGGCGACCTCGTGCTGGAGTCCGGAGAGTTCCTTGGGGTTGTTTACCTTGCCGCTGTACAGCTGTTCTTCGGTGGCGGAAATCTTGCTTAAAAGGTCGTCCACCTCCGCTTCGGCGTCACGGTGCCGATGCCTGAGTTCATCAAGGTCTTTCTGCTCGGAATCGAGTTTGGCCCGGGCTTCGTCGAGCACCGTTCTATCGCCGAGTTGGGCGGTCTTCTGCGCCAGGGACTGCTCTTCCTGCTCGATTTCGATGTCGAGTTCCTGCAATTGATAAAGTTGCCGGGTGACAGTCATAATTTATTCCTTCGCCATTCTATAACGTGGTGCGGGGATATATCAAACCGCGATGGAAAAAGGCGACAAAAACGGGTAGTGAAAATAGTACATATGTGCTATTATCGACTCCAGACCGGTAAATCAGGGGGGATAAAATGGGCCTTTTAAGATTGGCTGTGAAACAGCAAAGGTGGGACCTGGCGGCGCATACCATCGTGCTGGCGACTGTCAGAGTATTGAACCAGGGAGTTAAACCGAATGGACGAGAAGGCAAAGAGAAAAAGAGGCGGACAAAAAGGTAACCGCAACGCTGAAAAACACGGCTTTTACGCTAAGGTGTTCGATGAAGCGGAACAACTCGACTTCAATTTTGCTACGGATATAGAGGGTATCGATGAAGAGATTGCCTTAATGCGGCTTGAGATAAAAAAAGCACTTTCCGGCGGAGACGATAGGAATTTAATCCTACTGATAAAAGCAGCCAGCGCTCTGGAAAAGCTGATACGCACGCGCTATCAGATTTCTGCGGCACAGCACCGGGGTTTAAAAGATGCAATCGGGAATGTCATCAGGGATATTTTGGTCCCGCTGGGAGCTAATATTGGCAGTGCGGTAATAGCTAAAAAGCTCTCTGGTTAAGTAGACATAAAACGAATAACGAATGTTCACGAACAAATCATACACAAAAAGTAGTAAAAAAATAAAAAACGAATATCGAATGGCGTTAATATCATGGAAGTAATGAACGTATTGAACCAGCTGAGGCCGTACCAGCGGGAGGCGTTGATGGCGATAATGGACAGCGTGCTGAACAATAAGGGACTGACCTTCTCGGTGGAGATAGCGCGGCAGGGCGGTAAGAACGAGCTTTCAGCACAGCTGGAGCTTTCATTGATGACCCTCTACATGGACGAGAGCAAGAACCTGGTTAAGTGCTCGCCGACCTTCAAGCCGCAGGCGGCGATATCCATAAGACGGCTAGAAGAGAGACTCAACGACGCCGGATTCAGAAGGATGTGGAAATCGGAACTCGGCTACATCATACGGCTGGGTGACGCGCGGGCGGTATTCCTCTCCGCCGAAGAAACCGCCAACGTGGTCGGCAACACCGCCCACCTGCTCCTGGAAATCGACGAAGCGCAGGACGTCGGCAAGGAGAAATACAGCAAGGACTTCAAACCGATGGGGGCGACGACCAACGTGACGACGGTGCATTACGGGACGACCTGGGACGACAGCACGCTGCTCGAGGAAGTCAAGCAGACGAACCTGGAACTGGAGCGCAGGGACGGGGTGAAGCGGCACTTCCGCTACGACTGGGAGGAGGTGGCGAAGTATGTGCCGGAGTATCGGACATACGTGGAGAAGGAAAGGGAGAGGCTCGGGGAGAACCACCCGCTGTTCCTGACGCAGTACCGGCTGCTGCCGATAAGAGGCGGGGGAGGCTTCCTCGACGCGCAGCAGCGGGCGCAGATGCAGGGGGAGCACCCGCGGAAAAGGCACGGCGATACGGGGAAGGTCTACGTGGCGGGAATCGACCTCGCCGGGGAAGCGGATCCTTCCCTGAGGGAAGGACTTCGGTATGATATTCCGACGATGGCAAATTCTCAACGGGACGCCACGGTGGTAACCATCGGCGAGCTAGACTACTCGTCGGTGGATGAAATCGTCAGGGAGCCGGTCGTGAAAATCGTCGAGCACTACCGCTGGACAGGGGTAAAGCACACCGGGCTGTACGCGCGGCTGGCGGACATCATCGCGAAGACATGGCGGTGCCGGAGGGTCGTCGTGGACGCCACGGGGGTAGGCGAGCCGGTGGCGTCGTTCCTGCGGAAACGGCTCGGGCGGCGGGTGACGCCGTTCAAATTCACGCAGCGGAGCAAGAGCGAACTGGGGTTCAACCTGCTGGCGGCGGTGAACGGGGGCCGGGTGAAGGTGTACCGGGGGGACGGCTCCCACGAGTACGGGGAGTTCCGGCGGGAGATGGAGAAGGCGAAAAGCACTTACCGGGCGAACCAGACGATGAACTTCTACGTGGACGCGGCGCAGGGGCACGACGACTTTTTGA
>CAZPAS010000101.1:0-6989 GCA_964584575.1 uncultured Dehalococcoidaceae bacterium | reverse complement strand
CTGGATACCGCGGAAACCTGCGACGGCTGCGAGGTGCCCGTCACCGCCAACTGTGAAAGCTGCGGCATGCCCATGATGAGCCCGGAACACTACGGGGGCGGGGACGTCACTAACAGGTACTGCGTCCAGTGCTGCAATCCGGACGGACGCCTGAAAAACTACGAGGAAGTCCTGGAAGGCATGGTGGGCATGATGATGGACAGCCGCGGCATGGACAGGACTGCCGCCGAGACCGCCGCCGGCGAATACCTCTCCACGATGCCCGCATGGAGCAGCCGTTAGCACAGGAAGGTGAACCATGAGCATGGATATGTTCGAGCAGCAACAACCACAACAGGACCAGGAACAGCAGAACTTAAACGCCCCCCTTGCCACGCGCATGAGGCCCAACAGCCTGCATACGTTCGTCGGGCAGGAGCACATCATCGGCAAGGGACGGGTGCTCCGGCGCGCCATAGAAGCCGACCGCATCCCCTCGATGATTTTCTGGGGCCCGCCCGGCTGCGGCAAGACCACCCTGGCTTACATTATCGCCAACAGCACCGGCGCGTACTTCGACCCCATCAGCGCGGTCAGCGCCAGCGTCAACGACCTGCGCAAGATTGTCCAGCAGGCGGCGGAACGGCGCAAGGTGCACATGCAGAAGACCATCCTCTTCATCGACGAGATTCACCGCTTCAACAAGACCCAGCAGGACGCCGTGCTTCCCTACGTCGAGGACGGCACCGTAGTCCTCATCGGCGCCACCACGGAAAACCCCTCGTTTGAAGTAACCTCGCCCCTGCTCTCGCGCAGTCGTGTACTCCCCCTCAAACCCCTCAGCGAGGACGAGATACAGATACTCATCCACCGGGCGCTCAAGGACAAGTTCCAGGGAATCGGCGAGCTCAATGCCGAGATGGCGCCCGACGCCATCAGCCACCTCATCGGCATGTCCAACCATGACGCGCGGATAGCCCTCAACACCCTGGAAACAGCCGCCCAGAACACCACGCCCAACATCGAAGGCAAGCGGGTGATTACCCTCTCTGTCATCGAAGATGCCCTCCAGCGGCGCGCCGTGCTCTACGACCGCGCCGGAGAGCAGCACTACGACCTTATATCCGCGCTGCACAAGTCCATGCGGGACTCGGACCCGGACGCATCGATTTACTGGCTCGCCGTGATGCTGGAAGCGGGTGAAGACCCCCTGTACATCGCCCGCCGGCTGGTGAGGTTCGCCTCGGAGGACGTCGGCATGGCGGACCCGCAGGCAATGGTTGTCGCCATGGCGGCGCAGCAGGCCGTCCACTTCATCGGCATGCCGGAAGGCAACCTGGCGCTGGCCGAGGCGGCGGTCTATCTGGCGACCGCCCCCAAGAGCAACTCCCTCTACGAGGCTTACAACAAGGTGCGGGAGGAAATCAAGGGTGGCTCCAGCGAATCGGTGCCGCTGCACCTGCGCAACCCGGTAACGCCGCTGATGCAGGACCTGGGCTACGGTGAAAATTATAAATACGCCCACGACGAACCCGACCATTTCGTCGACCAGCAGCACCTCCCCGATGCCATTAAAGACAAGAAGTTCTACACCCCCGGCAAGTTCGGGTACGAAAAGGAAGTCCTCACCCGGCTCAAGGGATGGTGGCAGAAGAAGGCAAAGTCAAAAGCAGACGAAGAAACGGAAGAACCGCCTGAGACCGAACCGGATAATCAAAGCTGAAAACCACCTCCCGTACGTACGGGGTATTCCTTGACAATTACCCTATATCTTAATAAACTTATATTAGGTTATTGGTAAAAGTCCTGGTCTTGATAAAGGAGGGCGATTTTGCCCGGTACGTTTGGGCGAGTCTCCAAATCTACTCGAGTCACCGATACGTATTCACTCCCGGAATATTCCATTCTTTCAACCGCTTTTTTCCAGCCGCAGCGCTATTCCTCATCGCGCTATCTTTTCCGATAAAGGAGAAACAACTATGGTCAGGCTGCCTTTCGTCCCCAAGGAACACAAGTTCTTCGACCTTTTCGAGGAGAGCGCGCAGAACATAGTCAAGGCGGCCAAGGCGCTGAAGGAAATAGTCGACGACTGGCAGTTCATCGACAGCCGGGTGGCGGAGATAACCGAGATGGAACACCAGGGAGACACCATTACTCACCAGGTTATCTCGCTCCTGCACCGGACGTTCGTTACCCCGTTCGACCGGGAGGACATCGCCCTGCTGGCGCATACCATGGACGATATCATCGACTTTATTCATGCCGCCGCCGACGCCATGTTCATCTACAAGGTAAAGAACCCCACGGAGAGGGCCAAACAGCTGGCGGATATCATCGTTCAGGGAGCGGTGGAAGTGGAAACCGCCGTTCACGGCCTGCGCAAACGGTCTGAACTCAAGCGGATTATGGAGGGGTGCGTGGAGATAAACCGGCTGGAGAATATGGCGGACCGGGTTTACCGCGCCGCTACCGCGGAACTCTTCGATAATACCGAGGATATTGCCGAGATTATCAAGTGGCGCGAAATTTACGGACATCTGGAAAGCGCCACCGACCGGTGCGAGGATGTGGCTAATGTCCTCGAGGGAGTAGCCCTCAAGCATGCTTGATACGTCCCTGCCTCTATTTATCCTGATTATCATACTTTCCATCGGCTTCGGCGTTGTCAACGGCTTCAACGACGCGGCTAATGCCATCGCCCCGGCCATCGGGGCGCGTTCCATTTCACCGAGGAACGCCATAATAATAGCCGCTATAGCAAATATGGCGGGCGCCTGTACCGGGACTGCCGTCGCCCATACCATCGGCAAGGGTATCCTGGTCCCGGAAGCCATCACTTTCGCCACGGTAATCGCCGCCCTCGTCTCTATAATCATATGGGGAACCCTGGCTACCTATATGGGTCTGCCCATAAGCCTGCACCACGGATTCATTGCGGGGTTAGCGGCGGCGGGTATGGCGGTAACCGGGGGAGGGGCGGTGATGTGGGGCGTTATGGGTCAAATCATGTCGGCGGTAATCATCGCGCCGACTCTCGGTTTTGCCGGCGGCTTCATAGCCATGATAATGCTCTACTGGATCTTCCGGCGTACCTCGCCGGAAAAGATGAGGCGGAACTTCAGCGGCGCGCAGTATTTAACGACGGCCTTTATGGCTTACAGCCACGGTAAAAACGACGGGCAGATGCCCATAGGCGTTATTGCCATGGCGATGGTCGTCTATTATAACGACCCCGGTATATGGGACCGGCTGACGATATTATCCCCGGATACATGGTGGATAATCGTCGTGCCCGCACTGGCTATCAGTGCCGGTACCGCCATGGGGGGCTGGCGTGTAATCAAGACCATAGGGATGAGAGTTACCACGTTGAGGCCGGTGCAGGGTTTTGCCACCCAGGCTTCTGCCGCCACCGTCATCGAGGTTGCGTCTCACTTCGGCATCCCGGTGAGTACAACCCACCTTATCAGCGCATCGACGATGGGTGTTGGTTCCACGGAACGGTTCTCGGCAGTTCGGTGGGGAATAGCGGGTAACATCGTTGCGGCGTGGATACTGACCTTCCCCATCTGCGGAGCGATAGGGTATTTCTTCTCCTGGCTGCTGCATGCGGTATTTTAGTGATAATATGTGAATAATGGAGGTATTGAAAACACAAGAGAATACATGTTAAAAACGGTGTACGTTGTAACGGCGGGGTGGAAAAATGATTGATTCATCTTTACCCGTATTTCTCATAATAGTATTTCTAGCCATAGGCTTTGCGATAGTAAATGGATTCAACGATGCAGCTAATGCCATTGCTCCGGCAATCGGCACCCGCGCTCTCTCTCCACGAAATGCCCTCATTATTGCTGCTATAGCAAATCTTGCCGGTGCGTGTACCGGTACGGCGGTAGCATACACAATTGGCAAAGGTATATTAATACCGGAGGCGATTACCAATCTTACTGTTATTGCCGCCCTGGCTTCTATCATCGTCTGGGGCGTGCTGGCTACACTGGCCGGTCTGCCGATAAGCCTGACCCACGGTTTCGTGGCTGCCCTGGCCGCCGCCGGACTGGCAACCGCCGTTAGCGGCGCCGTGAAATGGGGTATCTTCCTGAAAGTCCTTTCGGCGGTAATCAGCGCGCCGCTGCTCGGGTTTATCGGGGGGTTTGCGACGATGATTATCCTTTTCTGGCTGCTCAAGCGCGGCGCCCCCGGCAGGATCATGAGCAGCTTTAACAGGCTGCAATGGCTATCATCCGCTTTTTCCGCTTATGCGCACGGCAAGAACGACGGACAGATGCCGATAGGTATCATCGTGATAGCGCTGGTGGCATATACAGGGAACACCGGCCTCTGGGATCGCCTCTCTGTTACCGACCCCCAGATGTGGTGGGTGATAATCGTGCCAGCCCTGGCTATAAGCGCCGGTACAGCTATGGGAGGCTGGCGGGTAATCGAGACAATGGGGATGAAGGTTACCAGCCTTAACCCCGTGCAGGGTTTTACAGCTCAGGCTTCAGCGGCGGCGGTCATCGAGGCGGCTTCACACCTGGGTATCCCGGTGAGCACCACCCACTGCATAACATCATCGATAATGGGCGTGGGAGCGACGACGCGGTTCTCGGCGGTGCGGTGGGGGATAGCGGGCAATATTATAGCGGCGTGGGTACTGACGTTCCCTATCTGCGGGGCGCTGGGCTACTTCTTCTCCTGGCTGCTGCATATGTGGTTTTAACGTCTAAAGGGACATTTGCCGGGGCTTGACGCGGCACTTCTCGGCGGTGATGATAGCCTCGATATCCGCCACGGCGCGGTCGAGCTCCCCCTGCCGGTTGATAATCAGGTAGTCGAACATCGGCAGTGTCTCCATCTCTTCAGCGGCGGTTTTCAGTCTCAACTCCAGGTCGGCGGCGGTTTCTGTTCGGCGCTGGCGTAGCCTCGCCGCCAGCTCTTCCATGGACGGCGGCGCGAGGAAGATGAACACGGCTTCCGGGACAAGCTTCTTGATGGTGGCAGCCCCCTGGACATCCACCTTGATAACTACGTCCTTACCGTCTTTCAAAGCCTGCCTGACCGGCTCCTTGGGCGGACCGTAGCGGTTGCCGTAAACGGTAGCCCATTCCAGTAGCTGATTGTTGTCAATCATTTTCTGGAACTCCGCTTCCGAGACGAAGTGGTAGTGCACACCGTCCTTTTCGTTGGGTCGGGGAGCCCGGGTGGTGACGGTCACGATGAATTCAAGGGGGAAGGCGGACTGCCTGAGTCTGGTCAATACGGCATCTTTTCCGACCCCGGAAAGGCCGGAGAGGACTATTAATAAAGGTCCCGATGAGGGCTTAACGAGGGGGCTGTTTTCATGGCTCATCGGGACTTTCACTCTGCTCCAGTTTTGCCGGAGGAATCGAACGGCCGGTCTGGAGTCGACTGGCGATGGTCTCCGGAGCGAGAGCCGCCAGAATGATATGGCCGCTATCGGTAAAGATAACGGCCTTGGTCCTCCGTCCGCTGGTCATATCAATGACTTTACCGTTATTTTTACCGTCGTGGATAATGCGTTTGGTGGGGGCTGAAGACGGTGAAGCTATGGCGATAGCCCGGCTCATTGCCAATATATTGCCGAACCCAATGTGAACCAGTTCTATGCTCATGTTACCACCTCGTACTTTTTCAGGGTATATCTTAATTCTGGTCAAAGCCAGTGATAGCCATCACATTAGAATTGGCAGGTTTCAGCAAGGCGGCTCTTACTAACATGTTCCCCGGAAAATACTATAGTCCGGTATTAAAACATACTGGAACGCTCTGCCTCGTTGGAAAACCCTCCAATAACCTAGCACTTGTTTTGAGGCTTGTCAAGACCGTTTTACGCTCGCTGGAACCGCTTTCCACGTCCTTTATACAAAATCTTTATATTCTATATATGAAATTTTAAGGTTTGGCTCTTTTCATATCGGGGTTATTGTGTTAAAATAAAATGTAGCTATAGCAGAAGCTCGTTAACAATAAAAGAGCAAAAGCGTGTAGATTTGCCTCTTGGTGGTTAGAGCGGGGTGGCACCACCCGTTCCCATCCCGAACACGGAAGTGAAACGCCTCAGCGCAGACGATACTGAGGGGGTGACCCCTTGTGGAAAATATGCCACTGCCAGGAGGCTTAATCTTACACAAATTCCTCTAAGTCTATAGCTATATATTGTGACCGGAACCTATCATTCCCCGCTTGCTTTACTGTTTGCTTTATTATAATATTGAAAATAGAGGGGTTTCACTCCCGGAGAAAGTGATTTTGGGAAGGGGATATGGCCAGCAGGTTTGAGAAATTCTCGGAAAGAGCCCGCCGCGTCCTCACCATAGCTCAGGAAGAGGCGCGTAACCTCAACCACAGCTATATCGGCACCGAGCATATCCTGCTCGGGCTGGTGCGCGAGGAAGAAGGTGTAGCCGCCAGGGTCCTTACCAACCTTGGAATCGGTCTGGGTAAGGTGCGCTCGGCGGTGGAATTCATCATCGGGCGCGGCGAAAAACCGGGCAGCGGCGAGACGGGCCTGACCCCCCGGGCCAAGAAAGTCATCGAGCTTGCCATCGACGAAGCCCGTCAGATGGGACATAACTACATCGGCACCGAGCACCTGCTGCTGGGACTGCTGCGCGAGGGCGAAGGCGTGGCTTCCAGCGTGCTGGACAGCTTCGGCATCACCCTTGAAAGAGCGCGCGGCGAAACGCAGCATATCCTGACCCAGGGCACGCCCAAGGCGCGACTCACCCGCAGCACCAGCCGGACGCCCGCTCTGGACCAGCTGGGCATCGACCTTACTGCCGCCGCCCGCGCCGGAAAGCTCGACCCCGTAATCGGACGGCACAAGGAAATCGAGCGGCTCATCCAGATATTGAGCCGGCGCACCAAGAACAATCCCGCCCTCATCGGCGAGCCGGGCGTTGGCAAGACGGCTATCGTCGAAGGACTCGCCCATCGAATCGTCGGCGGCGACGTCCCCGAGACACTGGAAGACAGACGCCTGA
>CAZPAS010000100.1:0-7136 GCA_964584575.1 uncultured Dehalococcoidaceae bacterium | reverse complement strand
CCTAGTGCTTGGCCGACCGTCCGCCGTCCTGGGCTATTATCTGTCCCGTGATGTAGCTGGAAGCATCCGAAGCCAGGAGCACGGCCAGGCCAGCCAGTTCGTCGGCGTCCGCCATGCGGTTCATCGGTATATCCTCGTTTGTTTTTTTCATTATTTCCTGCATGGCGGCCATTTGCTCGGGGTCAGGCGGAGTGTCCGGCCGGGGAATATCGTGGCCGAGTTCCGAATGGTGCATGCCCGGGGCGATGCAGTTAACCCGGATATTGTACTTGGCATACTCGATGGCGGCGACCTGGGTCATAACATTGATTCCCGCCTTGGCGGCACAGTAAGCGACCGGGGCAATCTCCGGTATTTCCGCCCGGATACCGGCTGTAGACGAGGTGTTGATAATCGACCCCTTATTCTGTTTTATCATGACGGGCAGGACATATTTCATTACCAGGAAAGGCGCCCTCAGGTTGGTGTTAATGATGATATCGAAGTCGGCGATGACTTCCTCGTGAATCGGGCGTTGCTGCCTGGCGATGCCGGCATTATTGAACAGGATATCAATGCGGCCGAATTTCTTGACCGTCTCATCGACCATTCTCCTGACATCTTCTTCTCTGGTCATATCGGCGGATATCCCCAGAGTCTTCACTTTATATTTGGCAAGTATGTCCAGCGTTTCATCAATCTTCCCCTGGTCGCGAGCGGCGATGGCGACATCAGCCCCGAATGCCGCCACGGCTTCGGCGTACGCCCGGCCGATACCGCGACTGCCGCCGGTAACCAGAGCGACCCTGCCGGTAAGGTCGAAAATTCCTCTATCAGTCATTTGATTCTCCTTTTATAATATAAGACTTATTACCACCCCAAGCCCATCGTACCTCTGGTTATGAAGTTAGCCTTAATGGCGGCTTCGGTAAGCCGGTCGCGGAAATCGGGGTGGGCGATGGAAATCAGCATCTTGGCGCGCTGCCAGACACTCCTGCCCTTGAGGTTGACCATGCCGTACTCGGTGACGACGTACGAGACGTCCGAGGCGGGCACGGTTACCATGTCGCCGAGTTCTAAAACGGGCACGATATTGGATATCATGTTACCGTCTTTGTCTTTACGTGTGGCGTGGAGGCAGATGAAAGCCCTGCCGCCGGGGGACATATAAGCGCCGCGGGTGAACTCAAGCTGACCGCCCGTACCGCTAATCTGGCGCGTGCCGACCGACTCCGAGCAGACCTGCCCTCTTAAATCGACGCGCAGGCTGCTGTTGATGGCTATCTGCTTTTCGTTTTGAGCGATGACATAGGGGTCGTTGGTATAGTCCACGGGGAAGCCCGCCAGGACCGGGTTCCTGTTCATGAATTTATACAGCTTCTCCGACCCTGCCGCGAAGCAGTGCACGGCTTTGCCGGGATTGATGCTCTTCTTATTACCGGTGACCACTCCCGCCTCGATTAGCTCCATCATGCTGTCGTTGAACATCTCGGAATGTATGCCGAGGTCTTTCAGTCCGTGCTGTATCAGCAGCTTACCGACCACGCTGGGAATGGCGCCGACTCCCAGCTGGATGGTGGCGCCGTCTTCTATCTGCTCCGCCAGCAGTTCGGCGATTTTTCTATCCTCGGGGGTTATTTCCGCGGCGGGGAACTCGGGTATTTTATACTCGTAGTTCTCGACGATGTAGTCCACCTGCGAGATATGGACGACCTCGTCGTAGCCGCCGTAAACCCACGGCTGGTGCTCGTTGACCTCGACGACCACCTTTTTAGCGACCTCGCAGGCGGCCTTCTGGCGCGTGACCGCCGTGCCGAAATTGAAGTTGCCGTTTTCATCCATCGGCGTGACTTCGATAAAGGTAATATCAACATCGTCCTTGAGCCACTCGCGGTACATGCGCGGTCCCTCGCTAAGCCCGAACGGTATGTAGGAACAGGCGCCGTTCTTGTGATACTCCCGCTCCACCTTCCCCAGGAACCACGAATTGTGGATGAAATGTTCCTGGTCGGGGTCGGCGGCGGGTATCTGGGTATGCGAGTGCTCCGCCCGGATTTTCACGTCCTTCAAGTCGCTCATCCGCTCGATGAGTTTACGGTCGATGAGTGAAGGGAAGCCGCAGATTGCTCCATAGTCAATCCACATGCCGGACCTTACGAGTCCGGCGGCTTCCCCGGCGGAAATCAGCTTGCGCTGGTATTCTTTCTTGTAATTTGTCATTATTCACTCAACTGGATTCCCGCTTCCGCGGGAATGACGTAGACAGGATTAACCGCGACCTTACTGCTCTTCTTCTATTTTCCTGATTTTCTCGAGGCGCGCAATGTGTCTGCCGCCCTCGAAATCAGTAGTGAGGAAAGTCTCCAGGATAGAGGGAATACGCGCCTTCCCCTGTTCCGCCGACAGACAGCATATCTGGGCGTCATTATGCAGGCGCGCCCGCTTGGCGGTGAAGGCATTGTAACACTGCGCGGCTCTGATACCCTTGACTTTGTTTGCTGAAATGCACATGCCGATGCCCGTCCCGCATATCAGTATGCCGCGGTCATAATCGCCTTTGGCGACACCCTTCGCCACCTGCACGGCGATATCCGGATAATCCACCGAATCCTCCGTATAGCAGCCGAAGTCATGATAGCTATACCCGTGTTCTTCAAGCAGCTTAATGACAAGCTCTTTGAGCTTACAGCCCCTGTGGTCGCCACCGATAGCTATGCGCATAGATAAATCCTCCTGTTCTCAATATGACTTACCCGGAAGCCAGGTATCTTTTAATAACCTCGTGGAGTTCCAGCCAGCTGACCCGACCCTGCCGGATAAGCTGGGGCGGGCTGACCGTCAAGTCGATTATCGTGGACAGTTCCCTCGACTTAATGGGCCCCTGGTCAATTATCAACGCTATGTCGTTGATGTTTTCACCAAGCTGCGTCTTTACTTCTTCGACCGTGTAGGCGCCCGGCCTGCCGCTGACATTGGCGCTGGTGGCGGTGAGGGGGTGCCCCGTCATCTCCGCCAGGCGCAGTATCGCGGGACAGTCCGGGATGCGTATCCCGATTGTTTCCAGTCCGGCTACCAGCATGGACGGCACGATGTCTTTGCGGGCCATCACCAGCGTCAGCGCGCCGGGTAGATATTTTTTGGCGAGAAACCGGGCGGTATCGCCGACGTCCGCGTATTTCTCCGCTTCTTCAATTGAATTCACAGCGACATGAATCGGGTTGGAAAAAGCGCGCCCCTTCAGGTGAAAGACACTGGCAACGGCGCGGGTATCCAGGGCATCGGCGGAGAAGGCGTAGCCGGTATCGGTCGGGCAGACGATTACCTCGCCTTTACTTATCAGCCGGGCGGCGTGCTCCAGCACCCCTTCGTCCGGGCTGGCGGCGTCTATCTTTGCTATGCTCGCCGGCATATCATCCCTCCAGGGGGACATTGGGGAAAACGTTCAGACGCAGGTCGGAGAATTCCCCCCGCTTCATTCTAGCGTATCCGGCCGCCGCAATCATAGCGGCGTTGTCCGTGCATAATGAAAGATGCGGGAAAAACACCTCGATTCCTTTCTCTTTGCACGTCTCTTTGAAGACCTCGCGCAGTCGGCTGTTGGCGGAGACGCCCCCGGTAACACTGACCGCTTTCACGCCGTACTCTTCGGCGGCGCGCAGCGTCTTGGAGACCAGCACGTCCACGACCGCCTCCTGGAAGCTGGCGGCGATATCCGCCAGGGGCAGGACTTCGCCGCGGGCGAGCCTGTCCTTGAATTTATTGATAACGGCGGTCTTCAGTCCGCTGAAAGAGAAATCGTACGATTTATTCCGCAGCATCGGCCTGGGGAAGTTATACGCCAGACGGTCTCCCTTGACCGACAACTCGTCAATCGCCCGTCCGCCGCCGGTATTCCTGTCCGCGTAGAGGATGCCGATAAACTTGGCGGTCTTATCGAAAGCCTCCCCGGCGGCGTCGTCCAGGGTCGTGCCCAGTAACTCATAAGAGCTTTCATCCTGAACATACAGGAGCAGGGTATGCCCGCCGGAGACGGTCAGGCAGACATGCGGGAACGGAAGGTCGGGATTACTCAACCGATTGGCGAAGATATGCCCTTCGACGTGGTGCACGCCGATAAGGGGAATCCCGCGGGCGTAGCTGATGGACTTCGCCGCCGCTACCCCGACCATGAGACAGCCGATGAGTCCCTGCATGGAAGAGACCGCCACCGCCTCCACATCGTCGAGAGTCCTGCCCGCTTTATCCATGGCTTCTTCGATGATATAACCGATAAGCTCGGTATGACGGCGGGCGGCAATCTCCGGCACGACCCCGCCGTATTTCTTGAGCAGGTCGAACTGCGTGGCGACGATGTTAGACAGTATATCTTTACCGTCGGCCACCAGCGCCGCCGCCGTCTCGTCGCATGAAGTTTCTATACCCAGAACCAGCATGTTTTATTAAATCCTTTACGTGTGACCGCGCTTATATTTGTTAACGAAGGCTTTAGCCGTGGACTCCTTCAAATACAGCGGCGTCAGCGACAGTACATCGTCCTTCTCGCCGCGGGCGAAACGCCGCGACGCCAGGCATGCCACCGCCGCCCCGCCCGGTACGGCTTCCACAGCCTCGAGTTTTAAGTCGGACTCCTGCCCGATTAACCGCGCGTACTCTTTAACGCCCCTGCCCACCAGCACGGTAGAGTCCGTTAACAAGCCTGTTAATCCTTTAACATCGCCGACATAGTAGTCGCCGATTCTTTCAAGTGCGCCTTTTCTGAAGTTATAACAAGCAGCGTACACGGCGTCGCCGGCGCCGACGCTGATAACAGCGCAGACCGGATATGATTCATTGCGGGCTTCATAAGCCAGGACTTCCAGCGTGGGCACGCCGCAGACGGGCTTTCCTGCACTGAAAGCGAGCATCTTCCCCACCGTTACCCCCACCCGTATGCCCGTCCACGAGCCGGGACCCAGTCCCACCCCGATTCCCTCCACGTCATTTAAAGTAAGCCCGGCGTCCTTAAGCGCGGCATCTATATTGGCGACAATCTGCTGGAGGGAGTCCGTCCTCGCCTCGTAAGCATGGTCCGCAAGAATACGGTCGCCGTCGACGACGCCCACGGCATTGGTATAACCGGACGTATCTATACCAAGCACTAGCATGACTGACGCAACTCCTTGAAAAGACCGTCGAACCTCCCGCCGACAGCAGAAAATTCGATAAGCCGTTTGCGTGTGGAAAGGATTTCAAAGCTGATTTTTAAAAGGTCGTCGGGCAGCAAGGGCATTATCTTCTCCGCCCACTCGATAATCATCACCCCGCCTTCCGCCCGCGCCAGATAGTCGGTAATGCCAAGCTCGACGGCGTCGGCTTCCGCGCCAATCTGGTACATATCCAGGTGAAAGACCGGCAGGCGCCCGCGGTATTCGTTCACCAGGACGAAAGTGGGACTGTTTACCTGCCGCAGCGGCACGTCCAATCCGGAGCAGATGCCCCGCGTAAGGAGCGTCTTGCCACAGCCAAGTTCGCCGGTGAGGGCGATGACACCGCCGGGTTCGAGCTGGCTGCCGAGTCGCTTACCGAGTGACGTGGTCTCCGTGGGGCTGCTGCTGAGAAATTCGTAACTTTTCATCGGGAAGATAACCAGTTGAAAGGAAATTTTTACTCGTGAAAGCCGTTTCTCATGCCTGAAGAACCGACCTTTCCACTTGACGATAGTATAGCATAATGGTAAATTGTGTTAAATAAACATGGTAAACGAAAATCAGAACCCGCCCCCGGATGAAAGCCACCGTGTAGCCACCACCGACGATATCGAGGTGTCAACGTACCTCGAAATCGCCAAGGAAATCAGCGGCGAACAACCGGCGGAAACCGAGGAGGCCGTCTCCGGCGCCGAGCGCGAGGCAATCATCGTACTGGACTTCGGCTCGCAGTATAACATGCTGATTGCCCGGCGCGTACGCGAGTGCCAGGTCTACTGCGAACTGCTCCCCCACGACACACCGTGGGAGAAAATCGCCCCGCTCAATCCCAAGGGATTCATCCTCTCCGGAGGCCCCGCCAGCGTCTATGCCAAGGGCGCGCCGCTCGCTCCTGCCTACGTTTACGAAAGCGGGCTGCCGGTGCTGGGTATCTGCTACGGGATGCAGGTCATCACCAAGCAACTCGGCGGGCAGGTGAAGCCGGGGACGAAACGCGAGTACGGCCACGCCTTACTGCACATCAACCAGGTAGACTCGCCGCTGTTTGCCAAACTGCCGGAGTCGACTCCGGTATGGATGAGCCACGGCGATAGAATCGAGGAAATGCCGCCGGGCTTCAGCGCCCTCGCCCACACGGAGAACTCGCCCTATGCCGTCATCGGCGACGAGAAAGGCGTCTACGGGCTCCAGTTCCACCCGGAGGTCGTCCACACGCCGGAAGGCAAGACCATCCTGCGTAACTTCGTCCAGAAGGTCTGCCGCTGCAAGGGCAACTGGACGATGGGCAACTTCGTCAGCGAGAGTATGGACAGGATTAAGGAACAGGTGGGCGGCGGCAAGGTCATCAACGCCCTCTCGGGGGGAGTGGACTCGTCAGTGGTCGCCACCCTGATTCACCAAGCTATCGGCGACCAGCTTACCTGCATCTTCGTCAATAACGGCTTGCTGCGGCGGGAGGAAGCGGACAGGACACTGGCGGTCTTTGAGAACAACCTGGGCATGAATATCATCTTCGTCGACGCCACGGACAGGTTCCTCAACCGACTCAAGGGAGTTATCGACCCCGAGGAAAAGCGTAAGATAATCGGGGAGGAGTTTATCCGTGTATTCGAGGATGAAGCCAATAAAATCGGCAAGGTGGACTTCCTCGCCCAGGGCACGCTCTACCCGGATGTCATCGAGAGCGTGTCATCGGTGAGTACCGCCTCCGCCAAGATAAAGTCGCACCACAACGTCGGCGGGCTACCCGCCAAGATGACGTTAAAGCTTCTCGAACCGCTGCGTTTCCTCTTCAAGGACGAGGTACGGCTCGTCGGCGCGGAACTGGGCCTGCCGGAAGAAATGGTCTGGCGGCAGCCCTTCCCCGGCCCCGGTCTGGCCATCCGCTGCATCGGGGAAGTGACCCGGGAGAAGCTGGAAATCCTGCGCAGCGCCGACTTCATCCTGATGAACGAGATTAAGAAAGCCAAG
>CAZPAS010000099.1:0-7201 GCA_964584575.1 uncultured Dehalococcoidaceae bacterium | reverse complement strand
CGGCTTGCACCGACAACGGTTTTCAAGACCGTCACCATAGGCCACTCGGACACCCCTCCGGTTATGAATTGTACCTTAGAATTATATCACAGGCAAGGTTACGTCTTGACAATCCTTCCGGCGGGGGGTATAACAGGGGTGATATTTTCTATCGGTAAATATTCCTGCTGGCAGGGGGGCAATCATGAAAAGTCATCCCTACGAATACAAGGTGCTGGTGGAATACATTAATCCCGAGGAGGCCGGGCGGAGTCCCCATTTATCCCACGATGAAGACCAGGAAGGACTGACCAAAACGATAGACGAGGTCTTCTCCCATCTGCCGGAATCGATACCGGAAGGCTGGGAGGTAAACTCCCACAACATCACCGCCGCCCGTGATACCCTCATCATCACCGTGCTCTTGAGAAGACTCAAGAAATGACGGATATTACCGGGGGTACTATTTCCACTGCCGGGTCTGGCGGTCGAACCTCAGGAACCTGCGGTGGAGGTATTCGATATTCCCGCAGTTCGGGCACTGCTTGTAGTAGCCATGTTCTTTATCGACCATGAATAGGGTGGCGCTGTGGCACTCGGTGCAGAACCCGCTGGGCTCCTCCAGCGGCTCCGACACGATTACGTTAGCATCTACGGCGTTGTCAGTCGTCAAATCGGCGCTCCTGATATATTTAAGGAATCGTGGATATAGAAGTCCCTACAATTATAATGTAGCTTAAAAGTCCTGTGGCTTAATAGCAGGCTGACACCCATATGACGTCTGGGCTGACACTTATTTTAAATGTGTATTACTACGGTTATTGCCTGGGGCGGCGCCGGAGCTCGAAGATGTTATTCACCTCACCGTCGGGGCAGGCTAGCTGCACGACGTCGGGGTCTTCCTGCCAGGGGAACATGCCTCCGAACTGCAGCACCATCGCGGCGGGGTAGATGGCGTTGAAGGCAAGGCTGCACATGTTCGGCGGTGTCATGTAATTAAAAACCCATTCGTCGCCGATATTATGACCGGAGTGACAGGGGCTCTGGTTGCTGACCAGCTTGATGACTACTTCATATTCTTTAGTTTCCATGGAAGTCTCCTGGTTCGTAACTATTAAGCATGAATGCCTGTGGACTGTTATACAGGTTTATCCCGGAAATCTCCATAAAAGACAACGGGACTTATAGTCCGTTATCATCATAAAACGACGTAACGAATATAAACCCCGTCATACTTACGAAGTTAAATAGGCAGCGTATAAATGCTTTACGCGGTTATACTAGCTTGAAGCTTTCCTGAGTATCGCTAGACCGGCCAGTACCAGGCCCAGTCCAATGATTATATCCAGAATTCCGCTGGTCCTGACAAAGTTGGCGGTACCGACATTAGCCCTGGCAAGTCCCAGTCCCACCTTATTTCCATACAGTGCGTTATACTCGGGACTTGGTGGCATTTGTGCCGCTTTCGCCTGGTTATACTGGGCTGTTACTCCATCGTATGTGGCATCCAGCTGGTCCAGCGGCAGAGGCGCTATGGAGTCGGCGACTTCCTGCTCGGCAGACATGGCCTGCGTAATGAATAGAATACCCATCACAAGACTGGCTAGCCCGAGGATTACCACGATGACTGCAATCACACGCATTTCAGAATCCCTCCTTATGACACCTAGAATTTCTAGGTATAATAAAGGAAAATAATGATTGTGTCAAGTTCTACAGGACGTGATGGCTATCGGGCATGTGAGAACGGGAATTTTACGCCTTCTTCACCGGCCATATGGGCCATATCACCCTGCCGTAATACTCGTTGAGTACCTGGGCGAGTCCGGTATAAACCGCCGAGAGTCCGCAGATGATACCCTCGTAACCGGCGATGGTCTTAATGACGGTATTGCCGGTGGCGTCGCCGATGGCAAGCAGGAAGAAGAGTATCGTCAGACTGCCGAAAATAATCTGCAGTGCCCCGTTCAGCTTCAGGGTGGCGAAAAACATGACGCCGGTGAAGACTCCCCAGAGACACAGGTAGGCTACCATCGCCGGTGTTTCCGGGGCGGAACCCCATTCCATGGTCGGCATGACGAGCAGACCCACCAGCGTGAGCCAGAAAAACCCGTAGGAAAGGAAAGCCGTCGTCCCGAAGGTGTTGTTCTTCTTCCATTCCATGATACCGGCGATAATCTGGGCCAGTCCGCCGTAGAAGATTCCCATAGCCAGTATCACGGTGCCGATGGCGAAGAAGCCGGCATTATGGAGGTTCAGCAGCACGGTGGTCATGCCGAAAGCCAGAAGACCGAGCGGCGCCGGATTGGCGGTAGTATCCTTGATTAACGTTGAGGTTTCACTTGTCTGCTGCACGGTTATACCTCCGATTGAAATTAATCATATAGACGCACGTAACCGGAGACACGATTGTATGTATGATGGTTTACGGGTAATGGTGTATCCGGTGACAGGAAGTCAACTACATTATACACCATAATTCGGGTTTGTAGCTACTACGGCGGGGACTTACGATTTGATTACCTTGGTACCCGCGTACTCCTGCAGCGCCTCGGGCACAACGATGGAGCCGTCCGCCTGCTGGTAGTTCTCCATGACGGCAATCAATACCCTGGGCAGCGCCAGACCGGAGCCGTTGAGGGTGTGGACGAACTGGGGCTTGGCGTCCGGGGCGGGACGGTAGCGTACGTTCGCGCGACGTGCCTGGAAATCGGCGCAGTTGGAGCATGAACTGACCTCCAGCCATTCCTCGCAGCCGGGCGCCCACATCTCGACGTCGTACGACTTTACCGCGGTAAATCCGAGGTCGCCGGTGCAGAGTTCCTTGATGCGGTAGGGCAGCCCCAGTTTTTGGCAGACGTCCTCGGCATTGGCGACCATTTTCTCCAGCTCGTCCGGCGAGGTCTCCGGCGTGGTGAACTTGTACATCTCGACCTTATCGAACTGGTGCCCGCGCTTGATGCCGCGCGTGTCCTAGCCCGCCGACACTTTTTCCCGGCGGAAGCAGGCGGTGTAGGCGACGTAATGGATGGGCAGGACGTCGGCGGCGAGGATTTCGTCCCGGTGCAGGTTGGTGAGGGGTATCTCGGCGGTGCCTACCATCCACAGGTCGTCTTCGACGTCGTGATAAATATTATCGATGAACTTGGGCAGCTGCCCGGACCCGACCATGCATTCCTCTTTGACCATGTACGGCGGGTATATCTCCCGGTAGCCATGCTCGTTGATATGAAGGTCGAGCATGAAGGTGATAAGAGCCCTCTGGAGTCGGGCGCCCATGCCGCTAAGCACGTAGAACCGGCTGCCGGATATCTTCACCCCGCGCTCGAAGTCGATTATCCCGAGGTCTTCCCCCAGTTGCCAGTGAGGCAGGGCTTTGAAGTCGAACTGCTCTGGCTCTCCCCAGGAACGTATCACCACGTTTTCGCTGTCGTCCCTGCCGAGGGGGACATCGGGCTGGGGGACGTTAGGCACCTGCAGGAGCAATTCTTCGAGCTTTCCATCGAGGTTGCGGACTTCCTCTTCAAGTTCCTGAATCTCGGCGCGGAGGGCGCGCCCTCTTTCCTGGGCTTTCTCTCTTTCCTTGGATATGGCTTTTCTTTCCTGGCGCAGGTTATCCAGTTCGCCGACCTTCTGGCGTCGCTGCGCATCGAGCTCCAGGATTTCGTCCACGGGGGCGCTGTCGTGCCGGTTTTCCAGCGATTTCTTAACGGTATCCGGGTTTTCTCTGATAAATCTGATGTCGAGCATAATATGTTCCTGTCTTAAAATGGTAGATTTTGTTTCCTAAATTTGAGCCATCCAACGAGTCCTCTAAAGAAATCAATTAAACCCCACAGTATTGCACCCCAAGCGATTAAATATACACCGCTAATACTAGAAGTAACATAAGTAATAATAGTAACAGCTATACCACCAATAGCCCATAATACTCCATATACCATATGACGTTTAAATTTACTGGCCATCATCTGCCGCCATTCGGGAGATTCGATGCCATTCTTTATGTCATTTACGATTTCGACAGCTGATTCTTTAGGCCAACCTTGCTTAATAAGTTTCCTAGCAATTGTCTCTGTACTATTGCCTTTGGCGAGTTCTTTTTCAATAGACCGATAATTTTTTTCAATTAACTCTTGTTGTTGATGTGTTAAATTTTGTGACATTTTTCACCTCCAGGTGATTTATCACAACATTGCAATCCATGTTTTAATGTATCAAAACCCCCCTTTATCCCTTCGTTGTTATCTATTCCCACCCTGCCGCCCTCGTATCACCGGCGGCTTAGCCCTTGGGTGTTACCCAGCCCCCGCATATGGGGGCTTCGCCCCTCTAAACTCCCTGTTACGGTTTCTCCCTCAACTGCGGAAACAGTATCACTTCTCGGATGGACTGCTGATTGGTGAGGAGCATTATGAGCCTGTCAATACCCACGCCGAGTCCGCCGGTGGGGGGCATGCCGTACTCCAGCGCCGTCAGATAGTCCTCGTCGATGGTCCACTGTTCCGCGTCGTCCCCGTGGCGGTCCTTCATCTGCTCCTCGAAACGTTCCCGCTGGAGAATGGGGTCGTTAAGCTCGCTGTAGGCGTTATCTATCTCCAGTCCCCCGATGACAGCCTGAAAACGCTCGACGACTCTTTCCCTACCGGGCTTGTTCTTCGCCAGCGGCGACATGGAAACCGGGTAGTCGTAGACGACGGTAGGCTGTATCAGTTTGGGCCTGACGCAGGTCTTCAGCAATTCATCCACCAGCTTCGCCCAGTTTTTCTGCGGGTCGACGTCCATACCGGAGGAACGCATTTTTTCACGCAGTCCGTCGGCGGTGGGGTAATTCACGTAGTCGATGCCGCTGTATTCCTTGACGGCGTCACGTAAAGTAATGCGCTTCCAGGGCGGTTTAAGGTCGATGGCGTTTCCATCGTACTCGATTTCAGATGTCCCCAGTACCTGCTGGCTGACCTCGTATATCATCTGCTCCTGCATTTCCATGACGTCTGTATAATCGGCGTAAGCTTCGTATGTTTCGAGTAAAGTATATTCCGGGCTGTGCGTGGTGGATATGCCCTCGTTGCGGAAGACCCGCCCGATTTCATAGACCCTGTCGAACCCGCCGACGACGAGTCGTTTGAGATGGAGTTCCAGGGCGATGCGGAGGTACAGGTCCTGGTCGAGGGTGTTGTGATGGGTGACGAACGGCGCGGCAAGGGCGCCCCCGGCGGACGAATGCAGCACCGGCGTTTCCACCTCGATGAACCCGCGCTTATCGAGGAACTGGCGGATGGCGGCAATGACCCGACTGCGCACCTCGAAGACGCCTTTTACCTCTGTGTTGGCGATGAGGTCCACGTAGCGCTGGCGGTAACGCTTATCCGTGTCGCTTAATCCGTGCCATTTCTCCGGCAGGGGCTGGAGCGACTTTGACAGCATGGTGAATTCTCCGGCGGCGACGGTAGGCTCGCCGGTGCGCGTACGCAGCAGGTTGCCTTTCGCCCCGATGATATCGCCGATATCCAGGTCTTTGAACAACTCCTGCTGTTCCTTGTCAAAGTTGGCGTTCTGGAGGAGGAGCTGGATTTTCCCGGTGCCGTCCCGCAGGTCGAGGAAGGTGCTTTTACCCATCTTCCTGATAGCGGTAATCCGTCCGGCAATGCTGACCGGTCTGGCTTTCTGCCCGGTTTCCTTGGCTTCCATTTTCTCCAGCTGCGCTATCGCTTCACGCGTGGTGTGCGTCTGCTGGTATTTGTTGGGATAGGGGTTGATGCCCCGCCCACGGAGTCGCTGGAGGGTCTCTTTTCTCTGCTCGTTGATATCGTCTAATCTCGATGGCATGTCCTACCTGCCCGTTTGTAATAAAAAGGCTGAGAGTATTAGTCTCAGCCTGAGATATCACTATTATAGGTTAAATGTGCTTTATGGTAAAGGGGCCGATGACGTGGAGAATCAATTACCTTCAGGATTGTATTGAAGTCGCTGTTCCCGGAGTGTGTCCAGCCAGGCGGCGGACTTTACTTCTTTTTCCAGCAAATGCTTGAGGTAGTTACTGATAACGTTCTCTATCTCCCCGGCGAGTTCGGGGTCTATTTTCACACGACTCGCCCCGGCGTAATCGCTGTTCTGGAGGAGACGCAGGACTTTCTGCGCGTTGACGGAGAGTGGATAGGAGTAGGGCTGGCTCAGGCTGCAGTCCGGGCAGAGCATGCCCCCGGCGGACGGACTGAAGTAGTTGGTGGCTGGTTCCAGGGCTTTGTGGCAGACGACGCATTCGCGGAGCTGGGGACGGTAACCGGCGCTTTCGATGAGGTGGAGCTCGAAGTAGCGCAGGATAAGCTCCTTGTTGTTCTCGCCGCACAGGCGGGTTAGGGTATCCAGCAGCAATTGAAAAAGCTCGTAGTTTTCCTGGTGTTCGGCGGTGAACTGGTTGACCAGCTCGACGGCGTACAGTCCGCAGGAGGTCAGCCAGAGGTCGTTCTTGAGGGGCATGAAGCCATCGATAGTCTGGGCGCCGGTAATGGTGTCCAGATTGCGCCCTCGGGCGAAGGATACCTGACTGTGGGTGAGTAGTTCCAGGTGACCCGCCATCTTGCTTTTAGTCTTGCGGAGGCTTTTAGCGAAGCCCTGTATCTTGCCGAGGTTAGGGGTAAAGAAGGTAAGGATGGTATCCGCCTCTCCCAGCTTCGTTTTCTTTATAACGATGGCTTCCGTCTTATAATCGCGCGGTTCCGGCATGGTCTATTTTACCCTGTTTTCGGTATCCCAAGCCACCGGGGAGTTCTGGCCATGTATTCTTTGTAGGCATCACCAAATTTCTTAGTTGTTGAACTTTCTTCGTTAATTGCTAAGAAGTGAGATATGACCATCAGGATTACTGAAAGCAGCAAGAAAAGCCATGAAGCCGAAGCTATGCCGGCGCCTATCATAGGTAATGACGTGCCTAGAGATATTGGATGCCTTGAGTAACGATACATGCCCGTGGTAAACGGCTCACCCGGCTTTGTAGCGGCAATACTAAACAGCGCTGCAATAGAGATGATGAATCCTAAAACATAAACAGCAAGCCCTGCATAGAACCATACTGACCCCAGTTCAAGTGGCAAGAAAATGGAGTAAATTATCATGATGAAAAATACTATCAACATTACCCTGCGGTTTTTATTATCTTCCTTGTTGGGAGTTATTCTCTTGCCTATATCTTTGGGCAACAGTCCTGATAGCATAATAAAAA
>CAZPAS010000098.1:0-7340 GCA_964584575.1 uncultured Dehalococcoidaceae bacterium | reverse complement strand
ATATATTTAAAAGATGTCCTCTTATGTTCACTCATCGTGCGTTTGCGTAAATGTATTATAAACCAACTTATCCGCTTGTCAATATATCTTTTCAATTGTAAAAGATTCTTCATTAATTATAAATATAGTTCTAAAAACACTTGACAAAACAGCAAAATAGCTATAACATGTCCGTATAGGGACAGTCCGTAAGCGGACATATTATGTCCGTATTTGTAACGGTCGAGGGATAACATCGGGGACACGGGCTGATGGGAAAAAGAAAATGACAATGATAATTTAGGCGTGAATAACCCACTGTTTTAGAGATATATTCCTCCCTGCTACGGGAAATATCAGAAATATATCCCATCACATTATCTGAAAGAAAACGATGGCGCGCCGGATAAGGATGAGAGAGCATCATAGGAAAAAATAAAGCTATTGGGGTGGGTATGAACAAGCCTGATATACTACCTATCCTGAAAATCAATTTAAGGGGAACCACCATGGTTGATACCGGTCACAAGGAGACATGTACACATTACTGGATTATTGAGCCTTCGAATAACGGCATAAGTGTAGGCAGGTGTAAACTCTGCAATGCAAGTAAAAAGTTTATTAATGACTGGAATACAGCATTGAGTAAAATACAAAGTCCTCACTATGTCCCCATGGTTCGGAGAAATAATCAGAAAAAGCTATTTATCCAGACGTAGCCTATTGAGTATTACTTCAGTAGACCTTCAAATCCGTTGGGGGGCATTAATGATGTCTTCGGCGGTTTCGACTCCCATGCGCTCCCGCCAAAAAATGTTTACCAGTTGCTTACCACTTTTCTAAAATCCCGCAGGCATGAGGTTTGGCGTAAAAAGAGGTAATATAGTTAATAAAACGTATTAAGAATATATCAGCGGCACCCTGTTTCAACTATAACGGGGTTTATTTTGTACTATATTTGTTATATACTTTGACTAATCCGTGACGATATCCTGCTACTTTATTATTGGAGGTATTGAGATGGGCAAGCTCAGGAGAGGACTATTATCAGGGCTGGGCGTCATACTCGGTCTGAGCCTGTGTTTAATCAGCTGCTCCCCGGATACCAGTCCGACACCGGAAGATGATGGCAACCTCAAACAAAATGTTACCTCGTTCAACCAGAAGGCGAGCCTGTTTTACGGTGATTTCGTTATCCTCCAAGTAGAGAGGGTCAGGCTGGCCAAGAGAGCCGAGGACGGGGTAAGCGTAGCGACGCTTATGGAACACTGGGAGAGGGTTCAGTTACTGGCGGACAAGGCATATCAAACTCTGGACGACCTTTATCTGCTGGCCACTAAAATAGAAAACAGCGAGGCCACGACTTCAATTCCCTTCTTCTCGGCCACCCCCGCTTATGCGAATGAGAAGCATGGCCTGGTCGGCACCATTCTCTCCTGGACACCTGTCGTAGGACGTTTCGTTACGGCATTCGACCAGGTCAGCGAAGGCACCCGCCTGGGAATATATAAGACCTACCAGAAAACGATGGAAGAAGGAGAACCCGTCGACAAGCAGGCGATAAAGGAACTATTCGAGAGTGTTGGATTTGATAAACCGGAAGACATTTTTACCTGCGATCCCTTCAAACTTAGGGAGTTCTATCAAGATAATTATGCGGATTTTGAAGAAGAGGTGGATTTCGCCAAGATAGCGGCAGAGGCAGGAGAACAGGCCGTCTTAGCCTACGTTGACGGTATCCTGTCCGTTACCGGTGGTGACATGGCTGTACCGGACATTCCCACCGATATTGAAGACTACCTGAAGATAGCACTGGGGAAAGAAACAGTTAAAGAATATCTGCAGGGCAAACTGGTGGATACCGGTTTTGAGATGCTGGAGGAGAGCGTCACTGGCTCCGATATGCCCCAGGACAAGGTAACCGTGGTCGCCAAAAACGAAATACAGGAAGCTGTCACCGGGGTCCTGGGGGGACAAATTCAACCGTACGACGACTGGACGATGGAAGAGAAAAGAGCCGTAGCCGAAAAGCTCAATAAAATGGAAGAACCCCTGATGGTGGTAACGCAGACGGATACCACGGCAACTTCGACTAAAGTCCTGGTTCCGGCGGGTGATTGGGACGTGCTTTCAACCAATACGGAGACCGCTCCGGTACTGGCAGAAAATGCGGAAGTCAAAGAAGGCAGCATCACCCAGATAGTCAGGATAGCGGTTGCGGTAAGCGAACTGGTAGAAAACTATCCTTCGGAGTCGGAGAAACTGGACCAGTCAGTGACCCTGGCGCCGGGCGAGGTCTGGGAAGGGGCTAAGCAAGAGCCCGAGTATACCCAAGTTAAGGAAGAACCCGAACCTGCCGAAATCGCAGAGGAGCCCGAGGTAACAACCCCCGAACCACCGGAGGAGGAAGCTCCCAAAGGAGTAATTCATCTGGTCGGAACGATTACAGTCAATTCCGCACCATTCGAGTCCGGCACGCGTAAGATGTACGAAGGCTCCGGAACAATAGAACTGTTTATAAACGATGACGACGTAACCGGCAGGGCAACCGGAGGGGCGAGGGCACATATTCCATGTACCCGAACGTGCGGGTATTACGGCGAGGAAGACGGGAAAAAGGGATGTCTCAAGGACGGCGTATGGTACGGTGTCGACGAATGGATGCCTTTGCCCGACTGGGACATAAGTCTGGATGCGGAGCTCGAAGGGTGGACTGAAGAGCCGAGCGAGTACCTGTGGACTTATGCAGAGATAGTTGCCCGGGCTGATGTCAGTTCCGGTCCAAGCTGGGAAATAGGTGGTCATTTCATTTCAGATACGGAGGCTGAGGGCTTTATTGACATATCGTGGTGGTATACCGAAGCCGCCGACGTTATGGATCAGTACGGTATTACCTGGCATGCCACTGTACAATAGGGAAAGCGGAGAAGAATATAAAAAAGCAGACATTTTACGGGTCGAGGGAAAGAAAACGTTACAGGACATCAAGACATCGATTTACAATTATCGAGTCTCTTGATTAACATTATTAGCTAATAAATCTATACTACATACGCCGCACCTGGCCGATTACGTTCTGCCAGTTAAAATGCGCATTACAGGTGGGACAGTCCTTGCCCATGACCAGTTCCGCGCCGCACTCTCCGCAGTGGTACTTATCGCCGGACTTGTAGACCTCGTGCTGGTGTTTGTGCTCTTCTTTAGCCTCTTTCTTTTCCTGGCTCTCTTTATCCTTTGCCATGATGACCCTCCCCGCTGGATATTACATCCATACGAGAGTAATTCTACCCGCATTATACACTGTTTGTATGTGATAAAAATCTCAAGAAGCGGGTAGAAAGCAAAAAAATGCCCGGCCTGGCAGCGTCGAGCTACAGCCGGGCGCAGGACATTATCACCACGCGAACTTCGGTCAGTCACAGAGGGCGGCGGTTATGCCAGGGGCACCCAGTTCACGGTTACGGTACGGGAGGAGGGGTTCACGATTTCCTCGCTGATGACGAGGCGGTGACCATCGGAGGTCTCGTACGCGTCCAGGGAAATGTTATCGACATCCGAGGCGAACCTGGAATCGGCAACCAGTAACACGACGCCCTCGTACTCCACCACCTGGTCGTCCGGCCTCATCATGTCCGCATCCAGTTCCAGCTTCCCCTGTCCCCTGTCCGTAATCCTCAGGTACGTTTCCGGCGTACCTTTGCTAGGGGGAATGATGTTTTTCAGTTCCTGTTTGGCTTCTTTAGTAACGAAAATCATTTAAACGCCGAACCTTTACTTAGAATTTTATTATGAGTTAACCGCCTCCATCTCCTGTTTGTCGGCGGTTTCATTAGCCTGCATGATATCGTCCACCTGACCCCAGAGAAACAGCTCATCGTCAGGGATATCCCGCACCATTCTGGCGCAGTCTTCCAGCATCCTGACACATTTTTGCAGCTGCTCCTCGGCATCCCTGAGGTGCGCACCGGCAACCTGAAATTTACCGGCTGCCTGTCTCAGATATCCGTCCGTATCAAGCGTATTTTCCATCTCTTTTTTATTTACCCGTTACGCCAGTTCGCAAATAACCAGCTCAACGCCTTCCTCCGTACTGTCCACATCTATCGCAATACCATTGAGTCGGGCAGCAAGTTCGTCCTCAATGACCATTAAAACGTCGCCCTCGTACTCCACCACCCGGTCGCTTTCCGACTCTATATCAATGCCGAGACCGAGCTTCCCCCCTCCCCTGTCCAGCAGCCGCAGACGCGCCCCGGGCCAGTCTACCTTGGCGAGCAGCAGCTTCTTCAATTCCTCCTTTGCCCGGTCCGATATTTCTATCACGGCGATATCCTCCCAGACGGAAAAACTCCCTATATATTAATTCTAACCCTCAAAGCGGATTCCTGTATATCACCCATTAGTCACATATGCGCATAGTAGATATTGGTCAGGCTCAGGCAAGCTTAAAAGGATGACCTTAGTACGGGGCTATATATTACTACATGGTACTATCTGGCTATATCAAGCCAGCGGGAAATAGGGTAAAATATATGCACAGTGTAAAAAACGTATATCGAAACGCCTTGAAAACCCGGCCGGAGACATATTATTTATGGGAAAAACACAGAACGAGTCGACGACAAATACCGACGAATTTACCAGGATTTTCGACGAATACCGCGCCAAGATAGACGAGATAACGCGGAAGACGGAAAAAAACCTCCAGCAAATCCACGTCGGGATGGATATCATCAGTGAACCGGACGACATCGAAGATATCGATATCCAGACCGAAGAAGAAATGGCGCCTGAACCCGTAGCAACCACGCCTGAAGTCCAGCCGGAACCAATCTCAAAACCGGTCGAGGTGATATGGCCCTCCAACAAAGAGTCCGTTGAAATCATCAAGCAGGCCAAACGCAAAGCCCAGGAGCTAATCAGCCAGGCGGAAGCCAGCATCAAGAAGGAAGCCAAGCAGCGAACGCGGGCGCAGGTAGAGAAATTACTGAGCAAAGCCAAAAAAGAAGCCGAATACATCATCGTACAGGCCAGGGACGCCGCCGAAGAACTGAGAAGCGAAGCCATCGCCAATTCCAGACAGGAAGTTGAACAGGCCCTTTCCGAAATCACGGAGAAATGCCGGCAGGACGCCAGGGTACAATCATCCCGCATAGTCGCCGAAGCGCGGGAAAAAGCGGATAAAATGATGGCGGAAATCACCGCCAGCAGCACGGAAATCAACCGCCATATCACGGATATCGTTAACAGGGCCAGAAACACGATTAGCGAATTTGAGGAAAGGCTGCAGGAGGATACCGGGGAGCTCGCCAAGGCAATCATGGAGACGCAGAAGAAGCTGGAGGAAGCCACCATGATAGAGCCGGAGCCGGAACGCGCGCCCGTGCCGGAACCCAGCGTAAAGACCAGAGGAGCATTCAACAATCCCATTCTGGAAGTACGCTTAATCGATGAAAATTCCAAGGGGAATAACGGTTATCTCGGTCTTTACAGCGGCCAGATGGAGATGCGGACGACGTCAGCGACGTTCGATTACCAGTACATGAAAAAGCTGAAAAAGTACCTGGTAGGTTTACCCGGCATTAAGTACCTGCAGGAAAGCGCCTCGGAAAAAGAGATGTCCGTGCTTTTTAATATCGAAGAACCGCTGCCGCTGCTGGACATACTGCGCGAAGTACCTCTGGTAGAAAAGGTAGTCACGGGCAGCGCCGACGATAATGATATCAGCCTTGTCTTCAAGAACTCCTTCTAGATACCGGGGCGTCCCGTATAGACTCCTCATACGTTACTTCTGAACTTTGCCGCACCTGCGAACACCGGCCAATGCTACAAAAGTCACATACAAGCTCCTCCACGAACCGTTAAAATTATGTTATAATTATTTCATATCCTGATTTTACCGCAAAGAGGAGTCGTGGCATTATGAAAATTAAAGAGATAGCCAGAATTAACGGAAGAACGCTGGTAACAGCAGCGCCCAGCGATACCGTTAAACGAGCCATAGATTTACTTTTCGACCATAAAATCGGCGCCGTGCCGGTATGCGAAGCCGACGGTAAGCTGCTGGGAATCCTCTCCGAGCGGGACATCCTCAAGGGACTGCATAACCGCAGCAAGGATATCCTGAACTCCAAGGTCAAGGACCTGATGACCACGGAAGTAATCGTGGGCTTGCCGGAAGACGAACTGGAGGAAATACTGAAAACGATGACCGAAAAAAACGTCCGGCACCTCCCGGTAATGGCGGGACCCAGGGTCATCGGCATGCTGTCCATCAGGGACGTCATCGAAGAGCGACTGACTGAGTGTCATGCCCAGGTACGCTATCTGCACGACTATATCGCCGGTGGATCCGTCCAGTAACCGTAATTATCGTTGAAAAAGCCCGCCGGAGTAACGTGAAAATGCCTTCCGGCGGGCTTTACTTTTTATGGAAAAACTACGTTATTCATCACCCGGCTTGTTGCCGAAGTACACCTTGGTATGCGGCCAGGGTATCTCAATGCCAACTTTATCAAATTCCTTCTTGATGCGCAGTCTCAACTGCCCCATGATATTCCATTGCTGCAGGGGCTGGACATCACCTATAATCTTAATATCGATACCGGAATCACCGAGGTTGTCCACCCTGAGCACCTGTGGAACCGACCTGAAAAGCGGCTTCCATTCCTTTTCCTCGGCCATCTCATTGCAGACACGGTTAATTACCTCGATAGCAGAATCAAGGTCGGTGCCGTAAGAGACGGAGACATTCAGATTGACCCTGGCGAAATGCCTTGAATAGTTACTGGCAACCCGGATTTCACCGTTGGGTACATGATGCACGATGCCGTCGAGGTCCCGAAGCACTGTCTTTCTAAGATTGATTTCTTCTACCAACCCGGTAACGTCAGCCACCCTGGCTACATCACCAATCCTGTACTGGTTCTCCATCAGGATAAAGATGCCGGCAATCAGGTCTCTTATCAGGTACTGGGCGCCGAAGCCGACGGCGATACCTGCTACACCAAAGCCCGCCAGAATTGGGCCGATGGCAACATCCATTTCAGACAGCACCATGAATACTACCAGCAGGACAATAATAATCCTGCCTATACCGAGGAAGACTCCCTGCAGGGTTTCAGCCCGTCTCCTGAGCCCCTCCCGGCTCTCACCTTTCTGAGGTCTGGCCATAATGCGGTGTACCAGCGGCGGGACAACCTTTTTCAGGATAATCCAGAGCACAATCCCCATCACCAGAATGATGACAATCGTAAGACCGTGGTCAAGGAACCAAGCCTTGGCCATATCCGGCATGGCGAGAACGCGCTTGCCTTCCTGCGCCAGTGCCAACGCCAGGAAAGCCAGAATCATAATCACGA
>CAZPAS010000097.1:0-7488 GCA_964584575.1 uncultured Dehalococcoidaceae bacterium | reverse complement strand
GACTACCTGGTGCCGAGTCGCGTTCATCCCGGGAAGTTCTACGCTCTGCCGCAATCTCCCCAGCAAATCAAGCAGCTATTAATGGTCGCCGGACTGGAGAAATATTACCAGGTCGCCCGCTGCTTCCGCGACGAGGACACCCGCGCCGACCGCCAGCCGGAACATACCCAGCTGGACATGGAGATGAGCTTCGTCACACAGGATGAAATCCTCGACCTTATGGAAGATTTATACATTTCTCTCGTAGAGACCGTCAAACCCCATTTTAAATTGACAAAACCGTTCCCCAAGATGACCTACGCCGAAGCCATGGAGCGCTACGGCTCGGACAAGCCGGACCTGCGTTACGGACTGGAACTCGCCGACCTTACCGATATCGCCGGACAGACGGACTTCGCTATTTTCAAGAAGGCGATAGACAGCGGGGGGAATGTTAAAGGACTAACAGCCCCCGGCTGCGGCGATTACACGCGCCACCAGCTCGACGAACTCAATAAAATTGTACTCAATACCGGTGCCAAAGGCTTGCTGACCATCTCGCTGGGGAGTAAGGGGGGCAGTCTGGACGGACTGGCTCTGGACGAGGTAAAGTCGGTCGCTGCTAAATATTTAACACTCGAGCAGGTAAAGGGAATGGCGGAACGGTGCGGGGCGGGTAAAGGCGACCTTCTCCTCATCGTCGCCGGCGAGCCGGATATAATATACCCCGCGCTGGATGCATTGCGCCGGGAAATGGCCCGCCGCCTGGAACTCGCCGACCAGGATACCCTGTCATTCTGCTTCGTCGTCGATTTTCCGCTGCTCGTGCGCAACGAAGAAACGGGGCACATGGAACCGGCGAACAATCCTTTCACCGAGCCGCGTGACGAGGATATCCCGCTGCTGGATACCGCCCCGGAAAAGGTAATCGGCAAGAACTACGACCTGGTATGCAACGGGTACGAACTCGCCAGCGGCAGCATCAGGATTCACAACGCCGACCTGCAGAGGAAAATTTTCCGGCTGCTGGGATATAAGGACGAAGAAATCGACAGCCTCTTCGGGCACATGCTGGAGGCATTCGAATACGGAGCGCCGCCCCACGGCGGCATCGGGCCCGGCATAGACCGCACGGTTATGCTGCTGGCAGGGGAGGATACCATTCGGGAAGTCATGGCGTTCCCCAAGACCCAGAGCGCCATGGACCTGACCTTCAACGCACCCTCTCCGGTTACCGAAGAGCAGTTGAACGAATTACATATCAATTTGCAGGAAGAAGAAGAGTAGCTATCAGGGAGGAAATTTGAAAGTTACCAAAGAGAAGGAAGAGAACTGCCAGGCATATATAACCGTCGAGATGGAACCCGCTGAAATGGAGGAATCACTCCAGTATGCCTATAAACACCTGGCTCAGAAAACCGATATCCCCGGATTCCGCAAGGGCAAAGCCCCGCGGGCGGTGGTGGAACGCCACCTCGGCAAACCCAGACTTTTAGAAGAAGCCGTGGAACACATGCTGCCCCAGGCCTATGAGCAGGCGCTCAAAGAGCAGGAAATAGAGCCGTTCGCCCAGCCGGACGTGGAGATAACCCAGACCGAGCCCCTGATTTTCAAGGCGGTCGTGCCCCTGTCTCCCACCGTGGAACTCGGCGACTATGCGAGTATCCGGCTGACGCCGGAAAAAGTTGACATAAAAGATGAAAACATCAATGCCGTCATCGATGAACTGCGCCACCAGCAAGCCATCTGGGAGCCGGTGGACAGGGAGTTGAAATACGACGACCTGGCGATTATGGACATCAACGGCATGGTCGAGGAAAAACCCTACGTCCAGAAACTGGGAGCGCAAATCCAGGTACTCAAGGACCTGATGTCCCCGGCGCCGGGGTTCTCCGACCAGATAATCGGCATGAAAAAGGAAGAGGAAAAGGAATTTACGCTAAGCTTCCCGGAGGACTACCCCAACGACAAGGTCGCCGGCAAAGAGGGCACCTTCAAAGTAAAGCTTACTGAAATCAAGGAAGAGAAATTACCCGAACTCAATGACGACTTCGCCAAACAGGTCTCACCGGACTTTACGACGATGGATGCCCTCCGCGACGAAGTCGTGAAAAGCCTGCAGGCAAGGGGCGAGGAACAGGTACGGATGGACTTCGAGGAAAACGTGATTAACACCGCCATCGAGCAGTCAACCGTAGGATATCCCCCCATCCTGGTGGAGATGGAAATCAACCGCATCCTCAACGAGCAGATGAGGCAACTCCAGATGTCCGGACAAGGCATGGACGAATACCTGCAGAGCATTAACAAGACGGCGGAGCAGCTACGTGAAGACCTGCGCCCGGTGGCGACCAAGAACGTTGCCGCCTCGCTGGTCATGAGCAAGGTCGCCGAGGCGGAAAAAATAGAAGTCACCGAAGAAGATATACAAAACGGCATAAATAACATGACAAGGGGCGTGGCAGGCGATAGAATGGAAGAGATGAGGAAAGTGCTGGACACGCCCCAGACCCGCGAGTCCTTAAAGCAGTCGCTCCGCACGCGCAAAACAATCGAGCGGCTGGCGGAAATAGCCAAAACTGCCGATAAACCGAAGAAAACCACTAAATCCAAGACGACGAAGAAGACAAAGGAGGAGGAAAAATGAACATCTATCCCACCAACGTAATACCTATGGTAATCGAGAGCGGCGCCAGGGGCGAGCGAGCCTTCGACATATATTCACTGCTCCTGAGAGAGCGCATCGTCATGCTGGGCATGCCCATCAACGACCAGGTGGCTAATGTCATCATCGCCCAGCTGCTCTACCTGGAGCGTGAAGACCCGGACAAGGACATCAGCCTGTATATCCACTCGCCGGGCGGGGTCATCAGCGCCGGACTGGCTATCTATGACACCATGCAGCTAATCAAGCCGGACGTATCTACCATCTGCGTGGGGCTGGCAGCCAGTATGGCTACCGTGCTGCTCTGCTCGGGGACCAATGGCAAGCGCTACGCTCTGCCCAACGCCACCATCCACATGCACCAGGCAATGGGCGGCGCGCAGGGTCAGGCCTCGGATATCGTCATTGCCGCCCGCGAAATCACGCGTCAGCAGGACACGATTAAGGATATCATCGTCAGGCATACCGGACAGCCCCTGGACAAGGTGACGCATGACACCGACCGGGATTTCTATCTTAACCCCGAGCAGGCGGTGGAGTACGGCATCATCGATGAAGTCCTGAACAGGCCTTCCGATACTAAAGAAGAAAAGCCGAAAAAGAGCAAGAAATAAACTGATTGTCATTGCGAGGAACGTAGTGACGAAGCAATCCCTTGGATATAATTAAACCATTGATGGAGATTGTCACGGGCTTCGCCCTCACAATGACGTGGCTTTTTAAAGATTGTCCTTCACCATCTCGTCTATCTCTCTGGTGAGGTCATAACCGGCGATAACACGACCGGCAGCGTCGACGACCTGCCGGTCTTTCGTTATACTGACCTTGCCCTGACTGAAAGCCCGGATAGTAGCTACCGTCAGCGGCAGCTCCCGCACGGCGCCGTGCCGGCGGATGGTTTTGAACAGGGGATTTTCCACGCCCTGTTCACTTTTCACGTCCTCCACCGATTTACCCTTTATCTCTTCCCAGTAACGGTCGAAGGCTTGACCGCGTATCGGGAACGTGCAGTAGGTCGCCGTGGGGCCCATGTCCAGTTCCGGGATTGCCACGTGCATCTTGACACCCTGCGTATCGGCGTTAGCCTCAATCAGTTTCCAGATGACCTGCTGCCAGGTACCGGCGGGACCGTCCGGCGCGGCGGGGTGCAGGTTGATAATATCATACTTCTCACACATTTCCGGTCCGGTGATGAGCATGAAACCCGCCAGCATGCAGAGGTCGGGGCTGAATGCCGCCAGCCGTTTCATGACCTCTCTATCGTAGTCAAGTCGCCACTGGGGGAGGGGTTGGGAGGGGTCGGGGTTGGGCATATCCCTCACCGCCTTGTACATCTGGTAGGAAAAGCAGACCAGGGGAATGCCGTATTCCTTAACCAGGTCAAGATAACTATCGGTGGCGTCCGTCTCGCCGTAGTCGCGACTGCAAAAGACGAACTCTATCTCCGCGTCGAGTTCACCCGAGGCGATGGCGTCGTGAGTGGTCTGAAGAAGCCCCCGGGAACCCGCGCCTCTGCCCGTGGAAAACCAGCCGATTTTATAGCGATTACTCACGGTTATTTCTTTGAAAGGAATTGTGATTTAACTTTAGCCCAGGTGCTGAAGAGACGCACGTACATACTCGACCGGCGCCCGTAGATCTGTCCCTTCTTGAGAGAAGCAAGGAAATCACTACTGTCCTTGAATTCCGGCATTTCGACGTAGGCGTTGCCGATTTCGGCCAGCGTATGGGCGTCGCTGCCGGCGGCGCCCGGTATACCGTGCTTCTCGGCGAAGGCTTTTGCCTTCTCGGTGTTGGCGGCGAACGGACTGCGCGAGTTGAGCACTTCAATAAGGTCGATATCGTCGGCTATATCATTGATAGCCCAGTCTTTCAGCGCGGAACCGCGTATCTTTTCAAAGGGATGCGGGATATTTACCAGTCCCCCCTGTGCCCGGATACGCTTAATCGTCTCCTGCGGAGTCAATCCGCCGGGTACGGTTTCTTTCAGGAACATACCCATGATTTCGCCCTGGGTGGTCAATATCTCCTGGGCAACGATTACCAGGAACGGGGCCAGCTTTTTCATCATTAGAGCGCCGTCGACGATGCCGTGGTCGGCGATGGCGATACAGTTTATGCCCACTTCCTGGCAGCGCTTGACGATTTTTTCAAGAGGCGTGTCGCAGTCAAAGGAAAACATGGTGTGAATATGAAGGTCGGCTTTCAGCATATCGGTTAGCCTTTCCTCTCCAGATACGTGCCGGTACGCGTGTCCACCTTGATGACATCGCCTTCATTGATAAACAGGGGCACCTGTATCATCACCCCGGTCTCCAGCTTGGCGGGCTTGGTCCCGGCGGTAGCCGTATCGCCTTTGAATCCGGGGTCGGTTTCGGTTACTTCAAGTTCCACCGTAATCGGCATGGTGACGCTGACAATCTTGTCATTGTAGCTGGACACCTCCACGGCGTTGCCTTCCTTGAGGTAGTCCAGTGCGTCCCCCAGCTGTTCCTGAGTCAGCGGCATCTGCTCGTAGTTCTCCTGGTCCATGAAATAATAAAGGTCGCCGTCGTTATAAAGGTACTGCATCTGCCTGTCTTCAAGTCGCGCGCGGACGAGCCTGTCATCCGACTGGAAAGACCGCTCAATGGTATGACCGGCATTGATGTCCCGCAACTTTACCTTAGCCAGAGCCGTCCTCTTCATCTTGACGTGCTGGTATTCGACGACCTGGTAGAGCTTACCTTCGAACTCAATCAAAACCCCTTTTCTCAACTCCGTTGCGTTAATCATATTTAGCCTTTCTAGCTTCAGAGAGTCTTCTGACCCTCCCGTTCTCCATTACCACGGTATCCTCAATCCTGACGCCTCCCCATCCGGACAGGTAAATACCCGGCTCAACGGTGAATACCATGCCCTCGTAGAGAACGTCCTCCGAGTTCGGTCCGAGACGGGGTTGCTCGTGGGCGGCGAGTCCGACGCCGTGTCCCAGCGAATGCCCGAACGCCTCCCCGTAACCCGCCTTCTCTATAATCTCCCGGGCGGCGCTATCGGCATCGTGCCCGGTCATACCCGCACTTATTATAGACACCGCGGCTGCCTGCGCGTCAAGGACGGTTTTATAGACTTTTCTGAATTTATTATCTGGAGACCCCACACATATCGTGCGACTTAGGTCACCGGCGTAACCCGCCCACTTCGCCCCCATGTCTATCAGTACCGGCTCGCCCGCCTGAATCACACGGTCGGAAGGCTTGGCATGGGGCAGCGCCGCCTGCGGTCCCGAGGCAACGATTATCTCGAAAGGCAGCGACTGGCTGCCGTGCTCCCGCAGGCTTTTCTCCAGTTCCCAGGCAACCTGCTTTTCCGTCATGCCGGGTATTATTTTAGCTTCCACGGCTTCATAAGCATCGTCGGTGATGGCAGCGGCTTTCTCGATGAGCGCGATTTCCCCGGGTTCTTTGACCGCCCTCAACGACTCCACCAGTCCGCTTACCGGCACCAGCTTTACGGGCACTTTCTTCTTTTTAAAAGCAACGTTCAGCAGGAGATGAAAGGCAAAGGTGACATCGCCGGACTCGAACCCGATTCTCTTGACGCCCGCATCACGAACCAGTCCGGGAAACCAGTCAGCGATACTCCCGCCGATATGCAGAATCTCGAAGTCCGGCGCCTCGGCGGCAGCCTGCTCGGTATAGCGGAAGTCCGTGGCGAGGACAGCCTGCTTTTCCGTAATAAACAGGTAGCCCGCCGTGCCGTCGAACCCGGAGAGATAACGCCGGTTTTCCGCCTGCGTAATAAATACGGAGTCTATTTCCTTTTCCGCAAACTTTCCGCGGAGTCTCTGCAATCGTTTATTCATCTTTATCGGCTTCTCCCCGCGCCATGGGGTGGGCGGAGAGGTATATCTTGCGCGCCCGACTCTGCGTGACGTGCGTGTAAATCTGTGTACTAGAAAGGTCGGCATGTCCCAGCAGTTCCTGAACGACCTTCAGGTCCGCTCCGCCGTCGAGCAGGTGCGTGGCGAAGGTATGGCGTAATACATGGGGATGCACTTTCTTATTGATAGTCCGGGCATATTTCTCCAGTATCTTCTGCACCCGACGTGCCGCCAGGCGCCCGCCGTAGCGGTTGACGAACAAAGCATTATTTTTCTTTTCCCCCAGAAGCTCGCGCCTGCCGTCGCTGATATAATTGCTCAACGCGCTAGCCGCCGGCGCGCCGATAAGCACCACGCGCTCCTTGGAGCCCTTGCCCCAGACGCGTATTTCATTGGTCGCCAGGTTGACCTCCTCCACGTTCATGTTCACCAGCTCGCTGACCCGCAGGCCGGAGGCGTATAAAAGCTCCAGCAGGGCGCGGTCGCGCTGCCCCTGCGGCTGTGAGAGGTCAGGAGCTTCCACCAGACGCTTGGCTTCGTCCACGGTAAGGAAGGAGGGCAGGCGCCGGTCCAGTCGCGGCGAGACGGTCGTGGCGGCGGGACTGGCGGAAATCATTTCCTCGCGCATGAGGTAGCGGTAGAAGGAGCGAATCGCCGAGAGCTTGCGGGCGATGCTGGACTTTGCCTTGCCCTGTTCCAGTAAATAAGCCATGTACGCCCGCAGCGTCTGCTTGTTCACGTCCTTCAGCGATTCTATTCCCTGGCCGGTGACGAAGTCGAAGAACTCCATAAGGTCGTTGGTATAGTTGCGTACGGTATACCGGGAGGCGTTCTTCTCCGCTTCCAGAAAGGCGACGTATTTATCAAAGACCTGCTGCATAATATTTATCTGTTCGGAATTCTTCCTCTTCCCTCCACCCCTCGTTTGTTATCTATTCCCACCCTCCTACGCCAAGGCTACGGAGGGTAAACCGCCCTGCAT
>CAZPAS010000096.1:0-7608 GCA_964584575.1 uncultured Dehalococcoidaceae bacterium | reverse complement strand
CTCTTTTCATTACCTTTGAGGGGGGCGAGGGCTGCGGCAAGAGCGTACAGTCGCGGCGACTTTACCGGAATATGATGAAAGCGGGTATCCCGGTATTACTCACCCATGAGCCCGGCGTTACCGACCTCGGTAAACGGATTACCCGCCTGCTCAAATGGTCTAAAGACGTCAACATATCCCCGACGTCGGAACTGCTGCTTTTCAATACCTCACGCGCCCAGCTGGTCGAGGAGGTAATCCGTCCAAATCTTAATAAGGGCGTTAACGTCATCTGCGACCGTTATGCCGACTCTACCACGGCTTACCAGGGCTACGGACGCAGGCTCGACATGGACACGGTAGTCGCCGCCAACCTTGCCGGCACACTCGGGCTGGTGCCCGACCTTACCATCCTGCTGGATATGCCGGTCGAGGAAGGGCTGGCGCGCAAGGGCGATAAGACCAGAGACCGGTTCGAGGAAGAATCTATTGAATTTCACAGGCGTGTGCGGGAAGGCTATCTGAAGATGGCAAAGGCAGAGCCGGGACGCTGGCTGGTGGTGGATGCTGCGCATAACCGGGACAAAATAGCCGGGATAATCTGGGAGAGAGCAAGTGGGCTGTTAAAGGAGTAACAGGGGTGTTTAAGAGGGGCGAAGCCCCTCTTTTTATAATTGTCTCCCTCTCCTGCTGAGAGCCTTGCCAGGAGAGGGGGATTAAGGGGGTGAGGTAGATAAATACTCACCGAAAACCATCGTTCGCTGAGGAAAAAATGCTCCGCAAAGAAGGCTACCGGCATATTGCCGGAGTGGATGAAGTTGGACGTGGGGCATTGATGGGCCCGGTGGTAGCCGCGGCGGTTATTCTGCCCCAAAAATTCCGGGCAAAATGGCGCGGCAGGATACGCGACAGCAAGCAGCTCAAACCCGCCGACCGCGAATATCTCTACGGGTGTATCAGGGAAGTCGCCGTTTCGGTGGGCATAGGCGTACAGTCCAACGAGGTTATCGACAATATCGGCATAGCCCCGGCGACCCGGCTGGCAATGGTGGCGGCAATCCGGCAGCTTACGCCGGAACCTCATTTCGTACTCGTCGATTACTTTAAAATCCCGGAAATGCAGCTTCCGCAAAGGGGAATCGTCAATGGCGACGGACTCTGCTTCTCGATTGCCTGCGCTTCGATTATTGCCAAGGTCACCCGCGACCGCATGGTCGTGGAAATGGACGGGGAGTACCCCGGCTACGGTTTCGCCGGACACAAGGGCTATGGCACCAGGAAACACATCGACTGTCTGCGCAGGATGGGGCCGTGCCGACTGCACCGGCGTTCCTTCCGACCCGTCAGCGAGATGGCAGGTATGCAGATATGAAAAGGCGCGAGACCGGCATCATCGGCGAGAGGCTCGCCTGCGACTTCCTCGGCAAGAACGGCTATAGGATAATGGAAACGAACTACCGCTGCCGAGATGGAGAGATTGACATAATCGCCCAGCAGCAGGACACACTGGTATTCGTCGAGGTGAGAACGAAGAAAAGCAGCCGGTTCGGCACGCCGGAGGAATCCATAACACCGGCCAAGATGGAAAAACTGCGTACGGTCGCCGCCCACTACGGGCAAAACCGGAGCGACCTACCCGTGAACTGGCGTATCGACGTGGTGGCTATCCAGATGGACAACCGGGGCAAGGTATCGCGCATCGAACTCATCGAAAACGCCGTCGAAGAGATATCGTAAGCTCTTTCTTTACCCGCCGGGCACGCTGTGCTAGAATTTTAATCACCGGTAAGACGATACCGTGAAAGCTATGTCAAAAGATACACTGCGCATTATAGACGCCAATATTAACCGCATCGGTGAGGGGCTGCGTGTCCTGGAGGAGTTCGCACGCATGTCTCTTAATGATGCGAAACTGACGCAGCGACTGAAAGACATGCGCCACGAGATATTGAATGTAGATTTGAATCTACAAGAGAGATTAATCGGCGCGCGCGACTCGCAGGGAGACGTCGGCGCGGACATGGAAGTAGCGGGGCAGGATAAAGAACGTGGGTCGTCTGAGACCATCGTTGCCAATGCGCGACGGGTGCAGGAATCGCTGCGGGTCATGGAAGAAATCGCCAAGACACCGGAAATAGGGTTAGACACGGACAGATACCGGCAGGCGCGCTTCGGCCTGTACACCATAGAAAAAGACCTGCTCGCGAAGATGCTGCGACAGGACAAGCTGAAACGGCTGACCGGACTGTACGTAATCATCGATACAGCGTTCCTTAAAGGGCGCAGTCCGGTAGAAGTCACCGAACAGGCAATCAGGGGTGGGGCTAAGGTCATTCAATTAAGAGACAAGGAGCACAATACCGGAGAACTGGTAACTATCGCCGAGGGGATGAAAAAAGTATGCTCGGAACATGACGTATTGTTCATCATTAACGACAGCCTCGATGTCACCTTAGCGGTAGATGCCGACGGACTGCACGTGGGGCGGGACGATTTGCCGGTGGCAACGGCGCGTCGACTATTACCAATCGGTAAGATACTGGGGACCTCGGCGCGTACCGTGGATGAGGCTGAAAGGGCAAAGTCACAGGGGGCCGACTATCTTGGCGCAGGCTCGATGTACCCCACCGCCACCAAGGAAAAGGCGGTAGTCGTGGGAATGGAAAGACTAAGGGAAATCAGGCGGGCGGTGGACTTGCCAATAGTGGCTATTGGTGGTATTAATAAGGATAATCTGGGAAGGGTAATGGAGGCGGGTGCCGGTGCCGCCGCCGTAATCAGCGCCGTCATGGGAGCTGTGGATGTAGAAGCGGCGACGAGGCAACTTGTAAAAATAATCGAAGAGGCGAAAATTGAATAATCTGGAATCGATTTCAGAACAGGCACGCAAGGACCTTGCGGAAAAGGACGAAGCCCGGGAGAAGCTGCTGCCGCTCTGCCGGGATGCCATCAGGTACAGCGGCAACTCCATCCGCGCGATACACCGGCAGGAGTTTAAAAAGGCTGACGAACTGATAAAGTCAGCCCGCAGCATGCTGGACGACGCGGAAAAGGTAACCATGGAATGTCGTGAACTCAACGGCACGGGTATCATCAGGGATGCACAGAAGGAACTTTCCGAAGCAAATGTGACGCTGGCGCTGGTGACCGGAAAGGACGTGCCCGGTCCCAAAGACCTGGGCGTTGATACCTCCGCTTATCTCAACGGACTCGGCGAGGCAGTCGGTGAAGTACGCCGCTACCTGCTCGACGCCATGCGCCAGGGCGACCTCTCGCGCGGCGAGGAACTCCTGACGGTTATGGACGATATCTACGGTATCCTCGTTACCATAGACTTCCCAGACGCTATCACCGGAGGTTTGCGCCGCACTACCGATATGGTGCGCGGCGTGCTGGAGAGGACCCGCAGCGACCTTACACTGGCAATGAGGCAGAAGGCTCTGGAGACCAGGATAGAACAGCTTAAGCCGTTAAAAGAGAATAAGCCCAGGAAGAAGTCGCCACCGAAAGAGAAGGGGGAAGAAAGCGCCGCAGAGGAAGACCACGAGGACACTCATCAGGAAGACCTGCAGCTGGACAGCATCGAAATGGAAATATACGAAGCCCTGTCAGAGTGGCGTAACCATAAAGCCAATGAAGAGAATCTGGCGCCGTTCATCATCGCCCACAACTCCTGGCTGAAACAGATTATTAAAATGCGCCCGAAATCAAACAAGGAGTTGTACGGCATCAAGGGGTTCGGCGAGAGACGGGTAAATAAATACGGCAAGGAAATAATCGCAATTATCAATAAAGGCAGATAATTCATCTCTTAAAAACCGTAATTTTAATTGACCTTAAAAAGCAAATTATGATAAACTGCCTTGAACCTGATGGATAAGAAATTTTCCGATATAGCCGGGATAGTAAAGGGGGTTGGAACAGCCTCCTTTTATTTTTATCCTGAAGTACAAATTTGTTAACAGGAGGTACGCTTATGGACGAATGGATTTTACAATTACTGGTTATCGTGGGGGCGATACTGGGGCTGGCGTTTGTCGGCTACCTGACCGTCACCATCCTCCGTGAGAGCGAAGGCAACCAGAGGATGAAGTCGATATCCCACGCCATACGGCAGGGAGCCATGGCTTTCCTGCGCCGCGAGTTCCTGACACTCTCTGTTTTCACGGTCGTGGTGTTCATCGTACTGGCAATTTTCATCGACCCCAAGCCGTATGTGGCAATCGCTTACCTGGCGGGTACGGTAACCTCGGCGCTGTCCGGCTGGCTGGGCATGAATATCGCCACCAAGGCGAATGTCAGGACGGCGCATGCGGCTATCAACAGCTGGGCAAAAGGATTGAAAATCGCCTTTTCCAGCGGCGCGGTGATGGGTTTCTGCGTGGTGGGACTGGGACTGCTCGGGCTGGCGATTATTTCCTTCATCTGGAATGACAGCCATGTCTGGCTGGGCTTCGCCTTCGGGGCGTCTTCGGTGGCGCTGTTCCTGCGAGCCGGCGGCGGCATCTTTACCAAGAGCGCCGATGTCGGTGCCGACCTGGTAGGTAAGGTGGAAGCCGGCATCCCCGAGGACGACCCGCGTAATCCGGCGGTGATTGCGGATAACGTCGGCGATAACGTCGGCGACGTTGCCGGTATGGGCTCCGACCTTTACGAGTCTTATGTTTCTGCGATAGCGGCTTCGATGGTGCTGGGAGTTCTCGTCCTGGGCACGACCGACGGCATGTTCCTGCCACTGACGCTGGCGGCGGCGGGTATCGTGGTTTCGATAATCGGGGCGCTTTCGGTAAGACCCAAGGACTTGAAGGACGCCGATTTCGAGACACAGGTTGCCAAGGCGCACGCCACCATGAACACCGGGGTCTACGTTAGTAATATCCTGATGGTAATCGCCAGCTTCTTCATCATCAGGGGATTTACCGACAAACTCGACCTGTTCTGGGCACTAATATCGGGTCTGGTGGCGGGGTTCCTCATCTCGCTGGCAACGGAATACTTCACCTCGGCGGAACGACCGCCGGCCAAGAATATAGCCGCGTCATCGCAGAGTGGCTCCGCCGTGTGTATCATCGAAGGACTGGCGAGCGGCATGTTGAGCACGGTAGCGCCGGTTATCCTGGTAGTAATCGCCACGGTACTGGCTTATCTCTTCGGCGGTCTGCTGGGAATCGCCATCGCCGCCATGGGTATGCTGATTAACCTGGGCATGCTGCTGGCAATGGACTGCTACGGGCCCATCGCCGATAACTCGGCGGGTATCGCCGAAATGGCGGAACTGGGACAGGACGTCAGGGAACGCTGCGAAGCGCTGGACGCCGTGGGAAATACCACGGCGGCACTCGGTAAGGGTTTCGCCATTGCTTCGGCGGCTCTGGCATCGCTCGCCTGGCTGGCGACCTACTTTGAAGTCGTCACCCTGGAGGGTGGCATCGCTAGCCTGACTAATGTAGCGGTGATATCCGGTATACTCATCGGCGGTATGCTTACCTTCGTCTTCAGCGCCCTGGCAATGAAGGGCGTCAGCACCGGCGGATTCGCCATCGTCAATGAGGTCAGGCGGCAGTTCCGCGAGATTAAGGGATTGCTGGAAGGCAAGGAGGGCGTCAAGCCGGACTACGTTACCTGTGTGGATATCGCCACCAAGGTAGCCTTGAAGTCCATGATTATCCCGGGCGTGCTGGTTATCGCTGTGCCGCTGATACTCGGCTTCACGCTGGGACCCAAGGCCGTGGCGGGACTGCTCGTCGGCTCGCTGGTGACGGGATTCCTGATGGCGGTGATGATGGCAAACGCCGGCGGCGCCTGGGACAACGCCAAGAAGTACATCGAGGCGGGTGCCTGCGGTGGCAAGGGCAGCGACGCTCACAAGGCGGCTGTCTGCGGCGATACGGTTGGCGACCCCTTCAAGGACACGGCGGGACCTTCCCTGAACATCCTCATCAAGCTGGTGGGCAAGGTTGCCGTAATCTTCGGCCCCGTATTCATCACGCTGATTACTTTTTAACGGAAATTGTCGTAATATAGAGGCAGCCCTGTCGGGGAGTTAAAAACCAGCGGGCTGCCTCTTGCTATAGCAATATTGAAATACGGAAGGAAAGGTGAGTGAATGATATGGGTGAAATGCTGAAAGGGAAAGTAGCCGTGGTGACCGGTTCCGGACAGGGAATCGGGCGTGCAATAGCCGTCGGACTGGCTGAAGAAGGCGCTAAAATAGTCACCAATAACCGCCGTCCCGGTTCCACCGGCAATATCATCCTGACCGATGAACAGGTGGCATTACTCGCCAAAGAAAAAAGGGAGTGGTATATCAGGGAGACCGCCGCTATGAACGGCGACGCTGAGACCACGGCGCAGGCAATCAGGGAAGCGGGTGGGGAAGCGGTGCCGTTCTTCGGGGATATCGCCGATTTCGATACCGCCGCTAAGCTTATCCAGACGGCTATCGACAGCTTCGGGAAGATAGATATACTGGTTAATGTCGCCGGGACTTTCGGGTTCAGTCCCGTCGAAAAAATGACCGAGGAACTCTGGGAACACGTCACCAGAACCAAGCCCAAAGGATACTTCAACACGATACGCCATGCCCTGCCGCACATGATAAAGCAAAAATGGGGACGCATCATCAACTGCACCTCGAGGGCGTTTATGGGGGACGTTATCAAGCACGCGGAGTACTGCGTCGCCAATGCAGGGGTGGTCGGTCTGACCAAGGCGGTGGCGATAGAGATGCGCGAATACGGCATTACCTGTAACGCCTTCTCGCCCTTTGCCAAGACACGCGCCTCGTACGACCTGGACCTCTACGCACAGGTGGTGAGTGAAGCGGATAATCCTTTCGTTATGAGGGGACCGCAGCCAATGCCGGAATTCGACATGCTCAAGATGACCCCGGGACCCGAATACGCGGCGCCGTTCATCTGCTACCTGGCTTCCGATGCCGCCGCCGATATCAGCGGTTCGGTGTTCAGCGTGGGTGGAAACGGCATAGGGCTTTACTCCGAATCCGAAATAGTGAGGAACATCACCAAGTTCGGAGAAGGACCCTGGACGATGGAAGAGCTGATGCAGCAGGCGCCGCGGGGCTTGCTGATGGGTTATAAAAGTCCGGCGGATACCATGATGTAAAAAGTTAAGCCTGCGATTGGAAAGATTCCTGCAGGTCTGCCAGCCCAAGTTTTTTCAGGGTATCGGGACGCGGCAAGCCCGTTGCTTCGTCCCAGCCGCGCAGTACGTAATACTCACGTAGCAGGGCGGTGAACTTATCCCTGTCCAGGATGTTCCCGGTGGCGTCGTCAGCTTCATCGTTGGGACCGGGAACCATCACCACGCCTCCACGCGCTCCGGAACCCAGCGGTTCGGTAAAGTTGAACTCGGGTGGAAAGTCATCTTCCGGAACGCGGTGACCTTCACGTACCATGATAGCCCGCTGCACGTTGGCGATTCGCTCCGCACAGCTAACGATTTCCCCGGCATCTACTCCGGTTACGGCAGTAAAAAGCTTCGACTCTAAATCGGGGTCGCCGACACGGTCCGGCGTAACGAACGAGTAAGTAATCGGGAAGGCAAAGTCGCAAAGCCCCAGGCTGTCCTTGGTATAAGTGCGGTTCTGCACCTTCATCGCTGCCAGGG
>CAZPAS010000095.1:0-7703 GCA_964584575.1 uncultured Dehalococcoidaceae bacterium | reverse complement strand
CTTTTTAGGTAGCCCTGATTTCCTGCCTCATGAAGATGATGTAGCTGATGGCGAAGCAGATGGCGCTCAGACATACTATCACGACGAGGTGCGGCCAGATTGCCAGCAGGCTCTGTCCCAGGCTGATGGGGTTAGGTACCATAAAAGCAAAATCACCGTATGTTATAGCACCCAGACCTTTCCACATGGGACTTAGTAGCATGACGTACACATCCTGGTATAAATAACTTGGAGAAAGACTTCTTATGGTCTGTTGCATGCTCGCCTGCTGAATCTGGGTTGCCGCATCGGTGCCGGGGGTAATCGGAGAGATGGCATCGGCGATAAACCCTCCAAAGCCTAAAAACACCCAGAAAAAGTAAAATATAATAAATATTACAACGGGTATCAGGAGAGACCCGGCCGCTCTCCGGAATACCACCGAGAACAGCATTGAAAGCCCCATCCAGAAAGCCCCGTAAATAACGGTAACGACGAAGTAGAGAAATAGCCTGATAATTTCCTCCGGAGTTGGAAAAGGTACGCCAATTCCGGTCATGCTGAATCCCCAGGGCCTCAGGTCGAACCATATCAGCCCGAAACCGCCTACCAGTAATATTACCGTCCCTACCATGATGCTCATGGTGATGATACCTGCCAGGAACTTGCCGTTGATAACGCTGTCGCGGTAAACGGGCTGGGCGAGGAGTCGGCTCAGCGTGCCGCCGGTACGTTCGCTGTTGATGGCATCAAAACTTAAAACAATACCGGTAATTGGAATAACAATGGCGATAGCCACGGTTAATATTGGGATATTACCCAGGTATGATGTAAATAAAGACAGGAACACGAAGCCTTCGTTGGTAACTGCCCCGCTCGCCTCCAGGGCTTCGCGAATGCCCTGCTTGGCTGCGAATAACCCCAGTCCGCCGGCAACCAGTATCAGCAGGAACAGTACCAGAAAACGGGAGCTGTTAAAGTAATCGGCGAGTTCCTTGCGTATTATCGCTATCATTATGTAAACTTAATTCTCCTTGAAATATTTCATATATATATCGTCGAGGGAGAACTCGTGTACCTTCATCTGCACCAGCAAGGCATCATTGTCCACAATCGCTTTAGATATCTTCGACCGTAAATCGGAGTTGGCGCTGATTTTCAGAAGCGTGGCATGGGCTTCCACTTTTTCGACGCCCTTAATTTTCTGGATGATATCAACCAGGTCCGCTTTTGGTTCGGCGGTCTCGACTTCTATCATGTAACGACCTCCCGCCATGGCTTCTCTGCCGAGTTCGTCGATGCTGCCCTCGATAACCATCTTCCCCTTGGAGAGAATACCCACGCTGTGGCACACTCTCTGCACCTGATACAACTGGTGCGAGGACAGCAGGACGGTGGTTCCTATCTTGGGCAGGTCGGCGATGATGTCCAGAAGCTGGTTGATACCCGCTGGGTCCAGTCCGGAAGTAGGCTCGTCGAGGATTACCAGCCTGGGCTGCTTGATAAGGACGTCGGCAATGCCCAGCCGCTGTCTCATGCCCCGGGAGAACTTGCGAGTGATCATGTCTCTTTCTTCGGTCAGCCCGACTCTTTCCAGCACGTCGTCGATAAGATGCTCCGTTTCCGAAACCGGAATATTGTTAAGGTCGGCAATGAACCTCAGATTTTCCCTGGCGGTAAGACCGTCGTAAAATCCGATTGATTCCGGCAGGTAACCGACGATGCGTTTTACCTTGAGCGGTTCGCGGGTAGAATTATAGTCGTATACGCGCACCGAGCCCGATGCCGGCTCGGTGAGACCCAGCAGCATCAGAATGGTCGTCGTCTTGCCGGCGCCGTTAGGACCCAGCAGTCCGAACACCTCGTTTTCCTTGACGTGGAAATTGAGGTGGTCAACCACGGTGACCTTCCCGTAATTCTTGGTCAGGTCTTTCGTCTCTATGGCTAAATTATCAGTCATATACTATCGCCGGCCAAGCCTCATAAAGATAACTACCAGACCAATAATGACGATGATGATGATAGCCACGCCTACCCATCCCCAGATGGTGGGCGTTTCCACGGTAACCCGTACGGATATCTTATCGGCATTGGTCTGTTCCCCGGATACGCGCAGGGTAATCATGTAATCGCCGGCTACCGTCTTTGGCGGCGGCTTGATGTTAACGTCGATGGTCTGGGGCTCGAATATCTCCAGGACGTCTATCTTTTCCGGCTCGAAGGTTATTTCCCATCCGCTGGGCTTCTCGGAGGTAAAGGTGATGTTGTTCATGGAGTCCGTTCCGAAGTTGCTAACCTCCAGCGAATATATGTTATCCCTACCCGCCTTTGCCTTGGTGTTATATACCTCGTTCACCGGTACGGCGGTCAGAACGTATTTGGCGGTTATTATGGCGGTGAGGTCATACGTGCCGACGACATCTTCAGAAACAGCTTCCAGCGTTATGGTGTAATCGCCGGGTTCAGCCAGCGGCCAGGTGGGAGGAGTGACGGTCACTTTAATAGTTTTGGAATTCGCCACGTATTCCGCAGCCGGTATTACTATCGACGGTATTCTCTTGGTCTCGTACTGCGGATTGATGTAGGCGTCCCATCCGGCGGGCACGGTGGTATTAAGGTCGAAAGTGCGTTCTGTTTTCCCTAAATATTCGAGCTTCACATTATACTCGAAGCTACCCGTAGCCACGGCTTCGAGCTTCGGGAACTCGGTGGATATGGTCATGGTACCCGGTTCTTCTTCTTCCTCAACGTCTTCTTCGGAAACTGTTACCGGTTCCGGGACATCCTCGGATATCAACTCCGGTTCAGGAGGAGGAGCGGTGACGTTGTCCGTAGCGTTATCCGTGGCGGTCGTCTCTTCATCCTGCGCCAGCATGGCAACCGGCAGGGACAGAGATACCAGTACCATTACCAGAAGTACAAGTAGAGAAATCAATCCCGTCTTTTTCATCGTTATACCACCTCACGTAAACTAGTTTATGTTCAACTCAAATACATTGACGTATTATATCAAAACGCCTTTATACGTTCAAGGCACCTTGCCTGTATTAGCTGCCTTTACGAAGCCAGAAGCTCTTTGACTTTTGCGTTAAGAGCCGGCAGTACCTTTTTCCAGTCGCCCACTACTCCGAAACGTGCCTGGCGGAAAATATTCGCCTCCGCGTCTTTATTAATGGCGACGATGGTCTTGGAGCCGGAACAGCCGCTCATGTGCTGGCTCGAGCCGGATATGGCGATGGCGAAATACAGTTCCGGAGCGATTATCTTGCCGGTCAGTCCCACCTGGATGGTATCCGGCACCCAGCCGTTGTCACAGGGAGGGCGACTGGCGCCCACGGCACCTTTCAGCATTTTAGCCAGTTCTTCGAGCTGCTGGAATCCCTCGGAACTGCCGATTCCCCTGCCCCCGGCAACCACGACCCCGGCGTCCTCTATTTTTATGCCGGCGACCTCTTCGACGACCTTATCCAGAATCTTTGTCTTGATGTCCGATGCCTGCAGGTCCGCAGGGATATTGGTGATTTCTCCCTTCCTAGATGCATCCGGTTCGAGGGGAGTCATGGCTTTAGTGCGTATCGTGACCATCTGTGGATTGCTCTCGCTGGTGAAGACCGCCTGGGCGTTGCCTCCGTATACGGGCTTGGTCTGGAGCAGGCGCTTCGTGCCGGGGTCGATTGCCAGGTCGACACAGTCCATCGTCACCGTCGTGCCGAGTCGGAAAGCCAGCCTGGGAGCGAGGTCGCGCCCGGTATCGTTCTGCCCCATGATGAGCACCTGCGGTGTAATCTGACCGACCACTTTCTCCAGCACCTTTACATAGGCGTCCGTCTGGTAGTCCTTGAGGAGGGCGTCATCGACCACGTAGGCCTTATCGGCGCCGTGGGCGATAGCCTGCTGGGCGGGATTACCGACACCGCTGCCGACCAGTACCGCCACCAGTTCCTCCCCGAGTTCGTCGGCAAGTTTCCTGCCTATGCCGAGTCCCTCGGCGGAGATAGGTGCTATCTTATCGTCCTTGACTTCGCAGTAAACGGCTATTCCTTTATAATCTGCCATATCCTTTATCTCCCTTATAATAAGTCGGAAATGTTAAAAACCTGTTAAGACTACAGTATCTTGGCTTCCCTGAGCTTGGTCGCCAGGGCTGCCGCGGCTTCCTCCGGGGTATCGCCTTCGGCAAATTCGCATTTACCCTCGTACACCGGCTGGAACAGCTTATATAATCTGGTGTGCTGTCCGGCTTCGCCCACCTTGGAAGCGTCGATACTAATATCGGCGGGTTTCCAGACCAACGGCTCGATTTTCTTGGCAGCCATGATTCCCTTGATGGTGGGATAGCGCGGCTCGCCGATTTCGTTGCTTACGGTAATCACGGCGGGAACGGGCACTTCGATAACGTCATAGCCGTCGGAAGTCACCCTCTCAATTTTAACGGAGCCGTCGGTAATTTCTATCTTGCGCGCTATCGTCACGCAGGGCAGCCCCAGTATCTCGGCGATGCCGGGTCCGGTCTGACCGGCGTTGGTATCCGAGGCCTCCCGACCGCACAGGATAAGGTCGTATTCGCCGACCTTCTTGATGGCGGCGGCGAGGGCGGTTGCCGTCGACCAGCTGTCCCCGCCGACATATGCCTCGTCGTCCAGCAGGATAAGCTCGTCGGCGCCCATTGCCAGCGGTTTCTTAACCACCTCGCGGGAGAGTTTATTGCCCAGGCTGATGACGGTGATTTTACCGCCTTTTGCCTCCTTCACCTTCAATGCCGCCTCCACCGCGAACTCCCCATAGGGGTCGACGACCGGCGGCACGCCGTGCATTTCGGCTTTGTTGGTGGCGGCGTCTATCTTGAAAATACTGGGAGGGGCTTCGGGGTCGATGACCTGTTTTACACACACGATTATATTCATCCGCACAATGCTCTCTTTCCAGAAGATTTTTGAAAAGCAAGTAATAAGAAATTCAAGACTAATTTAGCATCATTTTAAGCTCAATGTCAAACGCAGGCTTACGGCGCGGCGGATACCGGCAAGGTCGCTTTCTAATTCTATCCGGGAAGAAGGGTAAATCTCCTGCATGAGGGCGGTTACGGCATCCGCCTGCCCCTGCCCTATCTCCAGCAGGATATAGCCGTTCCCACGCAGTTTGCCGCCCGCCTGCCGGCACAATATCCTGATGCTGTCCAGCCCGTCCCTGCCGCCGTCCAGCGCCAGCGGCGGTTCGTACTTTAGTGTATCACTTTCGGCTAACTCGGTTTCCATCACGTAAGGCAGGTTGGCGATTATCATATCGACGGGCTCCGGCAGCGGCTCAAGCATATCTCCTTCTGAAATTATAACTCTATTTGATACGCCGTGTTTCTTACAGTTAAAATGGGCTACTTTTAACGCCGCGGCGGATATGTCGACGGCGTACACGGTTACTCCCGGCAGGTTTACGGCCAGGCTGACCGCGATGGCGCCGCAGCCCGTGCCGATATCGGCGATGGTCTTTATTTTATGGCTTTGAGCCAGGCGGAGGGCTTTCTCCACCAGCAGCTCGGTTTCCGGTCTCGGGATAAGCACGTCCCGGTTAACTTTAAAGTCGAGTCCGTAGAACTCGCGGTGTCCGGTGATGTAGCCGGACGGCTCGCCGTGTATACGGCGTGCCAGTAATTCATTCAGAGTTCTTTCCTGCTTTGGTAGCAGTTCGGTATCGAGGTCGGAATACAGTTGAACGCGGTCTATGCCGAGGGCGTGTTTCAGGAGGACTTCGCCTTCCAGGGAGGCTTCGTCTATGTTATTATCCGCCAGTATCTTGCGGGCGTGGGTTAAAGCCTGCCGGCGGTTCACACCGTCTGTCCCTCGAGTTGTTCGGTCTGCTCGGCGGTGGTCAGAGCGTCGATTAGTTCGTCGAGGTCGCCCTCCATGAACCGGGGCAGGTTGTGCACATTCTGATTGATGCGGTGGTCGGTAATCCTGTCCTGCGGATAGTTATACGTCCGTATCTTTTCAACGCGTTCGCCGGTGCCTACCTGCGAACGCCGGTCGGAGGTAATCTGCTCTTCCTGTTTGCGCCGCTCTATATCCAGCAGGCGCGTGCGCAGCACGGACATGGCTTTTATCTTGTTCTGGAGCTGGGAGCGCTCGTCCTGGCAGACGACGACCATCCCCGTGGGCAGGTGTGTCATGCGGACGGCGGTGGCTACCTTGTTCACGTTCTGTCCGCCGGCGCCGCCGCTGTGAAAGATATCGATTTTCAGGTCGTCGGGGTTGATGTCTATATCCACCTCCTCGGCTTTGGGCAGGACGGCGACGGTAGATGTGGACGTATGGATTCTGCCGGAGGACTCGGTGACGGGCACGCGCTGGACGCGGTGGACACCGCTCTCGTACTTGAGCCGACTGTAAGCGCCCTTGCCTTTTATTTCGAAGATTATCTCTTTGAACCCCCCGATGCCGCTCTCGCTCATGCTGAGGATATCGATTTTCCAGTTATGCGCCTGGGCGTAGCGACTGTACATGCGGAAGAGGTCGGCGGCGAAGAGCGCGGCTTCGTTGCCGCCCGTCCCCGCCCGGATTTCCATGATGATGTCCTTCTCGTCGTTGGGGTCTTTCGGTATCAATGATACCCTGAGTTCCTCGGTCAGTTCTTCGAGCTGTTTTTCCAGCGATTCGATTTCCTGGTTCGCCAGCCTGGTCATTTCCTCGTCGAGGTCGTCGTTCAGCATCGTCCGGGTCTCTTCCAGCGATTTTTGGGTGTCCTTATATTTACGGTAAGACGTCACGGTATATTCTAAAGATGCCCTCTCCTGCGCCAGCGACTGCAATTGATTAAGGTCGGTGGCTATCTCGGGCTGCGCCATCTTCTCGTTGAGTTCCTCGTAGCGCTTCTCGATTTTCTCCAGTTGTTCCATCATTTTCCCGATTTTCCTCAATAGAATTATAACACAGCCCCGTATGCCCTCCAAGCTGTGTAAATTGACAATTCACTATAAAATACTCTATAATCAAGCGTGTTTCATGCCTGCAAACGGCATGCGTGAGAAGTGTTTCATTGATACGGTTTAGTATCCTCCCAGTTCCATCCGAACAATATATAAGTGCCAAAAGGAGATATTATGACGATAACGGAAATACTCGCCAGGAATGCCAGGTTGACCCCGGACGCAATCGCGCTGGTGGAGATAACCCCGAGCAAGGGCTTGAGGAGAGAGATCACCTGGAAAGAGTTCGACGATAACGCTAATCGCGTTGCCAACGCGCTCATCGCCAGGGGCGTCAAGAAGGGCGACGTCGTCGCCCACCTGATGATGAATTCCATAAAGTGGCTGGAAGCCTACTTCGGCATACTGAAGACCGGCGCCATGGCGGCGCCCCTGAACTTTCGTTTCATCAGCCGCCAGATTAAGTATTGCGTCGATATCGCCGAACCGAAGATAATGATGCTCGACGAGAGTTTCACCGAGCGTGTCGAGGAAATCCGCGGCGAGATGCCGACGGTTAAAAATTACATATTCGTCGGCGATAACATGCCGAAAGGTATGGAAGCATACGACGAAGTGCTGGCGAAGTCCTCCCCCGTTCCCCCGGATATAGAGTTGACTGGCGAAGACGAAGCCGGACTCTACTTTACCTCCGGCACCACCGGCGACCCCAAGGCTACCTGCCTCTGCCACCGCAGCCTGGAACACGTTGCCGTCAACGAGAACTTCTCCCACCGGGAGACGCGCAAGGACTGCTTCCTGCTCA
>CAZPAS010000094.1:6570-7786 GCA_964584575.1 uncultured Dehalococcoidaceae bacterium | reverse complement strand
CCCCGCAGAGTACCCTGCCCCTTTCGTTGTATACCGTCACCACGTCACCGCTCTTTATGCCCCTCCCGGCGGCTTCCGTCGGGTGTATCCACATGGGCTCGTACAGATACCCGTCCGGCCCCCTTACCTTCCCCGTGACTATCTCGTGGAACCAGTTGATATCATCGAGCTGCGCGTGTACCCGCCACCTGGGATGATTGGATATGACCAGCAGCGGGTACTTTTTAGCCCTTTCTCCGGAAATCCTCTCGTCGTGGCTTTCGCCCTTTTCAATCCACTTGGGAACGGGCGGTCGCTCGTCGTCGTCGGGGAAATTATCCGCCAATCTCTGCGAATATATTTCCAGCTTGCCGGTGGGGGTCGAGAGAGGGTGCTTCTCCGGGTCCTTATAAAATTCGTACATGCCCGCGGGGAACCTCTGCCAGTCGGGGTCGGTGGGGATGACGTAATACTGGTTCTTCTTGAGCCGCTCCCAGTCGCAGAGTCCCGCCTGGGGCACGCCCGAGCCGTCGAAGCCGGACTTTATCCACTCGGGGACGGTCTTGCCCTCGGTATATTCCTGTTCCTTGCCAAGTTTTTTAGCTATCTCGATAACCGCCTCGTAGTCGCTCTTGGACTCGCCGATTGGCTCGATGCACTGTTCCTCGAGATAAATGGAGTTATAATGGCATGCCAGCATGTCCGTGCCGATGTCCTCTTCCTCGAACTTGGTATTGACGGGCAGGATAATATCCGCGAAGAGGCAGTCGTTTTCCAGCCACGGGTGCTGCAGGATAATCGTCTCTATCTTGGGACTGCGGTACGCCTGCTGGACGCTGTTGCCGTCATTCCAGCAGGTGGAGAAACAGGGCGTGTCCGCCCATATCATGTGGACTTCATTGCAGCCCTCGATGGGATATACGTAACGCTTGAACTGGTCTTCCACCGGCAGCATCTGGTCGGAGCTGCCCATAATATCGAAATGCCCGTCAATGATGGCGTCGTGGGTCATGGGCTTGGGGATAATCTGCTTCTTCATCGGCATAAAGGGGAAATAGCCCCGGTAGGCGTGCTGTACCTGCGGCCTGACGACCCCCTGCGGTGTGGGCTGCCCGATGTCTTTCTTGAGGGCGAAGTAGGCGATGAACGTGCCTTCGATGACGAAAAGCGAGTGGACGCCGGGTTTGCCGAGTCCCTGCATCGCCAGCAGCACCACTTCCAGTCGAGCCGGTTCGTG
>CAZPAS010000094.1:0-6470 GCA_964584575.1 uncultured Dehalococcoidaceae bacterium | reverse complement strand
ATCTGTTTGATGCCGAGTTCCGTGTACCAGTAGCTGAACAGACCCGGCATAAAGCCGCCCCCGAACCCCCAGGGCGTGGTCTCGGGGTCGCCGCCTATCCAGACAATCATGTCCGTATTTTTAGCGACATCCCAGTAGATATTGGAATGGTACGGGTTCATCGTGCCGACCGGCTCGCAGCCCCAGACGTGCTTGGCGCCCCAGTACCACCCCTCCCAGCTGTCCGGATTGCGTATCGACTGCGTATAGCCGCCCATGCTGTCGAGGAGACGGCAGGGGCAGCCGTGGGCGGAGTGCACCACCTTGGTCTCGCCGTGACCCTCGGTCTGTAAAAATATGGACTCCGGCCCGTATTTCTTCTGCACCCTCTTAATCTCGCCGGCGATGATATCCGTAGCCTCATCCCACGATATCCTGACGTACTTGCTTACTCCGCGATTCTGGACATTCCTCTCGCCGTCGGGGTCCCAGTCGACCCGCTTCAGCGGGTACAGAATGCGATTGGGCGAATAAATACGCTTCTTATAAGCGATGCCGTGCGGGGGTACCGTTGTCTTCAACGGGGGCTCGAAGGTACTGCCGCGTGCTTCCAGCTTCCAGGGTCGGAACTCCTCCGGCTGGTACTTCCAGTCCAGGTGAAGTGGTCTTATTCTGACTATTTTCCCGTCCCTGACATCGACGGCAGCCAGGTTGGAATTATCACCGTTAGAGCTTAAACAGGTGCCCTTGATGTACGTCTTTTCCACGGTTTCGGGCTTTGTTTTCAGGGGCATTTTTACCTCGATATCCGCCATTCAATACATTCCGGAAAAATCAGCGGCGTAAAAATGATATACTGCTGCCTCATTCCTTGTCAAACCGTTAAATCATGATAATGCCCAGGTAGACATCGTCTGTCGTGCTTACCGGCAGTTCCTTCGTTTGATAACCTTCGGCTTCGATTTTCACGGCGTATACCGCATTTTCCGCCAGACCTTCGAACTCAAAATCGCCGAAATTATTGGTCTCCACCGTTCTCTCCCCGTCTTCTCCGACAAGGATAACCGTTACGCCCCCGGCACATTCGTCCGTATCGCCGTAGACCACCGTTCCCGCCACGAACCTTTTAGGCAAGCCGATATAGAGGACCTTTTCCTTCAGTCCGCTCCCGGGACGAAGGGACACCGCATTCCCCTGCGCGACAAGCCGGGACACCTCACTGGCAGGGTCGTCGAGGTCGCCGAATACCAGCGCGCCGGTGGGACACACCTCGACGCAGCGGGGCTCCCTCCAGCCCTCGTCGAGGAGATGAGCGCAGAGGGTGCATTTCTGGGGTAGGCCTTCCTCCGCGTTCCAGTAAATGACGCCGTAGGGACATGAGGATACTATCTGCTCCTGTCCTTTCGCTTTTTCGGGGTCGATGACTACGATACCGTCGGGTCGGCGGTACACTGCCCCGTCCTCTGCCGACTTCACGCACGGCGCGTCCTCGCAGTGCTGGCACGGCACCGGGATATAGGCGAGTTTCACCTTCGGGTACCGCCCTCTTTCTTTCTCTAAAATGTTCATCCAGAACTGCCCGGCCATCGGCTGCGCCGCCGCGTAACCGGGATAGTCCTGCCCGCAGTGCTCATCCTTGCAGGCGAGGAAGCAGTTATAACACCCGCAGCACCTGGCGACGTCTATCACCATGCCGTATCTCGCCATTTACGCCTTCCCCTCCCACTTTTCCATCTCCACCAGGCAGGTATTGCTCGCCATGCCGGGGACGTTCTTGGATATCATCCGGGCGGGCGTCAGCAGATTTACGCAGCCGCCCTTATCGATGCTGCCCGGCTTGCCCGGCTCCAGGGGATCGTACTTTGCCGACGACTGGAACGAGTGGACGACGCCGGGGCGGAGTCGCTCGGTAAGCTGCGCTATCCCCAGCACGGCGCCGCGGTCGTTATACATCTTCACGATGTCCCCGTGCCTGATACCGCGTGCTTTAGCGTCCGCCGGATGCAGGCGCATGGGCCACCAGGCGTAGCCGTCCTTGATGACGCGATTTCCCGGTATCTCGTCCAGCCACGGCGACTTGTTTTCGTGGTGGGTGTGGAAGGAATATCGCAGGTGAGAGGATATGAGCTGGAGCGGATATTTCTTCGCCAGCTCCGAGTCGTAGCCTTCCCAGCTGGGTATGTACCTCGCCAGCGGCGGGCGCTCTTCATCGTCGGGGAAGTGCTGCGTCAGGCTCTGCGAGACGAACTCTATCTTGCCGCTGTAGGTGCCCATCCCCTTCTTCCCGAACCGGGGATTGGTGGGGTCGGGTATATCACAGGGGCGTCCCTCGTAGTACCAGCGATTTGACACGGTGGGCTTATAGTCCTCGCCGGGGGGCGGGACGACGTAATAGCCCCTCTCCTTGAAATCCTCGTAGGACATGATTTTCGGCATCGATGATATATCGTAGATTTTCTTAATCCAGTCCTCCTCCGAGTTGCCTTCCGTGTACTGTTCTTTGAAGCCCAGTCTCCCGGCGAGTTCTGTATATATATCGTAATCGGATTTTGACTCCCACAGCGGCTCGATGCACTTCTTCTGATAGATAACAATACGGTGGTTGTGCCCGATGGCGGCGGCGCCGTACCCGCCGGGAGCCGCCCACTCGGAGATATCACTGCGCTCGAAGTTGGTGCAGGCGGGCAGGATAATATCGGCGAAGGATGTCTCGCTCTGCCAGAAGCAGTCCTGGTTGACGACGAATTCCAGATTGGGACTCTGGTACATGCGCACGAACCGGTTGGTATCCGTCATCGTCGAAATATAAGAGCCGCCGTGGCGGTAATACATTTTAATATCGGAGCCGTTGGCTCCCGGTTCGGGGCAGGTGTACGGTATGAACTGCTGCTCGATGGACTCCCCGCAGAAGCCCTCGCCTATCCAGCTGACCGGCGGACTCATGACGGACTCCGGTAAAAGCAGGCGGTAATTACGCTGGGTGACCGTATTGACGGCGGGTTTATCCGCCACCAGCCCGAAGGTATCCCATCCCGCAGACGAATATCCGGGGAACTGGAAAGACAGGTCCACCGGCGGCCCCATGCTGGCGCTGCCCCAGACGTTGACGCCGGGCTTGCCCATTCCCTGCATGGCGATAAGGTACACCATGAGGCGGGTCCACTCGGTGGAATATGCCTGGCGGCAGGCTCCTCCGACCCCGTACATGGCGCCGCAGCCCATCATCGTGCGTTTCGATGCCCACTCCCGGGCAAGGGCAACGATATCACGGGCGGGGACGCCGGTTATCTCCGCCGCCCATCCCGGCGTGCGGGCGATTCCGTCTTTTTCTCCCAGTACCTGCTTCTTGAATTCGTCAAACCCCAGCGTGCGGTTCTCCACGAACCATTTATCATAGGTGCCTTCTTTAATCCAGACGTAGGCGATTGCCTCCGCCATGGCGGCGTCGGTGCCGGGGCGGGGGGCGAGCCACTTATCGCCGAGGGTTGCCGCCGTGTAATTGCACCAGGGGTCGATGAAGACCATCTTGATACCCAGCTCCCGCAGCCACATCCGCCAGATAACGGATTCCTGCCCGCAGTAGTTCCCCGCGGTCGAATTGGGGTCGTTAGCCCAGAAGACGACCATCTCCGTATTTTTCAGGGCGTCCTGGAGCATGTCCACGTTATCGGTAACGCCGAGCTTCCAGTGATAGCCCCAGGCGTGCACCGCCCCCCATAACCACCCCTCCCAGCTATCGCAGTTATCGAACAGGGTGGTGTAACCGAGCATATTGAAGAACCTGCCGAAGGGACCCATCTTGTAGAAAAGCAGCCCCCAGTTGTGGTGGGATGAGGTGCTTCCGGTAATGGCGGCGGGACCGTACGCTTCCCTTATCCTCTTCATCTCCCCGGCGACCGTATCCAATGCCTCGTCCCAGCTTATCCGCTCGTAGCCGGATTTACCGCGATTCTGCGGGTTTCTGGCGCCGTGAGGATTAAAATCCACCCTTTTATACGGGTATTTGATTCGTTTATCGGAATATACGCGGCTCCTCTCCGGGACGACGTAGGGATTCAGGGCGACTTTCCGGGGCGGGGTAAATTTTTTGCCCCTGGCTTCGATTGTCCACGAGGGCGCGTCTGTCTCATTGAAGACGATAGGCCGTATCCGTGTGATGACGCCGTCCTTGACGTGAACGAACACGGCTCCGCCGACGGTACATTGCGTTAGAATCTGTTCCGACAAATGTATCCCCTGATTATCTATCCTTCTAATACTCTCTCGAACTTCAGCCCGGAAGCCCAGTCGTAGGGACGATTGAACGCCTCGGGGTACTGCTTTTTCATCTCGTCTATGTTGACCCGTTCCACCTCGACCAGGAATCCGCTGACCACCATGCCGGCGGCGTTACGCGACGACCAGTTATAGGGCGTAATGGTGTTGATGGCGCCGCCGCGGTCCAGCTCCCCGGGCACGATGGGGTCATACCGGGCGCCGTGTTCCACGTAGGCAACATTGGGCATCACCCTCTCCGTCACGTACGCCCCGCAGAGTACGCCGCCTCTCTCGTTGAATATCTTTACCACGTCCCCGTGCTTGATACCCCGCTTTTCAGCCTCCGCGGGGTGAAGCCACAGCGGTTCGTACAAATATCCGTCCGCTCCCCTGACCTTGCACGTGGGAATTTCCTTGAACCAGTTAACGTCGTCGAGGTTGGCATGCACCCGCCAGCGGGGGTGGTTGGACTGGCAGAGCAGCGGGTACTTCTTCGCCCTTTCCAGTTGCAGGCTTTCCTGGTGCGATTCGCCGTAGGGTATCCAGTGGGGCACCGGCGGCCTCTCATCGTCGTCGGGGAAGTGCTTTTTCAGGTTGGTGGACTCGAACTCCAGCTTGCCGGTGGGTGTCGCCAGAGGGTGCTTCTCCGGGTCTTTGTAAAATTCATACAGACCGGCGGGGTGCTTCTCCCAGTCGGGGTCGGTGGGGACGACGTAATACTGCTTTTCCTTGAATTCCTCCCAGTCGCAGAGTCCCGCCTGCGGCACGCCCGATTCGTCGAAGCCCAGCTTTATCCACTCCTGTACCGATTTACCCTGAGTATATTTCTCCAGCATGCCCAGCTTTTCGGCAATCAGGCAGACTATCTCGTATTCGCTCTTGGACTCACCGATTGGTTCGACGCATTTATTCTCCAGGAAAATACTCTCGAACTGGTCGCCGGTGGTTCCCTCCCCGATGTCCTCCGTCTCGTACTTGGTATTGGATGGCAGGATAATATCCGCGAAGAGACAGTCGTTCTCCATCCAGGGGTGCTGGGCAAGCATGAACTCAATCGAAGGGTGGCGGTAAGCCTTCACGTGGCTGTTTCCGTCGTTCCAGCAGGTCGTCAGACACGGGGCGTCCGTCCATATCATGTGCACCGGCGAGCAGCCCGGCACCGGATAGACGTACTTCTTGAACTGGTCTTCGGTCGGCAGTATCTGGTAGCCGCTGCCGTAGATGCTGAACTCGCCTTTTAGTATTGCCTCGTGGACGAGACACTTGGGGATGACCTGCTTGGGCATGGGGGCGAAGTTATCGTACCCCCTCACCGCCTTCGAGATGTCCGGCTCGATGACGCCCCAGGGACGGTGCTTGAAGCAACGTTTCTGCAGCACCGCCGAGGAAAAGAACGCCCCCTCCAGGACGGCATGCTGGTGGACGCCCGGCCTACCGAGTCCCTGCATCGCCAGGAGCATGACTTCCAGACGGGCCGGTTCGTGGGAATAGGGACCCCGGATATAGGGTCCGCCCAGTCCGTGCGCCGTCGACGTCGTTTTAGACGCCCATTCTCTCGCCAGGGCTTTGATAATACGTGAAGGCACGCCGCACAGTCCCGACGCCCACTTTGGAGTTTTAGGTATCCCGTCTTCTTTACCGAGGACGTATTCCTCGAATTTATCGAATCCCACCGTGTGAGTGGCGATGTAGTCCTTATCGTAAGTGCCTTCGGTCATCCACTGGTAGGCGATTGCCAGGTGCAGGGCGGCGTCCGTATTAGGGAGGACGGGAATCCACTTGTCCGCGTGGACGGCCGCGCCGTAATTCAAATCCGGGCAGACGTATATCTGCTTGATGCCGAGTTCGGTGAACCAGTAGAACCACCGACTGGCCATCTGCGCCGGCGCGAATCCCCAGGGGGTGGTCTCGGGGTCGCACCCCCAGCAGAGGATAAGCTCGGTGTGCTTCGCCATGTCCGGTATGATATTGGCGTTGTAAGGCCACTGCAGGCCCACCGGCTCGCAGCCCCAGACGTGCTTGGCGCCGAAGTACCACCCCTCCCAGCTGTCCGGGTTCCTGACCTGAAAGGTAAAGCCGCCCATGAGTTCGAGCAACCGACAGCCGCAGCCGTGGGTGGCGTGCACCGCCTTCGTCTCCCCGTGCCCGTCCGCCTGCCCGAGGATGGCGTAGGGACCGTACTGTTTGTGTATCCTCTTTATCTCGGCGGCGATGATATCCGTGGCTTCGTCCCA
>CAZPAS010000093.1:0-8016 GCA_964584575.1 uncultured Dehalococcoidaceae bacterium | reverse complement strand
AAATTCTACGAGCAACTGGATAAATAGTCGGGGACGGGATACTGCTGCCGCCGCCACTGGTTACGCCATGACTCCTATGACCCTGGACCAGCCAGCCGGCAGCTTCACCATCACTAACTGTGAGTCCCCGGTATCCTTCCATCTCCAGCGTGCGCCTCATTATGCGCAATATACAAACATCGTCGTCAACTACCAGCACCGATGCTTTAGATGATGCCATCCTACTGATACCAATTTTCCTTATTATCTTTATTCTGGCTCCGGCTAAACACTCGTGACGTAAAGAACTGCATGTTATTATCGGCATTGATTACCCAGAACGATGCGATTATATCAATTCCCGCTTCGTAGGCGGGGTGTGTTATGACCCAGCTTACATCGTTTTGGGCGGATGCTACCCAGGGAGTCGGTGAGACGTTTGGAAACATGTCGTACAACTCCGGGTCGAATGCCGCCGGGTTGCTGAACGCCGAGAGGTCGGCGTGAATATCATAGGCAGCGGTCACGTTTTTCACCGTCGCTGTTATCGTGGAGTTGGTCATTTCATCACCCCCTGAAGACATAATAGTGATATCAAGAATTCGGGGGTAGTCGACTTGGTTGGTGTCGATACTGGTGTATGTCACCGACTCCGGCTCTGTTCGTAATACTAGCAGCCCCGCATACAGCGCATCTGCGGTGGTATCTCCCGCAGGGAAGCTGATTAGTTCTACGGCTCTGGTTGCAATATTAATCTCGCCTTCGTCAGTATCAACCTGTATGGTGGTATAATCGGTGCTCGTTCCGGCGAGCAGGTCTTCCCAGACCTCCGGGTAGTCGGTGCTGAGGGTAATATTCGCTGACTGAATCTTGGTGCGGCTGTATGACTGGGACATTGGCTTTATCTCAATCGTCTCCGTTTCCATCGATGAAACGGACGTTAGATTACCGGTTAAAATCGGTATATAAATTTCGTCACCTGAGGCCAGAGATTGCTCATCCTTGGTGGCGTATTCACTACCGTAGTCCCGGATTATCACCCCGTGTTCGTACACCAATTTCGGGCTGTCAACCGTGCCCTGCACCTCATAGCTTACCCGATTTGAGATATAGCTCGTGGTGATTGTGGGATTGCCTAAACCATCAATAGTATATTCAATATTTATTATTACGTTCTCCGATGTCAATGAACCGGCTACCCCGGTGCCGGGATTGGTCAGGAACATGCGGTTGGGATAGCGCATTCCCATATGAAAGCTACTTGATTTGGGTTCTCCTGATATGGCCACATCCTCCACATCTGACTTGAAGGTCACCATGTCATCACAGACTCCATCAAGGTGCTCGTATTCCGCATCCTTATTCCAGTTAGGCACGTGGTATGCCTGTATCGTGCCCCACATCGCCCCCACAATCAAAAATATCAGTATAGCCCCGAGTACGGCAGAGACACCCCTTTCATCTTTCCACACAATCCGGATTCCGGTTCTCATCTCCGCCACACCTCCCGGAACACCTTTACCAGTTTGCCAACTATCCTCTCCTCCTGGCTGCGGAACAAGAAATCAGCAAACAGGGCTACCATTCCCGCCAGAAAGAGGGCATCAAGCATGCTTCCTCCCCCCACCGATACCAGTGTGGGTCTTTCCCAGTCATATTTGACCAATTTAAATATATTAAGAAGATCGGCTCCCACCAGTACCCCGATTGTCGCCCCGGCATAGGCCAGAAGGGCCGTGTTTATATTCTCAGAACCTTTCATTTTACGGAACATAAAGGCAATTCCTGCCGCCAGAATCGGTGGAATGGCAAAAAGGTAGATTACTACCCCCAGACCGGGCTGGAAAAAGGAGTAGAGATAACTCACCGCAGCAATAATGACCACAAGGATATAAAACTTCATCTGCGGGATACGTTTTTGCATTAACATATTAAGTGTAACTAACATTGGAATAAAAAATCCCACGGCGTTAACTCCAATTATGGTATGGCCTAAACGGATTAGCGGTACGTCAAACACCTTGGCGGTAGCTAACACAGTACCGGATAAGTCGCCGGTAAATTCTGTAATAGTGCTGCCCACCACTGGCAGTGCGGAGAAAAAGGCGATCAGCGGAAAGGCCACCAGTAATATCACCTCTATCAGTGTGAATCCGGCCACGTGAAGGTAAAATGCCAGAAGTCCGGCAAGGATTAATATAAAAAATACCAGGACGAAGATAAGCGCATAATTATTAATGAATTGTCCGAACATTTTTTATCTCACTTCGGTAGAGCAGACCTACATCAGCAGAAAATAGGCGATAACCGCCACTATGATAAAGAAAACCGAGTGCTTGAGCCCGGCAACTGCCTTCCCTTCACCCATCTTCCCGGTAACAATACCGCCAAAGAAGCCCTGTATCACCAGAGCATGGAAGAACAGCCTGTTGTATAGCGCCAGGTCTTCCTCGGACACGGCAAACTGTCCTATTCCACCCGGCAGAGCTCCGCCGGTAGCAACATCAGACGCCTCTTGCATCATAGGTAGAAAGATATAGCTCATAATCAGTATCACCGCAAGGAAAACAAAGTAGCTGATATAACAGACCATAATGTATGGCTTGGTCTCTGAGTTCCTTTTTTCCTCCAGAGCCTTGGTCTCCTCCACGTCGGTAGCAACACCCTCCAGTATCTCACCTAACTGACCACCCATCCTGGATGCCTCGATTAAGGTGAAGATCGTTCTTCGGATAAGCAACGTGGGGTATTTCTCGGCGAAGTGAAGCAGCGCCTCCTCAAAGGAAACGCCCCATGAGACCATATTATCAATCTGCTTAATGGCCGGGGTAAGCGCGCCGTACTGACCACCGGCAGCGATGCTCAGCGCCCCGTTCAGTGTCATGCCCGCCTTAACGGACAGGCTGATGTCACGCATCATAGCCGGAAACTCTGCCTCTATCCTGCTGGTCCTTCTCGTCTCGTAGAAGTTAAAAAAACTCGGGGGCATGATAGCCAGTATAAAGGCCAGAATCCCGATATTCATCGGGTCGACACCCAGGTAGAAGGCGACAGCGGCACAAGCCGTCGCGCTTCCGAGCGAGATAAGATACAGCAGATAACGATTCTCTCTTAATGTAGGCAGTGGGGATGAGACAAATCGCTGTAAGGTAGACTTATTTCGACTGTGTTCTATCGCCTCAAGGACCATGTCTCTGTTCATTTACTTTATCCCCTCCGGTGTCAAAGCATCGGTGAGTATTAGAAACAACAGTGAGCCCAGCGGGATATACCCGTATATAATCGCCATTAATATCATCGGGCTTGCACCTCCCAGCATCATCATGGCGGCGAACATGACGATAACGAGGATCGGCGCCGCCACCATCCCGATGATGTAGACCTCGGAAATCAGGCTGAGAGTAGAAATGAACTCGTTAAACTTCTTTCGGTTCTCTTCCAGAGATTCCTGCGCCTTGCTGACAAAGTAGGTCCCCATTTCGCCGCCGGATAGAGCATTTGTAATCGCCCCCTGGATAAATGTCCTCATATTGGTGGAAGGAGTAACGGACGCCAGGTTGCGCAAGGCGCCTATAAAATCAAAACCGAGTAACTCCACGTCTTTAACTACAAGCTTCGCTTCCTGACTTACTTCGCCGAAGTACTCCTCCGCTTCGGCTAGCTTCTTAAAAATCATGTAGGGAATAACACCGGTGGTAGCCATGAAGGACATCCAGGAGATGGCATAGGGCAGGTGGCCGTCTATCCCCTTTTTCCTCTCCCATCCCCTGATCCGGGGATACAGGATAAAGAGGAGAAACAAAGCCGCAAAGCAGGCCAGCACTACGAAAATAACCAGGCCAAAGTCAGCCAGAATCCCGGGCAGGTCGGTTATCGCCATTCCCTTAGCAAAGACGAACCTCCAGATGGGCACATAATTAAAGAGTAGGGCTGCCGCCGCCAGCCCCAGGGTTACACAGGCTGACGAGAACACCAGCGAATACAGGGTAGCCATGGATAGCATTCTTTCTACGGTGATAAATATCCTGGCTTTTATCAGGTCATTGGTCAGGAAAGAAAAACGAGTGCGTTTTTTCCTGTAGTAACCGCCGAATAGGGCCATAGCCATCGTGCCCGTATTCATGTTTTCTCTCCCCGCAGTAATTCTTTTTCCACTTTATCCGGGTTTACGCTATATTCAAATAGCAGTCGACTCAATGTATAGAAGTCGTTTACCTTGTTCTCGCATAGCCGGCTCATGATTCTCAGACGTCGGGCAAACTCTGCCGCTAATTGTTCCTCATTCATGCTCAGCTTTTCCATAATTTCCAGGAAAACCTTGGACTCTCCGCTGAATTGAAAGCTACTGGTAGTGCTTCGGAAGACCGTGTTCGTCTTGAGGGTCTCGTTATCAAAATCAACATCGGTCACCTCTACCACATTAGTGCATCTCCTGGCTCTGGTATCGCCAAACTTGACCATGCTCACCAGCGCCACGATGTCTATACTGTCAAGCAGCATTATCGGAATGTCGATGGGTGGCTTGGTCAGCCGCTTCACCAGCGAAGGAACCGAGTCCGCATGAACCGTGGAGAAGGTGATATGGCCGGTGGACATAGCCTGAAAAAGCGTATTAGCTTCCTGCCCCCGCACCTCGCCAACCAGCAGGTACTCCGGCCGCTGCCTGAGGGCAGTCCGGAGCAGGTCAAACATCTCTATTGAGCCACGCTCTTCGGTATCTCTGGTGACGGAGGGTATCCAGTTCTCGTGGAGAAGGTTTATTTCCCTGGTATCCTCAAGGCTGACCACCTTGCAGTTTGGTGGTATGAACATGGAGATGGAATTTAGAAACGTGGTCTTCCCTGATGCCGTGCCCCCGGCAATGAGGATATTAAATCCGGTTTCCACCGCCAGCCAGAAGTAGACGGCCATTTCCACGGATATAGTCCCGAGGTTTATCAGGTCTATCGGCGTGAAAGGTATCTCCCTGAATTTCCTGATGGTAAAAGTAGAACCTTTGGTGGTAACCTGGCTTCCGATACTCAGTTGCAGCCGGTCATGGCTGGGCAGTGAGGCATCCAGGAGGGGGCGGGCTATAGATATATGTCTTCCCGACCTCTGAGCCAGCTTATAAATCAGCGAGTCCAGTTCCTCCTGGCTGAAGGTGATGTTGGTCTCCAGCGAGCCATAGGTCTGGTGGTAGACATACACGGGGATTCCGGGTCCATCCGCCGATATGTCTTCGATCTTCTTATCTCTCAATATCGCATCCAGCTTACCGTAACCTATCAGGTCTCTCTTTACGTAGTACATTAATTTTTCCATGCTCAAGGAATCCAGGCGAATACCGAATTCTTTGGTGATCTCCTGGACCTTTTGCCTCAGGAAGTCCTCGGTCTTATCCAGCGAGCTAAAATCCACATTAATTACCTCATAGAGCCATGCCCGTATCTCCTTCAGCAACTCCTCTTCACCCCTGGTCAGGCCAACCTCGCATACCTGATAGGTAGGCGGTTGGCTGGCTACGATGGCAATGTAGGCGTAAGGTTCGTTCACCGGATACGTTTCCAGGCAATTTTTCCACTTGTCTCTGTTATCCAACCCTGATTGAGAGACATCTTCTATTTCTCCAACCGTTCTCACTCCATATGCCTTTGTCTTGTCCTGTCTCTGTACCCGCTGCTCGGCGAGTACTGCCTGCAGATTCTCCTGGGCCTTCTTTCTTGCCTCCCCTGTAGCCGCCAGGCCTTCCACTTGTGGGTGTCTCACCTCGCTATCCTTGAGCAGCGGAGACCCGCACTGCATACAGCGGTCAAGACCATTGCTTTTTTGGCCGCAAACGGGACAAATAATTCCTTTGTCCGAAAGTTGTTTTTTTCGAGTTACAGTCATAAGTAAATCTACCTCGCCTGGCAAATCCGACTCCGGCGCGGGTTACCGTTTTCAACTACGTGCAAACCTGCTCAGGATACCCCGGTAATTACGGTAGTCTCCCGGTTAATAAGTTCTCTTGTTTGGTTATTGCCCTTAGCGCACCAGCACATTGGTATCAAGCAAAATCGCGTCACTACCAACATGAACAGCGACGAAGTGATACCAATTAGCAGCAACGGTAGTATTGGCCGTGATTGTTTGATTCCCCACATCCAAAGTCGTGCCAGTCGATATGGCATTGGCACCCAGTTGGCCCTGTAGCGTGAAGTCTGCGGAACTTTCCTTACCCAATGTTAGCGAGGCCTTCCATTCGTTGGCTCCTATGTTTTCCCCGCCGCTGTGCTTCACCAGCACCGAAGTCTGGTCAGTGGGGTCATCTATAACCGACATCGCAATATTAGGTGCTTTAGGGGTGTTGCCGAGGTATCCGTAGGCGAAACCGGCTACTACCGCTCCCATGACCACGGTTATGGCCACCATCAATATCACGCCGATTATCGGTGACACGCCTCTCTCGTCTCTTTGAAAATACTTTAAATATCTCATTCGTCCAGTCTCCTTACTAAAATAGAGTATTTGATACCTGAAATTTATTTATCTCTACATACCATGAGTCACCACCTCCTTATCCGAAGCTCCGGCGAGTGATAAGATGGCGTTAAGAATTATCCCCGAACCCTCTCCCTTGTTGAGAAAAACTACTGACTTCGTAATAAAACTCTCGGCGCCTGCCCGGTAGCATCCGACTATATCCTTGGCTTCATCCGATGCCGTAAGCACCGCCACCGGAATGTCCTTCAATTTTTTCTCAGCCTTGATTTGTTCCAGTACCTTCAGTCCGCTTATCTTAGGTAGCCTGAGGTCAAGCAGGATTATATCCGGACAGGGATTAGACTCTATATCCGTGTAATCACCTTGGTTATGCAGAAAATCGAGTGCCGCCTTCCCATCTGTTACCCAGAATAGCCTGGTACTCAACCTCCCACTATCCAGAGCCCTCCTTATCAGAATGGCATGCTCCTCGGTGTCCTCCACCAGCAATACGTTTATTCCTTTTTGCCCGGTCATTGTTCCTCCCTCCTTTTCAGCATGTTGGATAGGCGCTTTTTAATCTCATCGCCTGATAAAGGTTTCTTGATATAGGCTGTCGCCCCTGCCCTGACACCTTCAACGATTAAGTCAGTATCATCCATATTATCCGGTATCAGTAGGGCCACCGCCGCTGAAGGGTTGTGTTCTGTTATTGTACGTACTACAAAGATACCATCTGGATTTTCCAGTGCCGCATCCACCAGCGAAATATCAGGGCTATGCTCGGTATACATATCTAATGCTTCCTTACCATCTTTAGCTACGGCAACGACTTCGAATCCAATCTGCTCCAGCGTATTGTTAAGTATTATTCGCATAAAGGTAGAGCTATCGGCTATAAGTATCTTAGTCTTTTCCATTACTATCTCCATTTGCTCCATTGTGATATTTTGGCAGGGTAAAGTAGATGGCGGTTCCCTTTCCTATCTCACCTTCTGCCCACGACCTGCCGCCGTGCGCTTCAATAATCTTTTTAACAATAGACAGACCGGCACCGATGCCTGTACCCTTTGCTGTTCCCCGATAAAAAAGTTCGAACATCTTTTCGGGCTCACTCGCATCAATCCCGATGCCGTTGTCACGGACAAAGAAGACGACCTTGTCCTTTTTAGTTTGACAGCCTATCTCAATATTCAGTGGCCTTGTTTCATCTCGGTATTTAATGCTGTTCTGAATCAGGTTAGTCAGTACCTCCTTCATCCTCAGTTCGTCCGCGTAAATTTTGGGAAATTTCTCCGCAAGAGACACGACAGCCCCGATTGAACGCAACTGCTCGGTAAACTCTCCAATCACATCATTAACAATCGCGGTAAAAGACACCTTCGCCTCTGGTTTTACCGGTTGGCTGGCACGGGAATATTCCAGGGTCCTATCCAGGAGTTGTCTCATCTTGGTAACCCCGGATTCGATTAGCCGGATATCCTCATGTACCTTCTCATTATCATTATTTTTGTAATCGGTTCGGAGTAAACGGCTGAAACCTTGAATACTCACCAGCGGACTCCTTAAGTCGTGAGCAATACCGTAGCTGAA
>CAZPAS010000092.1:0-8052 GCA_964584575.1 uncultured Dehalococcoidaceae bacterium | reverse complement strand
ACCGCGCCATGTAAGACGCCGAGCGGTCTACCTTGGTGCAGTCCTTGCCGGAGAAAGCCCCACCGCCGTGCCGGGCGGCGCCCCCGTAAGTATCCACGATAATCTTGCGTCCGGTAAAACCGGTATCAGACACCGGCCCGCCGACGACGAATCGCCCGGTCCCGTTTACGTAATAGCTGGTACCGCTATCGACCAGTTCTGTTGGCAGCACCGCTTTAATTACATTATTGATAATGTCCTGCTCAATCCGTTCTACAATGTCATCTCCGTCATCATGCTGGGCGCCGATAACCACGTTGACGATGCGCCTGGGAACGCCTTTGGAATATTCCACGGTCACCTGCGACTTACCGTCCGGGCGGAGGTATTTCAGTATCCCTTCCTTCCTCACCTGGGCCAGCCGACGGCACAGCTTGTGCGCCAGGGAGATGGGGAGGGGCATAAGCTCGGGGGTCTCGTTGCAGGCGAAGCCGACCATCATGCCCTGGTCGCCGGCGCCTATTTTATCGAGGTCGTCGGCGCCCTCGCCCTCTTTGACCTCCAACGATTCACTAACACCCCGGTCGATATCGACGGATTGAGGTTTGATGGATACCATGACACCCACAGACTCATAATCAAACCCGTATTCCGGTCTGGTATAACCGATATCTTTAACCACGTTCCTCACAATCTGCGGCACTTCGACATAGCAATTGGTGGTGATTTCCCCCATGACGATGACCAGTCCGGTGGTCGTGGCGACCTCGCAGGCCACCCTGCCGTTCTTATCTTTCTCCATGATGGCGTCAAGAATGGCGTCCGATATCTGGTCGCACATCTTGTCCGGGTGCCCTTCCGTGACCGATTCCGATGTCAGCATATAATTCAGCGAAGTCGCAAAGCTGTTAGACATCTTATACCTCCGTTTTATCAGGCTGATTAATTACCTATGTTCCTTCGTCCCAGCTGGCAAGGTATTTCTGCTGTTCAGCCGTCAGCGTGTCGATAGCCACGCCCATCGCCTTGAGTTTAAGGCGGGCTACCTCTTTATCTATTTCCACGGGCACCGGATGAACCTTGATTTCCAGCTTGCCCCTGTTCTTCACCATGTATTCTGCACAAAGCGCCTGATTGGCGAAGCTCATGTCCATAACGCTGGCGGGATGCCCTTCCGCCGCCGCCAGGTTTATCAACCTGCCCTCGCCCAGCAGGAAAAGACAGCGTCCGTCCTTAAGGCTATACTCCTCGACGAAGCCGCGAATGGTACGTTTATTTTTCGACATCGCTTCCAGGGCTGGGATATCTATTTCCGCGTTGAAATGCCCGCTGTTAGCCAGGATGGCGCCGTCCTTCATCACCTTGAAATGGGGTTCGTCGATGACGCTCTTGTCGCCGGTAACGGTAATGAAGATATCGCCTACTTTTGCGGCTTCCAGCAGGGGCATGACCTGGTAACCTTCCATGACCGCCTCCAGGGCGCGCACCGGCTCCACCTCGACGACGATGACATGGGCGCCCAGTCCCCTGGCCCTCATGGTAACGCCGCGTCCCGTCCAGCCGTAGCCGCAGACGACCACCTTCTTGCCCGCCCAGAGTATATTCGTGGCGCGGGTAATACCGTCGATGGTGCTCTGTCCCGTGCCGTAGCGGTTATCGAAGAAGTGCTTGGTCTCGGCATCATTAACGGCAATCATGGGATATTTCAGCTTCCCGTCCTTATACATGCTGCGCAGGCGGATAATCCCGGTGGTGGTCTCCTCGGCACCGCCGATGACATTGGCGACAAGGTCGCTGCGTTTGGTATGAATCGTCGTCACGAGGTCGGCGCCGTCATCGATGGTGATATGCGGCTTGCTGTCCAGGGCGGAATTTATATGTTTATAATAGGTCTCGTCGTCTTCGCCCTTGATGGCGTTCGTCGGAATGCCGTACTCCACCAGCGCCGCCGCCACGTCGTCCTGCGTACTCAGCGGATTGGAGGCGCAGAGTACAACCTCCGCCCCGCCCTCTTTCAAGGTAAGCGCCAGGTTGGCGGTTTCCGTGGTGACATGGAGACAGCCTGAAATGCGGATACCCTTCAAAGGTTTCTCTTTAGAGAACCTGTCCCTGATGAGATGGACCACCGGCATTTCCCGGTAAGCCCATGCGATACGCTGCCTGCCGCCCTCCGCCAGAGACATATCTTTCACATCGTAATTTTTCCCTGCTGTCATCTGCTACTCCTTATCTTCGGTCGCCACCGGCTTGCTTTTACTCCCGCGAGGTCTGCCGCCCTTATGAAGACGCGGGTGCTCCGCCGGGCACTCTTCCAGCGGCACCGGGCAGTCCAGGCACGTCTCTCTGCCGTGTTCTTTACACCCGTCTATCCAGGGCACATGACCGTTGAACTGCCCGGACAAAGGGTGCTCTTTTGCTTTTTCCTTTGACGGTCTACCGGCTTTACTCATTATGTTTTCGTTACTCCCGCCGGGATTATACCCAACTTAACTTAACATTTTAACACAATTACGCCGGGAAATTCGGCGGAATAAACTCACACACATATTTTAATTAAAATCTAACCGCTTATCCAGAATTCCAGGGCTAGGCGATTCCCCAGTCGCGGTACCCTTGCCGGATGACCTCGCCGTATTCCTGGGAAGGCCGGGACTCATCCTGTTGACCGGAATATATGTAGGTTATCACCTGGTGCGGCTCGTTGTCCTCATCGAAGACGGTCACATTAAGGTGCTCGTAACCCGCTTCGTGCCTGTCCAGCTGCCTCAAGCACGCCTCGGATACGTCGTAGATGGCGCCCCGCACCTTTTCACCCCGGAATGACTTTATGGTAGCCTTGCCGCCGCGCCACTGGCGCGACCATCCGGTAAACACTATTTTATAATTGGGCAGGACCGCCACGAACAGGGGCTTGCTGTCCGGGCAACGCGTCTTCATCTGCTGCTTGTTCAGGTCGCTGGCGTAGGCAAAATAGTACATTTTTTCACCTCAAGGCCGTTACATTTAGTGACTGTGCCCGTGTCCCGCCGGCTCTCCCGGACCGGGAGAGACTTCCGCCGCCTGTCAGCAGCCGGGCTCGCCGGGGTGTCCGCAGCAGCTCTGCCTCTTCCATATCTTGATAAAGTTATTGCGGAAGACCAGGTAAAACTTCCGGTGCAGCGGCATGGGCGCCGACATATTGGTAAAGAAGTCCCGCAGGCTCGGCATATGCTCTCCTTATGTATCCGGGTTCAATTATAGTACAACCTAATAGGCAATGAAACCTCGGTTGACATCTGTATACAATACTTATAACATTAATAAGTAGCAGCCAAAGTCAAATTGGTAGCGAAAAAGATACGGGTTTCCGTATCTGATAGGAAGTAACAATGCACAGGTTACTGGCTGTTATCCTGGCGGGGGGTACGGGCGAACGCCTTAGTATCCTGTCTCAGGAACGCGCTAAGCCGGCGGTTCCGTTCGCTGGCAAGTACCGTATCATCGATTTTTCCCTTTCTAACTGCGTGAACTCGGGTGTTTTTAACGTCATCGTCCTCACCCAGTACCAGCCCGTTTCCCTTACCGAGCACATCGGCGTCGGCTCACCGTGGGGCCTGGTGCCGCCGGACCGGAACGTGCGACTCCTCCAACCTTACCTGGCGCGCGAGGAAGGCAGGGACTGGTATAAAGGGACCGCCGACGCCGTGCACCAGAACCTCGACCGCATCGAGGCCGAGGATATCGACGAGGTACTGATATTAAGCGGCGACCACGTTTACAAAATGGATTATTCCGAGATGCTGGAGTTCCACCGTACCAACAACGCGGATGTCACCCTCGCCGTAACACGCATGCCGGAAGACGAGCTGTACCGTTTCGGCACGGTTGTCACTGATGAAAAAGGGCAGATAGCCCGTTTCCAGGAAAAGGTCAAGAACCCGCAGAGCAATCTTGTTTCCATGGGCGTCTACCTGTTCAATACCAGTACTCTCCGGGAGTGGCTGGACAACAGAACGGGACACGATTTCGGCAGGAATATCTTCCCCAAAATGGCAGATAAAGGCAGGATGTTCGCCTTCTCCTTCGACGGCTACTGGCGGGATATCGGTACCGTGGACAGCCTCTGGCAGTCCAATATGGAGATACTGGCGATATCCCAGTCGTTCCTTGCCGATATTGACTGGCCCCTGTACACCAAAGAGGTAGAAGTCCCGCCGACCAAGGTGGGCGATGCCGCCACCGTTACCAATTGCCTGCTTTCCAGCGGCTGTAAAATCGACGGGCATGTCGAGCACTCCATCATATCGCCGGGCGTCCAGGTCGCCGAAGGCGCCGTTGTCAAAGACTCCATCATCATGGACAACACCGTCATCGGCAGAAACAGTACCATCGACCGTTCCATACTTGACAAGGAAGTAACCGTCGAAGCCGACTGTCATATAGGCTTCGGCGACGACTTCCGCATCAACCGTGCCAATCCCCAGGTATTGAGCACCGGGCTGTCCATCATCGGCAAGCATTCGGTAATCCCCTCCGGCTGTAAGATAGGCAGAAACTGCATCATCTACGATAGCGTCGTGGAAGGCGATTTCCCCGCGGCCGTGATAAAAAGTGGCGAGACCATCAAACCCAAACGCAAACCTATACGGATTAAAGCCTAGACACACCGGCAGTTCGCACGTATTCACCGTAAATTCATCAAAACAAAGGAGTAAATGTCCGAATTAAGGCAGGATATCACTACCAAAGAGTGGGTTATACTGGCGCCGGAAAGGGCTAAACGCCCGCAGCAGGGTTCGGAGGAGACTACGGAGAAAAAGTCCGATGAAGTACCCGGCTGGGATTCCGCCTGTCCCTTCTGTCCCGGCAACGAAGCGGAAACGCCGGACGAAATATACAGGATACCCGCCTCGGATAAGGCGTCCGACTGGGCGGTGCGGGTGGTGCCGAACCGGTTTGCCGCGCTGACGCCGGAAGGAGACACTACCAGGGTAGAGGAAGGACCGTTCTTCCGCAAGATGGGCGGTTACGGCATCCACGAGGTCATCATCGATAGCCCGTCCCATAACACGCCCCCCGCCATGCTGCCTTACGAGCAGATAGAAAAGGTGCTGATAGCCTACCAGCAAAGGTATAACGCCCTCAAGGAAAATCCACAGTTGAGGCACATCATCATCTTTAAAAACGTCGGCTGGGAGGCGGGGACGTCCCTCGTTCATCCCCACTCGCAGCTGGTGGCGACGCCCATCATGGCACCCTACTACCACCGCAAGTTCGACGTCGCCCACGATTATTACGCCGACCTCGGGCGGTGTCTCTACTGCGACCACATCGCCTGGGACCTGGAAAAGGGCAGCCGGGTGGTGGCGGACACGGACGGCTTTATCGTTATCCACCCGTACGCGTCCCACACGCCCTACGAGACCTGGATTTTCCCCAAGGTGCATTGCGCGTCATATGGGCTGTTCCCCCGGGAGCAGCTCGCCGAGCTTGCCCGGGTGCTCAAGGATGTCCTGTACTGCCTTTACCGCAAGCTGAATAATCCGGACTACAATATGGTTATCGACAGCACTACCACGGTGGATGAGAACGACCCGTACTATCACTGGCATATCAGGATATTACCCAGACTGACAACCACCGCCGGATTTGAAATAGGCTCGGGCATCTCTATCAGCACGGCGCTGCCGGAAGACACCGCCGTGGAAATGAGGAAGACCGCCAGGTCCTGCCCCGATGACGTATGCATAGCCTTCAGGGAATAATATGACGGACAAATTATAAAGAGAGGACGATTACCATGAACGATACTATAAAGGTAATTAACAGTAGAAGAAGCATCAGGAAATACCAGAAGAAGCCCATACCCGACGCCGAAATAAAGGCGATCGCGGAAGCTGCGATATACGCTCCCAGCGCCATGAACCAGCAGAAATGGCACTTTACGGTGGTACAGAGCCCGGAAACGATAGCCAAGATGAATGACAAGATAAGAGAAAACCTGCTGAATTCCGGCGTCGAATTCCTTGCGGAGAGAGCTAAAAACCCCGACTTCAATGTCTTTCACGGCGCCCCGGCGCTGATTATGATTACGGCGGAGGAAGACGCCCGTTTCACGGAGATAGACTGCGGCGCGGCGGCGGAGAACATCGCCCTGGCGGCGGAATCGTTGAACATAGGCTCGTGCTTCATCGGCATGGCGGAATTCCTGTTTGCCTCCGACGATGCGAAGAAAATAAAGCAGGAAATGGGCATCCCGGAGAATTACCGGCATATCATCACGGTAGTGCTGGGTTATAAGGATATGGAACCGCCGGTCCCGCCGAAAAACAAAGACGCAATCAACTATATTAAGTAAACAGGTGCGTTTATTGCTCTATTTCAGTTCCAGCAGCCGCACGAGCAATTCCTCTACCTCGTCCGTTGAATCCAGGTAATATTCTGCGGCGGACGCATCATTTTCGCCACCCACGTACACGCTCCACCCCAGCGGACGCTGAAGCACTTTGAAGGCATCCTCGTCGGTGGTATCGTCACCCAGGTAAACGGTCAGCACGTTTTCCAGCTTCAGGAGCGCCAGTATCTCGCGCCGGATTGATTCGATGGCTTTTCCCTTGTCCCAGTCGATGGGCGGCCTGACCTCAAAAACCTTCTTCCCCTTGGCGATTTTTATTTTCCCTGCATCGGCTAAAGGCGTAACTATTCGTTTAAATATCACCGCCACATCGTCCTGTTCCTCCTCACTGACCAGTCGGTAGTGAACGCTCAAGCTCAAGCCCTTATCTTCGACGATAACCCCATCAATGTTTTCCAGCTCCTCCTCCAGCTGCCCCGCCAGGTCCTTAATCATCGCCTGACCGAGTTCGGCTTCCGTGCTGACATAGTCGAGGTTAGGACCTTCGATTTCCAGTCCGTGGTTTCCGGCATAGTAAATACCTTCGATTGCCGCCATGTATCTGGTTTCTACCAGCGAACGGCCGCTGATGATACCCACGGTGAAGTCCGGCCTTTGCGCCAGTGCGGTGAGTTTCTCCCTGACCGCAGGCGAGAGTACGGCGTCCCGGGGTCGACCGACAATAGGCGTCAGCGTACCGTCGTAGTCGGAGAGGAACAGGACATGAGACAACGCGTGATAATTGTCTTCAAAAGCCTGCCATGATTTAAAAAGGTGTTCCATTAGACCCCCGCAATCGAGATAAGTCTGTTGACCATCGTACCGCCCCAGCGGTAGATGTTATTGCCGGCGACGACTTCCCGCATGTTCTTCATGCGACGGCGCCTCTCCGCTTCCGGCATCTCGATAGCCTCCCTAATCTTGGAGGCAAACTCGCCGATGTCGTAGGGATTGATAAGTAAAGCATCCTGCATCTCCACTGCCGCGCCGGTGAACTTGCTTAATATCAGCACGCCGTCGCCGTCCACCCGGGCGGAGACGTACTCCTTAGCCACCAGGTTCATGCCGTCGTGGAGCGAACTGACCACGCAGAAGCGCGCCAGGCGGCGCAGTGCGTTCAGGGTATCGTGGGAAAGCTGGCGCGTCATCGGTACCACCGGCTGCCAGGAATCCGTGCCGTACTTCTTATTGAGCCCGTCCATGAGGTCGTCGATTCTCTGGCCGATTTGCTGGTAGGTGTCAATCTGGGTGCGACTCGGCATGCCTGCCTGGATGAAGACCACCTTGCCGCGGTATTTCGGGTTTTCCTCGAGGAATTTATCCAGCGCCATGAGCCGTTCCGGTATGCCCTTGGTATAGTCCATCCTGTCCATGCCGACGCCCAGGTACTTGCCCTCCAGGTTGTACTCCCTGGTAAGTCTCGCCATCTCTTTTTCGACGGCTTCCGTACTCGCCTGCGCGGACAGACCGTCGAAGTCCACGCTGATGGGGAAAGGCTCCACGACCGTCGTATTGCCCTGCCGGACTATCGCCGAGTTTTCACGGTCGGTCATGGCTTCCAGGCTGCGCTCCACGGAGTCGACGAAGTTGTTGCAGAACGACCGCGTATGAAAGCCCATGAGGTCGTTCCCGAGCATCCCCTCGAGTATTTCCTCGTGCCAGGGACAGGTGCGGAACATCTCGTAGGCGGGCCAGGGGAT